>CANJOT010000056.1 GCA_947475815.1 Burkholderiales bacterium | reverse complement strand
TGGCCGCGCAGGGTCGGCAGGGCATCGTCAAAATCGATTGCATGCGCCGCCACGCCGTTGGCGAATGCCGCTTCGGCAACACTGCTGCGCAAAGACCGGCCCCAGAGCGTGGCGCGCTCGCGGCCGCCCTGCTCCTCTACCCAACGGTAAGCGATTGCCGCAGCCGGCTCGGGCGTGCCAACCAGCGCACAGGCCAGCGTGTCCATACAGGCGAAGGTGGCGGCGTCCATCACGCTGCCCGGCAAATCGGCACTGCGGGTAGACAGGACAAATTCGGCAAGGCGTTCAGTCAGCATGATGGCTCCACGAGTGATTCAGCTTGATTTTTCGGCGTACTATACCCTCGCCGGCAGCCGCACGCGAACACCATGCCCAGCGCAACGTTTGGTTTCCAATGAATAAAATAGACCTCGCCTCACTGAAGCTGTTCGTCGCCGCAATCGAAGAAAACAGCATCACCAAGGCGGCCGAAAAAGAGAATCTTGTCACCTCCGCGGCCAGCAAACGCCTGTCGATGCTTGAGGCGCGCGTCGGCACGACCCTGCTGCGCCGCCATGGCCGCGGCGTGGTTGCCACGCCGGCCGGCGACATGCTCTACCAGCGCGCCAAGGCCATCCTGCGCAGCGTCCATGTGGCCGAACGTGCGCTCACCTCCTATGCACTCGACGGTCAGTCAAAGATCCGCCTGGTCGCCAATCCCACTACCCTGATTCAATGGCTGCCACCGGTCATCAGCCGCTTTTCGCGGCAGTTTCCGAGCATCAGTATTGATCTGATGGAAGCACTCAGCAAAGACATCCCCGCCATGGTCGCCAATGGCGAAGCCGACATCGGCATCTACCACGCGCCCAATCCCCACCCCGGCATCGTCTCGGTGCCCTACCGCAAGGACCGTGTCGCGCTGGTCGTGCCACACGGTCATCCGCTCGAAGAGCGCGCGCCGCTGCGCCTTGAAGATACCCTTGAGTTTGATTACGTCGGCTATTTCCCGCTGCATTCGATCGAGGAATTCATCGCGCTGGCCGGCGGCACCATGTCGCGCCCGCCCACGGTCAAGACGCAGGTGTCCAACGTCGAGGCACGCTGCCTGATGGTGCGCGAGGGACTGGGCATCGCGCTCGTGCCCGAGGCCGTCGCGCGCACCTACGCCGGGCCGCTCAAACTGCGTCTGCTGGCACTGTCCGACGACTGGGCCGAGCGCCAGTTTTACCTGTGCGTACGCGACCTCAACACCCTGCATGGCGCTGCGCTCGACCTGTTCGAATCGCTTAAGAAGACGAGTGACGAACACGAACAAAACCTCTGAAACGTGCTGCAGTGCGACAAAAAAAGGCGATAATAGAACGCAGCCTTGCCTTTTTTTCATAACACGTGCCCACCGAAGCCGTAACATGAAATTCCTGCTGAAACGAGCAACCGGCCCCTGCTGAGCACCGTTGTCGAATATCGATAACTCACCAGAACCGCACATACGATGGAGGAGATATCCATGTCCCGCGCTACCCGCATTCGGATCACCGCCCTAACCGCGCTGTCCACCCTGCTCACCCTGCTGCCCGCGAGCAGCAGCTGGGCCCAATCGGACGGCGGCAATTACCCGTCCCGTGCGGTGCGCATCGTCATTCCCTTTCCGCCGGGTAGCTCGGATGCGGTCGCGCGTCTGCTGAGCCAGCGCCTCGCCGAAACCATGGGCCAGCCCTTCGTCATCGAAAACCGCGCCGGCGCCTCGGGCGTGATCGGCACAGACACCGTGGCCAAGGCGCAGCCGGACGGCTACACCCTGCTGTTTCCGACCTGTGCCTTTCCGATCAGCGCGGTCGGCTTTTCAAAATTGCCCTACGACTCAGTGCGCGACTTTGAGCCGGTGGCGCGGGTCACCAACTCGCCCATGGTGCTGGTAGCCAATCCGAAGCTGGCGGCCAACTCGGTGACCGAGCTGATCGCGCTGGCCAAAAGCAAACCGGGCGTACTCAACTATGCCTCCAACGGCGCGGGCAGCATCACCTCGCTGGCCATGGTGCAGTTGATGAGCATGACCAATACCAAAATCACCGACATCCCCTACAAGGGCGCCGGCCCGTCGCTGGTCGCGCTGATGGCGGGCGAAGTGCAGGTCATGATCGCGCCGCTCGGCGCCGTGCTGCAGTATGTGCGCGCGGGCCGCCTCAAGGCGCTGGCCATGGCCTCGGGCAAACGCTCGCCGCAGGTGCCCGACCTGCCCACGCTGGCCGAATCCGGCGTACCCGGTTTTGATGCGACCTGCTGGTATGGCGTGCTCGCGCCGCGCGGCACGCCCGAGCGCGTGATCAACACCCTCAACCGGCAGATCCTCGCCGCGCTCGCCACGCCCGACTTCAACACCCAGCTCACCAGCATGGGTCTGGAACCGGCGCCCTCCTCACCGGCGCAACTGGGCGATTACATCAAGGCCGAGATCGCACGCTGGGGCAAGGCATTCAAGGATTCTGGCGCAGACCTGATTACACCCTGATCACGCCTTGACCACGCTCTGACCATCGCATCCAAAAAAACGAGACAAATGGAAACCATTACCGCCCGCCTGACCGAAAAACTGCTTTCGCTGCATTACGACAACCTGCCCGCCGAAGCCATCTCCATGGCCCGCCAGGTTGCCCTTGACGGACTGGGCGTCATCCTCGCCGGCTCACGCGAACCGCTCGGCCTCGGACGTATTTCCATCGAGTATGTGCGCGAGGGCGGTGGCGCACCGCAGGCCTCGGTGATCTCCGCCGGCTTCAAGACCTCGATGGTCAATGCCGCCTACGTCAACGGCACCATGGCCCATGCCCTCGACTGGGACAACACCTGGTATCCGCTCAATCACCCAACCTCGCCGACCCTGCCGGCGATTCTGGCGATTGCCGAGTACCACAAACTGTCCGGTAAAAAAATCATCGAGGCCATCGTCACGGCCTTTGAAATGCAGGGCCGCTTGCGCCTGGCATCGACCGGCCTGAAAACCGGCCAGGGTTTTCACAAGCCCGGCACCACCGGCACCTTTGGCGCCACCGCGGGCGCAGCACGCCTGCTCAACCTCGATGCGCAACAGACCATGATGGCGCTCGGCCTGGCCGGTTCACGCGCCGGCAGCATTTCCATCAATACCGGCACCATGACCAAATCTTCGCACTCCGGTCATGCCGCGCGCATGGGTGTGGAATGCGCGCTGCTGGCGCAACACGGCTGGACGGCCAGCGCCGACGTGTTCGGGCCGAAGGGGTTTTTTGATACCTTCCTGCACGGCGACGCCAAGCCGGAACTGCTGCTCGAGAATTTTGCCGCGCCGCTGCGCATGGTTGATCCGGGCGTCGGCTTCAAGAAATACCCGTCGAATTATTTTACCCACCGGCCGATCGACGCCGCGCTGGCGCTGCGCCGCGAACATCACATCACGGCCGACCAGATCGCCAGTGTCAATGTGCAGTTTCCGCCCTTTGAATACGTCAACCGTCCACAGCCACGCACCGGCCTCGACGGCAAGTTCAGCATCCAGTACACCACGCTGGTAGCCTTGCTTGATGGCGAAATCACCATCGACAGCTTCGACAACACGCGCCGCTTCGCGCCCGACATCGAAGCCCTGCTGCCGCGCGTGACCCTGAGCATGGACGACAGCATCCCGGGCGACTTTGACCAGACCTGGGCGGTTGTCGAAGTCACGCTCAAAGACGGCCGCACGCTGAGCAACAAAATGAAGACCCTGTCGGGCTGGATCGGCCAGCCGCTCACGCGTGACCAACGCCTGGCCAAGTTTGACGCCTGCACCCGTCACATCCTCGACAAGAGCGCCGCCGCGCGGATGCTGGAGCTGGTGGAAAACCTCGACCAGCTCGACAACGTCAGCGAGGTCATGGACATTGCCCGCTGCGATCCGAAATAAGCCGACAACAAGACAATCAGACCACTGGAGCACGACCACATGAGCGCCGAACAAGCCGACAACAAAATCTCACGCACCATGGCCGAATTCATTTCGGGCCTGCAATACGATGCCATTCCCGAACACGTGCTCGAACGCACCAAGCTCATCATGCTTGATGCCTTTGCCTGCGGCCTGTACGGTGCGCGCCTCGAATGGGCGCAGATCCTGCAAAACACCATGGCCAAGCTCGACAAGACACCGGCCTGCACCATCTGGGGCACCAATCAGCGCCTGTCGGCGCCGAGCGCCGCGCTGATCAACGGCACGCAAGTGCAAGGCTTCGAACTCGACGACGCCCACCACGGCGGCGTGGTGCACATCGGTGCGTCTATGCTGCCCGCCATGGTGGCCATCGCCGAAACGCGCAAGCTCAGCGGCAAGGACTTCATGACCGCGGCGATCGCCGGTTATGAAATCGGCCCGCGCGTGGGCATGTGCATGACCTCCGATCACATCGGCCAGGGCTGGCATCCGGCCGGCACCATCGGCATCTTCGGCGGCGCCGCCAGCGCAGCGCGCGCCCTCAATCTTGATGTCGGCAAAACCATCGACACGCTTGGCCACGCCGGCACGATGTCGTCGGGCCTGATGGCCGCGCAGTACGGCGCCATGATCAAACGGGTGCACGCCGGCCACGCCTCGCAGAGCGCCCTGATGGGGGCCCACATGGCCGAGGGTGGTCTGACCGGCATCCAGAACGTGTTTGAATCCGAATACGGCGGCTTCTGTACCACCTTCTCGCGTTCGACGGATCGCTTCCGCATGGAAGAACTGACCAGCGGCCTCGGTTCGGTGTGGGAAACCATGAACGTCTCGCTCAAGTTCTACTCCTGCGTGTTCAGCGGCCACACCGCGCTCGATGCGATTCGCGAAATCCAGGAAGAGCGCCCCTTTGGCCCGAACGATTTTGACCGCATCGTCGTGCACGGCTCGCGCGTCACCATGGACCACGTCGGCTGGAAATACAAGCCCGAAGGCATGACCGCAGCGCAACTCAACCTGCCCTTCTGCATTGCCACCCTGCTGATCGAAAAAGACGTGTTCGTCGACCAGTTCACGCCCGAAGCGATTTTCGACAAGGACCGTATTGCCCTGTCGCAAAAGGTTGAAGTGATCGAAGACCCGGCCATCACCGCACGCGGCCGCAAGTCGCGCCACATGGTGCGCGTCGAAGTGTATTTCAAAGATGGCCAGCGGCTCGAACGCACGGTCGAACTGTCGCGCGGCAGCGAGAAGAAGTTTGCCTCGAAGGAACTGATCCTCGACAAGTACGAAAAACTGGTGCGTCTGGTATTGCCGGTGGACCGCATGAACGCCCTGCGCGACGCCGTGCTCAACCTCGAACAGCTTGACGACGCCGCCGAACTCGGCCGTCTGCTCGCTCTGCCCTGATCAGAACAAACCTCAACATTTTCTCCGGAGACATCATGGATCAACTGCCCGTTTACGAAGTGTATGCCGCGCGCTTTGCCATGCGCCCCCTGCAGCGCAAGGACAACTTTCTCGGCGGCGACCCGCACGAGGGCCCAATGCCGATGGACTATTTCGTCTGGATGATCCGCAATGCCGACCGCACCATCGTGGTCGACGTCGGCTTCAATGCCGAGGTCAGCGCCAAACGCAAACGGACCTACCTGCGCACGCCGCGCGAAGCGCTCGCCCTGTTGGGTGTCGACACGCATACCGTCAAGGATGTGATCATCAGTCACATGCACTATGACCACGTCGGCACGCTCGATGATTTTCCGAATGCGCAGTTCCACATTCAGGACGAAGAGATGGCCTACGCCACCGGCCGTTACATGGGCAATCATCAGTTCAGCCACGGCATTGAACTGACCGACGTCATCGGCATGGTCAAGCGGGTGTATGCCAATCGCGTCACCTTCCACAACGGCACTGAAGACATTGCGCCCGGCATCAGCGTGCACCGCATCGGCGGTCACACCAAGGGCCTGCAGTGCGTGCGTGTGCACACGCAGCGCGGCTGGGTGGTGCTGGCCTCGGACGCGAGCCACTATTACGAGCACATCGAGACCGAACGTTTTTTCCGTTCGGTATTCAACATCGGTGACATGCTCGATGGCTACCGCACCATGCGCGCCCTCACCGGCGGCTCACTGGAACACATCATCCCCGGCCACGATCCGCTGGTACTGCAACGCTACCCGGCGGCATCGCCAGAGCTGGCCGGCACGGTGGCACGTCTGGATCTGGCGCCGATCTCCAACGTCAGCTCGATCCCGCCGGGCGCCGGCCATGCTTGACACACAAGCTACCGATACTGCTGCCCATCTACTGGCGCGGCACTTCAGCCAGTTTGACTACGACAGCCTGCCGCCGGCCTCCATCAAGGCCGTCAAGCGCCTGCTGCTCGATTACCTCGGCGTGGCGCTGGCCGGCAGCAACACCGACAGCGGCCGCATCGCTGCGCTGTACGCGGCGGCCGATGGCGGCAACCAAGACGCCAGCCTGATCGGCACGACGCTGGCGCGCGTGCCGGCCGGACAGGCTGCGTTTGCCAACGCCATCAGCGCGCACAGTGTCGAGCTTGATGACATCGACGTGTTTGCCTATTTCCATTTCAGCCCGCCGGTATTTTCCGCTGCGCTGGCCGCGGCCGAGCAGGCCGGCGCCGACGGCAAAAGCCTGCTGGTCGCGCTGGTGGCTGGATGTGAAATGATGGAACGGGTCAGCCGTGCAGCCAACCCCTCCCTGCGCGACCGCTGTTACCACTCCACCCCCACCTGCGGCGTGTTTGGCGCAGCGATTGCTACCGGGCTGTTGTGGAAGCTGACACCCGAACAATTTATTTCGGCGCTCGGCCTGGCCGCGGCGCAAGCCTGTGGCACGCTCGAGTTTCACGGGCCGTCGATGCAAAAGCGCTTCAGCCCTGGACCCGGCGCACGGGGCGGCATCACGGCCGCGCACATGGCCCTGCTCGGTTTTACCGGTCAGGACACGGCGCTCGAAGGCCCGCGCGGATTTCTCAAGGCCTTCACCGACAAGTCCGACGCCGCACAACTGACCGCCGACCTCGACACACCTTATCAGCTCGATATCGAGTTCAAGCCCTACTCGTGCGCACGGCCGATTCATAACGCCATTGACGCCGCCCTGCTGCTGCGCCAGCGCGACCAGCCTGATCTGACAAAGATTCGCGCCATCAACATCGTGCGCCATCCCTCGTGGGCCCACAAACACCAGAATCGCGCGCCCGCGTCCTACCATGCGGCACAACTGAGCATCGAGTTTTCGGTGGCCATTGCCCTGCATGAGGGTCAGGCCCTGCTGGCGCAATACAGCGAGGAGAAACTCAAGCTGCCCAGTGTGGTGCGACTGATGCAGAACACTGTGGTGAGCACCGATGCCAGCCTGCCGCGTGGTGTGTCCTGCCGGGTAGAGTTGACCATGGACGATGGCCACGTGCTGATTGCCCAGGTGGACTACCCCAAGGGTTCGATCCAGGTGCCGATGAGCGATGCCGAGATCGAAGCGAAGTTTCGCAGTCTGGCGCAGCCGGTCATCGGCACAGCCGCCACCGATGCGCTGGTCGACACGGTCAACCATCTGGAGCAGCGCGATCAGGTGCGCGATCTGATGCTGCTGACGCGCCGCGAAGTCTAGGACAGCGCCTGCGCCCCTAGCCGACCACGGCTGGGGGCGCACGCAGGGCGTCCACCATCGCCTCGCTTTGCGCGTCGGGCTTGCGCGTCAGCAGGCTGACCACCAAGATGGTCAGCGCGCCAGCCGGCACGGCAAACACGGCCGACGAAATCGGCTCGATGCCCCACCACTTCTGCATCGCATGCAGATGCAGATGGCTGACAAAAAACGGGTCCGTGCGAACCATGTAGTAGATACACACCGCCAGCCCGACCAGCATGCCGGTGATGGCCCCGGCACGGTTGGCGCGTTTCCAGAAAATGCCCATCACCAGTGCAGGGAAGAACGCCGAAGCCGCCAGCGAAAACGCCGCGCCCACCAGAAACAGGATATCGCCCGGCTTGAGCGAGGTCACCCAGGCGGCGATCAGCGCAATGATCAGCAACAGGATTTTCGAGAGTGTGACACGCTGCTGCGCGCTCGCTTCGGGCGAGATGATCTTGTAATACACATCATGCGAGAGCGCCGTGGTAATGGTCAGCAACAGGCCGTCGGCGGTGGACAGCGCCGCGGCCAGCCCCCCGGCCGCAACCAGACCGGAGATGACGTACGGCAACCCAGCGATCTCGGGCGTGGCAAGCACGATGATGTCCCCAGACAGGGCTATCTCGGCCAGCTGGATGATGCCGTCGCGATTGATGTCGGTGATCGACAGCAAGCCGGGATCGACCTTCGACCACGCCGCTGCCCACGCCGGCAAGGCATCGAAATGACTGCCGACCAGCGAGGTATAGATATCGTACTTGACGAACACCGCCAGGGCCGGCGCCGTGAAGTAGAGCAGGAAAATGAAGAACAAGGACCAGAACACCGACATGCGCGCGCCCGGCACACTCGAGGTGGTGTAAAAGCGCACCAGAATGTGCGGCAACGCCGCCGTACCCAGCATCATGCAGAACATCAGCGCGAGAAAGTTGAGACGTTTGGTATCGCGCGTGGCTTCATCCTTGCCGGGGAAGGGTGTGGCGTGCGGCAGGGGTGGCGCGGCATGGGCGCGCGCCACCCCTGCCGCAACCGTCCATTTTTCACGCGCGTCGTCGGGCGACTTGGGATAATCGGCCAGCTGCTTTTCAGCCGCCTTGATTTCACGCAAGGGCACAGCACCGGCGCGCAACACTTCCAGACGCGCCTGCAACGCGGCCTTGCCCTCTTCCCATGACACCGGCAAGATCTGGATGTCGGTGTCCATCTTGTCGGCGCGCTCGGCGTAGATGGCGCGCACCTCCAATTCACCCTTGTCACGCCCCAACTGCTCTTCGCGCGCCGTGACCTTTTCGAGCACCTTGCCATACACCGCCTGCGGCACCGGCACACCCGTGTGTTTGATCGACAGCCAGACCACCGGAATCAGGTAGGCAATGATGAGCACAATGAACTGCGCCACCTGCGTCCAGGTGACGGCGCGCATGCCGCCGAGGAAAGAACACACCAGAATGCCGGCCAGACCGAGGAACACCCCGACGCCGAACTCGACGCCGGTGAGCCGGCTGGCAATGATGCCCACACCGTAAATCTGCGCAATGACGTAAATGAAGGAACACAGCGCCACCGCCAGCACGGCGATGACGCGCACCGTCTGTCCGCCATAGCGTGCGGCGAGAAATTCAGGAATGGTGAAGCGGCCAAAGCTGCGCAGATACGGCGCCAGCAGGAAAGCGACCAGGCAGTAGCCCCCGGTCCAGCCAAGAATGAAGGCCAGCCCGTCAAAGCCCGACAGATACAGCGTACCGGCCAGACCGAGAAAGGATGCCGCCGACATCCAGTCGGCCGCCGTGGCCATGCCGTTGAAGATGGGCGGCACACGCCGGCCCGCGACATAATATTCATTCAGGTCGGAGGTGCGGCACATCACCCCCACACAGGCATAGATGCCGATGGTGGCAAACATGAATATGTAGCCCAGATGCAGCTTCGACATGCCGAGGTGCTCGAACAGCCCGAGCATGGCGACGAACACGCCAAAGCCGCCGGCGTACCAGAGGTAATAGCGAGTCAGTCGCGCAGAGAAACTGTTGCTACCAGCCATGAGACCTGTCGGTGTTCTGGAATATCAGGGGCAACCTCGGGGACAAATCGTGAACGGTCAGCTGGCCTGTTTGAGTTGATCCAGAATGGCCGGATTCTCGAGGGTAGAAACGTCCTGCGTGATCTCTTCACCCTTGGCCAGTGAACGCAGCAGACGGCGCATGATCTTGCCCGAACGCGTCTTGGGCAGGTTTTCGCCGAAGCGGATTTCCTTGGGCTTGGCAATCGGGCCAATTTCCCTGGCGACCCAGTCGCGCAACTCGCGGGCAATTTCGTGCGCCCGTTCACCGGTCGGGCAGGTCTGCTTGAGCACCACGAAGGCACACACCGCCTCACCGGTCAGATCATCCGGACGGCCCACTACGGCGGCCTCGGCCACCAGCGGATTGGACACCAGCGCCGATTCGATTTCCATCGTACCCAGACGGTGGCCGGAGACATTGAGCACGTCGTCGATGCGGCCCATGATCCAGAAATAACCATCCTGGTCGCGATTGGCGCCGTCGCCAGCGAGGTAATACTTGCCCTGAAAATCGTCCGGGTAGTAGCTTTTCTTGAAACGCTCGGGGTCGCCCCAGATGGTGCGGATCATCGACGGCCAGGGCTTCTTGATGACCAGAATGCCACCCTTGCCGTTTTCAACGTCCTGACCGGTTTCGTCGACGATGGCCGCCATGATGCCCGGCAGCGCCGTGGTACACGAGCCCGGCTTGAGCACCGTCACGCCCGGCAGCGGCGTGAGCATGTGGCCGCCGGTTTCGGTCTGCCACCAGGTATCGACGATCGGGCAGCGCGCCTTGCCGACCGTGTTGTAATACCACATCCAGGCTTCCGGATTGATCGGCTCGCCGACCGAACCGAGCAGGCGCAGGGACGACAGATCGTAGTTGTTCGGCAGATCGCCGCCGGCCTTGATGAGCGAGCGGATGGCGGTCGGCGCGGTATAAAAAATCGTGCAGCGGTGATCCTGGATCATGCGCCAGAAACGGCCGGCATCCGGGTAGACCGGCACGCCCTCAAAAATGATCTGTGTGGCGCCGGCCACCAGCGGGCCATACGCCACGTAGCTGTGACCCGTCACCCAGCCGACGTCGGCCGTGCACCAGAAGACATCGTCAGGCTTGATGTCGAAGGTCCACTTCATGGTCAGGTTGGCCCAGAGCAGATAGCCGCCGCTGGAGTGCTGCACGCCCTTGGGTTTGCCAGTCGAACCGGAGGTATACAGAATGAACAGCGGATGCTCGGCACCCACCGGCACGGCCTCACAGACATCCGCCTGATCGGCACAGAGTTCATGCATCCAGACATCCCGCTCCGGGTGCCAGGCCACCTTGCCGCCGGTGCGCTGATAAACAATGACCTTGCGCACCGCCTCGCAGCCGCCCATGGCGAACGCTTCGTCGACGGCCGGCTTGAGGGTGATGTTCTTGCCGCCGCGGCATTGTTCGTCAGCGGCGATCACCAGCGTGGCGCCGGCGTCGATGATGCGTTCGTGAATGCTCTTGGCCGAGAAGCCGCCAAACACCACCGAGTGAATCACGCCCAGACGGGCGCAGGCGTGCATGGCGACCACAGCCTCGACAGACATCGGCATGTAGATGATGGCCAGTTCGCCTTTTTTATAGCCGAGCGACCTGATGCCGTTGGCCAGCTTGCACACCTTATGGTAGAGCTCGCGGTAGGTGACGCGCGTGACCTTGCCATCGTCGGCTTCAAAAATGATGGCGACCTTGTCGGCGTTGCCGTTCTGCAGGTTACGCTCGAGGCAGTTGTAGGAAACGTTCAGTTCCCCGTCTTCAAACCAGCGATAAAAAGGAGGGTTGTCGTCCGACAGCACCTTGGTAAAAGGCTTGCTCCAGAGCACATGTTCGCGCGCCAGCCGGGCCCAGAAGCCCTCGTAATCACGCTCGGCCTCGGCGCACAGCGCCTGATAGGCCTCGACGCCGGAAATGGTGGCCCGCGCAACCGTCTCGGCCGACGGAGGAAACAGGCGGTTTTCCTGCATTACTGATTCAATGGCGGACATAATCCCCTCCTCATTCATGAATATGCGGCGCGCGCGCTCGCCGGTGACGGACAGGCCAAGCGTGCAGCCGCCACATTAGCGACGTTTGCTTACTCGGGTCTTACTCACGGCGCGCGGCGATGATCCAGAGCAATCTGAAACAATCTCTGCGACATCATAAATTCAACCGGCCTGTCACGGCAAACAAAGATAGTGGCACACCGGCGCTGGGCAAATCACGCCGGCGATGTAAAATCGGCCTTTCACCTCCACTTTCAGCCCGCCCATGTCGATTCCCCCGTCACGCTCCCGCCACCCCGTCACAATGCGCCCTCTGCCCCGGCTGATTTTCATGAGCCGCTGGCTGCAACTGCCGCTCTACCTCGGCCTGATTCTGGCGCAATGCGTCTACGTGTTTCATTTCTGGGTCGAACTGTCCGACCTGATCGGTGCCGTCTTCGGCAATGCCGCCTCGCTCGCACACATCCTCGACGCCGTCACCGTTGAAGGCGCGCAGCGGCCCACCAAGCTCAATGAAACCACCATCATGCTGGTGGTGCTTGGGCTGATCGACGTGGTGATGATCTCCAACCTGCTCATCATGGTCATCATCGGCGGCTACGAAACCTTCGTCTCGCGCATGGACCTCGACAACCACCCTGACCAGCCCGAATGGCTGTCGCACGTCAACGCCTCGGTGCTGAAGGTCAAGCTGGCCACGGCCATCATCGGCATCTCGTCCATTCACCTGCTGAAAACCTTCATCAATGCGCGCGAGTACGACGAAAAAACCCTGCTTGCGCAGACCGGCATCCACGTCACTTTCCTGATCTCTGCCATCGCCATCGCCTGGTGCGATCGCATCATGAGTGGCATTCCCCACCACAACGCAGCCCCCACCGACGGCTCCGAACACGCCGCCAGCCTGGCGGACTCCGACTCCAACACCAAGAGCTCATCATGACTGTCATCAAGCAGGAAGACCTGATCGAATCCGTGGCTGGTGCACTGCAATACATCAGTTACTACCACCCGGCAGATTTCATCCGCTCGCTGGCGCGCGCCTACGAAATCGAACAAAGCCCGGCGGCGCGCGACGCGATTGCCCAGATCCTGACCAATAGCCGCATGTGCGCCGAAGGCAAGCGGCCGCTGTGCCAGGACACCGGCATCGTCAACGTGTTTCTGAAAATCGGCATGGGCGTGCGTTTTGAAGGCTTCAAGGGTTCGATCGCCGACGCCATCAACGAAGGGGTGCGCCGCGCCTACAACAACCCCGACAACCTGCTGCGCGCCTCGATCGTCGACGACCCGCAGTTCGCCCGCAAAAACACCAACGACAACACCCCGGCCGTCATCCAGATGGAACTCGTGCCGGGCAACACCGTTGACGTGCAGGTCGCCGCCAAGGGCGGGGGTTCGGAAAACAAATCCAAGCTGGTGATGCTCAATCCGTCCGACTCGGTGGTCGACTGGGTCATGAAAACCGTGCCCACCATGGGCGCCGGCTGGTGCCCGCCAGGCATGCTCGGCATCGGCATCGGCGGCACCGCCGAAAAAGCCATGCTCATGGCCAAGCAGTCGCTCATGGACGACATCGACATGTTCGAGCTGCTGCAGCGCGGCCCGCAAAGCAAGCTCGAAGAACTGCGCATCGAGATTTATGAAAAGGTCAACGCGCTTGGCATCGGGGCTCAGGGACTGGGTGGCCTGACCACCGTGCTCGACGTCAAGATCCAGATGTATCCCACGCACGCCGCCAGCAAGCCCGTGGGCATGATCCCCAACTGCGCGGCCACGCGCCACGCCCACTTTGTGCTCGACGGTAGCGGCCCGACGTACATCGATCCACCGTCGCTGTCCGACTGGCCGCAGGTGCACTGGGCGCCGGACACCGAAAAGTCGGCCCGGGTCGACCTCAACACCCTGACCGCCGCGCAAGTGGCTGCCTGGAAGCCCGGCCAGACCCTGCTGTTGAACGGCAAGATGCTCACCGGCCGCGACGCCGCTCACAAACGCATTGCCGACATGCTGGCGCGCGGCGAAAAGCTGCCGGTCGACTTTACCAACCGCGTGATTTATTACGTCGGCCCGGTCGACCCGGTGCGCGACGAAGCCGTCGGCCCGGCCGGCCCGACCACCGCCACACGCATGGACAAATTCACCGACGTCATGCTCGGCCAGACCGGCCTGATTGCCATGATCGGCAAAGCCGAGCGCGGCCCCGAAGCCATCAAATCGATCCGCGAACACAAGTCGGCCTACCTGATGGCCGTCGGCGGTGCCGCCTATCTGGTCTCCAAAGCGATCAAGAAAGCCAGCGTCGTCGGTTTTGCCGACCTCGGCATGGAAGCCATCTACGAGTTTGATGTCACCGACATGCCCGTGACGGTGGCGGTCGATTCAGCCGGCACCTCGGTGCACAACACCGGCCCGACGGAATGGCAGGCACGCATCGGCAAGATTCCGGTCAAGGTGTTGTAAGCAGCGTCGAGAGCGGCAAGCAGGGCGCTCGGCCGCCGGACTCGAACCTCACGAAATGTCTTTAATCGCAGTCCTTAATTAAATAAGGACTGCAATTACACGCTTGACATCGGCGTAACAGACGCTTAAATTGTCTGCAATTACAGTCTCTATCGATTTAATGGATAGGAATGCAGACATGAAACGCGATGAAACACCCCTGCTCAGTCCCGAGCGCATCAGTGAGGCGAGGGATCTGGGACTCAAACTCGCGCGGCTGCGCGCCGCGCGCAAGCTTCGCCAGTCCGACGTCGCCCTGCGCGCGGGATTGTCGCGCTCGACTGCGGTGCTCATTGAAAAAGGGGACATCCGCCGCACCCAGGCGCAGATCCTGCGCTATCTCGACGCCATCGCCCCCGGCGTCAGCCTGCTGGCCCTGCTCCAGGAATCCGACCCCGCCCTGAAAGTTCTGGCCGACGCCGAACTGACGAGGCGCGTGCGGCCCATGAGTGCCGCCGAGCTCAAACAAATCGACTTCTAATGGCACGCCAGCGCCAACTCTATGTGTTCGCCCATCTCCCCGACCCGGAGTCGGCGCAGAAGCGCTTCGTGCCGGCGGGCTTGCTGACATTAAACCAGGACGAAGGCGCGGCAGCAGCAAACAGCCTGGCCTCCACCTTTGCCTACGGCACACGCTACCTGGACCGGCCCGGTGCATTCGAGCTTGACCCGGTCAGCCTGAGCCTGACCGACAAAGCAGGGGTGAGAAGCAAAAACCTTTTCCCGGCCAATGCCTTATCTGAATTTGGCGGTATTCGCGATGCCGCGCCGGATGCCTGGGGTCGACGCGTCATTGAAGCGCGCCGCAAGGTGCCGGCCAACAGCCTGAGCGAAGCTGACTACCTGATCGAAGCCGGTGGCGACCGCGTTGGCGCGCTCGATGTTCGGGCCAGCCTCGACAGCCCGCCCGCGCCCGCGGCAAGCGATCTGCATTCTCTGGAGTACATCCTGCAAGCCGTCGATGCGATCGAGCAAGGGCTGCCCCTGCCCGCCCGGCTGATGCATCTGCTTGGCGCCGGTGCCAGCGCCGGTGGTGCGCGACCCAAGGCCTCGGTGCGCGATGGACAGGCGGGACTCTGGCTGGCCAAGTTTCCGTCACGCAGTGATGCGTTCGACGTTGCGCGGGCCGAATACTGCACGCTTGAACTGGCACGCCGCTGCGGTTTGTCGGTGCCGGAAATGCGCGTGCTCGATATTGCCAATCACCCGGTCATGCTGACGCGCCGTTTTGACCGATATTGGTCTGAAGCGGGCCAGCCACTGCCTCTTGAGACAACACCCCACGACACGCGCCCCACACCGGGATTGCTGGAAGGCCGACTGCCTTTCGTGAGCGGACTGACCCTGACCGGATGCAGCGAATTCGAGTCACGCCTGAAGGCCTATGCCGACCTGGCCCACGCCATGCGCAAATGGACACACTCAGGCACGCTGCGCAGCAATCTCGAAGAACTTTTTGGACGCATGGTGCTGAACATCTTCGTGAGCAATGACGATGACCACCTGCGCAATCACGGCTTCGTGCGCGACCCGCGGCTGGCGGGATGGGTGCTCAGTCCACTTTATGATGTTGTGCCGCGACCGGGCATTGCCCATGCGCGCAGCCTGCATCTGGAAGTCGGTGCCCAGGGAAAACTCGCCACACTCGACAATGCGCTCAGCAACTTCATCGCATTCACGCCAGATCGCCAGCGCGCCCTCGCCATCATACGGCGCGTGTGGGGCGAAGTGCGCCAATGGAAAACCACCTTCGAAGAGCACGGCGCTTCAGGCGTATTGCTCGATCAACTCCAGAGCGCATTTCGCACTCTGGAGGACATCTGCAGCCCGACTCTGGCGAAAGAAATTCGCCAGGGTACGAGCCAGCACTTCTGAGGCGACCTGCCAGACTCAGGCCGTCAGCGCCGCAATCCCGGCCCGCGCGATCTGCGCATCCTGTTGTGACTGCACGCCCGACACACCGACCGCGCCGACGCACACGCCGTCGATCATGATGGGCTCGCCGCCTTCGAGCATGCCGCCGATGGGGGCCGACAGGAAGGAGGTGCGGCCGTTGTTGATCATGTCTTCAAAACCCTTGGAGGGGCGGCGGCCCATGGCTGCGGCACGGGCCTTGTCCGGACCGATCATGGCCGACAGCGGCGCGGCACCGTCGAGGCGCTGCATCCACAGCAGGTGAGCACCATCATCCACGATGGCAATGGTGACGGCCCACTGGTTGGAGACCGCTTCGGCTTCGGCGGCGGCGGCGATCTTCTTGACGTCGGCGAGGGTCAGTACGGGCTTGGATAACATGCGTGCTCCGGGGGTAGAGGGTTGATGAATTTCAAATGATTAATTGGGCGCAATCGCATCGCGGATCTGCTGCAGCGCGGTGGGGTCTTCAATGGTGGTCAGGTCGCCCGCTTCGCGGCCTTCACACACTGCCTGAATCACCCGGCGCAACATCTTGCCCGAGCGCGTTTTTGGCAGCGCATTGACGAAGAATACCCGAGCCGGCCGGCCGACGGCGCCGAGGTGACGATCGACCGTCTTCATGACCTCGCCTTCGAGTTTCAAACGGCCCTCGGGCGTGCTGATGGCGTGCGTATCCTTGACGATGGCAAAGGCCATGGCAACCTGACCCTTGAGGCTGTCGGCCACGCCCACCACGGCACTTTCGGCGATGTTGGGATGCGCCGCCACGGCCTCTTCGATTTCGCGCGTGCCGAGGCGGTGGCCGGCGATGTTGATCACATCGTCGGTGCGGCCAAGGATGAAATAATAGCCATCGTCGTCGCGAATGCCCCAGTCAAAACTCGAATACACCGGCCGGCCCGGATTGGTGGCGCTGCGCAGCGTCCAGTAGGTGCTGACGTAGCGCGCATCATCGCCCCAGACGGTGCTCATGCAACCCGGCGGCAGCGGCCCCTCGATGACCACCACGCCTTTCTGGTTGTTGCCCACCTCATCGCCGGTATTTTCGTCGATCAGCTTGATCTTGTAGCCGTACACCGGCTTGCCCGGGCTGCCAAAGCGCGGCTCCATGTCGGGCTCGATACCGCGCTGCACGGCAATGATCGGCCAGCCGGTTTCGGTTTGCCAGTAGTTGTCGATGATGGGCTTTTTGATGCCTTCTGAAATCCAGCGCGCAGTCGGCTCATC
>CANJOT010000055.1 GCA_947475815.1 Burkholderiales bacterium | reverse complement strand
AGGTCGGCGATATATTGCGGCGTGATCATGTCGAGGTATTCACAACCGGCCGGCAGGCCCATGTCGTTGATTTCGAGCAACAGCTCGCGTGCCAGACGCAGGCCCTTGTTGATCTGAAAACTGCCGTCGAGGTCGGGGTCGTTGATCAGGCCTTTCCAGCCGACCGTGGTGCGCGGTTTTTCGAAATACACCCGCATGACGATTTCCAGATCGCCGGCGAAACGCTGGCGTTGTTCGACCAGGCGTTTGGCGTATTCAATGGCGGCTACCGGATCATGGATCGAGCACGGTCCGATCACCACCAGCAGGCGGTCGTCGCCGCCATGCAGAATGCGATGCGTCGCGCGGCGCGAATTGAAGGTCGTGTTCGATGCCTTTTCGGTGCAGGCGAATTCACGCACGAGGTGCGAGGGTGGCAGCAGTTCCTTGATTTCGCGAATGCGCAGATCGTCGGTATTTTGGGGCATCGGTGTTCTCCGGTTTACTTTTTACAGCGTGTCGCAGGGAATGCTAAGGGTCGGGCCAAAAAAAAACCGCCAGGTGAGAGCCTGGCGGTTTCGGGATTCGGTTGTTGCTCTAAACGCGCGTCAACCTTTCCTCTCCGCCAGACCGATCGGAAAGTAAAAGTGAAAATAAAAGTGGCGCGGTGCGTTCATGATGGATCAGAGTGTAACCGGGCTTGAATTGGTTTGGCAAGTCGGGGGGGGGGGGGCGGGTTTGCGCCAAGACCATGGCTCGCCGTTGAATTGTCATTTACAATTTGCAAGTTCAGCCGCCATTGCGAGTGCTTCTGGCAGTCTGACCAACCGCATTTCTCTCTGTCACTTGCCGGAGATCTCCATGAACCGCGCTATTGTTTTGCAATTGCTCCGTGAAAGCAAGCTGACGCTTGCTGAGCGCTTCGGCGTGACCGATTTGGCCCTGTTCGGTTCAACAGCCCGGGATACGGCCCGAGAGGACAGCGATATTGATGTCCTCGTTCACTTCGATGGTCCGGCAACGTCCGACCGATTTTTCGGTGTGCAATTTTTTTTGGAAGATTTATTCGGTCGCCCGATAGATTTGGTGTCGGGAAAAGCCCTGCGTGCCGAGTTGCGGCCTTTTGTGGAGCAGGACGCGGTACATGTCTGAGAGGCTCCCCAGACAATGGCGATTTTATATTGAGGACATGACTGGCTTCCTCGAAAAAATAATCGCGTATACCGAGGGTCGTGACTTTGCTGGCTTCGTCGCTGATAGCATGGTATTCGACGCGACAGTGCGCAACATCGAGTTGGTTGGCGAAGCGGCCACGCATGTGCCTGTCAATGTGCGTCTGGAGAATCCACAAATTCCATGGCGGCTTGTCATTGCGACCCGAAATCAATTGATACATGGATATTTGGGTATCGACAACGAAACGCTATGGAGCATCATTCAGCACGACGTGCCTTTATTAGCCGCTGAGTTGAAGGCGCTTCTTGACTGCTCGGAATAGTCGGTTCGTTTGGCCATACGGCGCCGATTCGAATGTTTGACTTGGCTTGTTCCCACTCTGCGTCGGTAAGCGGAGATGAATCGGGATCGTCCTGTGTGGCGTGGCGGATTTCATTATCCTCAATTTCAGTGGGGAAGATGGTGCCAGGTTTGAGTTTCGGCATATTGAATTCCCGTCAGGGTAGGCAACGAAGATGGAGTGAGGACGATTGGATTCTAGAATGAAAAAGCAGGAATTGGATAATGTGCCAGCGTATGTCTTTTCCCCGCTACAAGGGATGGTTCCCTTACGGACACGATGATGAGCGACCTTCCCGAACTACCCACCCCACCCCTCGGTCGTTACCGCCACTACAAAGGCGGCGAATACGAACTCATGGGCGTAGTGCGGCACAGTGAGACGCTCGAGCCCATGGTGCTCTACCGGCCCCTGTACAACGACAGCGGCAACTGGGTGCGGCCGTATGCGATGTTTTTTGAGGAGATCGAAGTCGAGGGCCGGTGGCAGGCGCGTTTTGCGCTGATTGCGCCGGCCTGAGGTTCAGGGCTGCGTGTCGGTGTGGGGCACCGGTCGCACGCCAACCACGCCCTGTTCAACGAGGCTGGCCAGTTCCTGCGCGCCGATCCCCAGCAACTTGCCCAGCACGCTGGCCGTGTCTTCACCCAGTGCCGGTCCGGCGCGGTGGATCACGCCGGGCGTATCGGACAGTTTGGGGGTCACACCGGTCATGGTGAGGTGATCGAGCTCGGGGTGGGGCACGGACACCAGCATGTCGCGCGCCTTGAAATGTGGATCTTCAAAAATGTCGGCCACGGTGTTGACGTTGGAGACCGGCACGCCGGCGTCGTCGAGCATTTCCTGAATCTTCCGGGCCGGATGCTGGCTGGCCCAGGCAGCCACTTCGGCGTCGATGGCGTCGATGTTCGTGGCGCGCGCGCGCACGGTGGCAAACCGTTCGTCATCGGCCAGATGCGGCGTCCCCATCACTTCGGCGAGGCGGCGGAACACCTTGTCGTTGATGGCAGTGATGAGCACGTAGTTGCCGTCGCTGCCGATGTAGAGATTGTTGGGTGCCGTGCTCTGCAGGCGTGAACCGGTGCGTGTGGGTACGATCTTCAAACGGTCATAGGCCGGTACGATGGCTTCCATCATGCTGTACGCGCCTTCGTAGAGCGCGGCATCGACCACCTGGCCCAGCCCGGTCTTCTCACGCTGCAGCAGCGCCAGTGCGGCACCATAGGCGGCATAGACCGAGGTCAGATAATCGGTGGTCGCCAGGCCAACGCGTGATGGCGGACGGTCCGGGTCGCCCGTGAGGTGACGCACGCCGGCCGTGGCTTCGCAGATGGCGCCGTAACCGGCTTTGCTGGCGTACGGGCCGGTCTGGCCATAACCGGTGATGCGCACCAGCACGATACCGGGATTGTCGGCGCGCAGCACCTCATACCCCAGCCCCAGCCGCTCAAGCGTGCCGGGACGGAAGTTCTCGACCACGACATCACACTGTTTTGCGAGTTGCCGCACCAGCTCAAGGCCGCGTGGTGTGCGGATATCGATCGATACCGCCTGTTTGTTGCGCAGGATCGAGCTGGCATACAGCGAGGTCTCGCCCTCGTGATAACCCAGATTGCGCACCGAGTCGCCCTCGATCGGTTCAACCTTGATGACCTCGGCGCCAAAGTCGGCCAGCAGGCGCGTGCAGGCCGGGCCGGCGATGGTACTGCACAGCTCCAGCACCCGGTAGCCAAGCAGGGGGCCACTGGGGGCAACGGGGTCGGTCATGGTCTGTCCTGATGATTCTTCTGTTGGGTAGAACGCGGCTGTGGTCTGCAAGGACTCAGTGGGCTCAGTTGGCCGTGATGTTGTAGTCCTTGATGATCTTGCTCCACTTGATGGCTTCGGCATCAATGTAGGCGGCAAACTCGGCCGGCGTGCTGCCAATGCCGACTTCATCATGCAGCTTGAGATTCTGTTGAATTTCGGGCAGCTTGAGGATTCTTGCCACCTCGGTCTGGATCTTGTTGATGATGGCCGGCGGGGTCCCGGCTGGCGCGAGCAGGCCAAACCAGGAACCCGCAGCATAACCGGGCAGGCCGGCTTCGCTCATGGTCGGCACGTCGGGCATGTTGGGCGAGCGTTTTTCGCTGGTCACGGCGATGGCGCGCAGGCGACCCGAATCGACGTGTACCTTGGAGGCCTTCGAATCGACAATCGCCAGTTGCACGACGTTGCCCAGCAGGGCCGTGGTCATGGGTGCGGCGCCGCTGAAGGGCACGTGGGTCATGTCGATGCCGGCGGAAGACTTGAGCAGTTCACCGGCAAAGCGCAGTGAGGAACTCGGGCCGCTCGAACCGAAATTGAGCTTGCCCGGATTGGCTTTGGCGTAGTCAATCAGCTCCTTGAGCGTGCTCACCTTGAGCGCTGCATTGACCACCAGCGTGAGGCTCGAAGCCGCCACCAGCGACACCGGTGCAAAGTCTTTTTTCGGATCGTAGGGCAGGCTGGGAAACAGGAAGGTGTTGACCGGAAAAACGTTGGTCGTCATCAACAGCGTATAGCCGTCGGCAGGTGCTTTGGCGGCTACGCCCGTGCCGATCAGTTGGCCGGCGCCGGGGCGGTTGTCGATGGTGACCGGCTGGCCCCAGGACTCGGTCAGCTTCGGGCCGATCAGGCGCGCCAGTTCATCGGTCGGCCCGCCAGGCGCGACGGCAACAATGATGCGCAGCGCCTTGTTCGGGTAGGCCGGGGCTTGCGCCTGAGCCGCGCCCAGTGTGCACAGTGCCAGCGCACCGAGCAGGGCGCGGCGGCGGAAAACGGTGATAAGCAGCGAAAGGTTCATGGAGTGATGCCCTTTTATTCTAGTGATTCGGTCAACAAATCATCGCATAACAAACCTGATGCAGCTTATGCGGCTTATGTGGCTTATGTGGCTGCTTATACCCGCGGCCCGACGCGACCCTTGGTGCCCAGAGTGCTGCGCAGCCGGCCCTGCATGGCTTTGACGAAGCGGCACAGATACTGGCGGGTTTCGCGCGGGTCGATCATATCTTCGATGGCAAAGGCCTCGGCCATGCGGAAGGGTGAACTCATCAGGCGTGTTTCTTCCTCGATCTGTTGCTGGCGCGCGGCCGGGTCGTCAGCGCCTTCGATTTCGCGCCGGAAGGTGGCGAGCACACCCCCTTCAAGTGGCAGCGAGCCGATCTGCGCCGAGGGCCAGGCGATCTTGAAGTCTAGCCCCATGTTGTCACGGGTCACCATGCCGCCAAAACCAAAACAGCGCCGCACCACGACGCTGATCATCGGAATCGTCGCCTGCATGCGAGCCTGCATGCAGCGCATGCCGTCGCGCAGGGCGCCAGCCTGCTCGGCCGCCGGGCCGATGGCAAAGCCGGGGGCGTCGACCAGAAATACCAGCGGGATGTTGAAGGTGTCACACAGGTCGATGATGCGCGTCTGTTTGCGCGCCGCCGGGCCGTCGATGGCGCCGCCGTTGAACTTGGGTGTGTTGGCGACAATGCCCACGACGTAGCCGTCAAGCCGTGCCAGACCGGCGACAACCGATTTGCCGAAGGTCGGCTGAATCTCGAAAAAGGAATCGCGATCGACCACCATGTTGACGATTTTTTTCATGTCATAGGTCGAGCGCCGGTTGCGCGGCACGATGCCGAGCAGGGCTTCGTCACGACGCGATGGCGGATCATCATTGGTCACGCGCGGCGGCAGTTCCCAGACATTCTGCGGCATGTAGCTCAGAAAACGCCGGATCATGGCCAGGCATTCTTCTTCGCTGTCGCAGGCATTGTCGATGGTGCCGGCCAGGTCTACGGCGACCTTCGCGCCACCGAGGTCTTCCTTGCTGATATCGACACCGAGTGCACGTTTGACGACCGGCGGACCCGAGGCAAAGATCTGGCTGGTACCACGCACCATGACTGAAAAATGCGACAGCACGGCGCGCCCGGCTGGCCCGCCCGCCGAGGTGCCCATGACGGCGCTGACCACCGGCACCTGTCCGAGCAGCGCGGCAAAATGCAGCGACGAGTTGGAGCCCGGGTACAGCGCATAACCGCGGCTGCGCACGCCGGCCACACTGCCGCCGGCACCGTGATACAGATTGATCAGGGGAATGCGGTATTCGAAGGCAAGATCGCCGGAAAAACCATTGTGGCCACCCTTGGGGCGATAGCCGCCGCTCGAGCCGCCGCGTACCGAAAAATCATCCCCACCCACCACCACCGGACGGCCATCGATTTCGGCCAGGCCCATCTTGAACGACGAGGGCGTCACGCGCACCACCGCGCCATCCTTGTAGGTTGCCGAGCCGGCCAGCTGTCCTACTTCCTGGAAGGAACCGGCGTCGACCAGCAGCTCGATGCGTTCGCGCACCGTGTGCCAGCCCTGAGCGCGGTAGCGCGCCAGTGCATCGGGGTCGCTGTTTTCATCCGACCAGGCGCGCCGTTGCGCGATTTCGTCTGCTTCAGGCTGCCAGCTCATTGTTCTATCCCTATTCCCATGCAAGCCGGCGCGTCGTTGTGGGTGCGCCGGTTTTTACTGTTGTGTTTTTATTTTACGAGTGGCGCTGTCAAGAGATCACCCTCCCGTGCCACCCACAGTCAGGCCATCGATGCGCAGGGTGGGCTGGCCCAGCCCGACGGGCACGCTCTGGCCGTCCTTGCCGCAGGTGCCCACGCCGCTGTCGAGCGCCATGTCGTTACCGATCATCGACACGCGCGTCAGGCAGTCGGGGCCGTTGCCAATCAGAGTCGCGCCCTTGACCGGATAGGTGACCTTGCCATTTTCGATGCGCCAGGCCTCGGTGGTGCTGAAGACAAACTTGCCGTTGGTGATGTCGACCTGTCCGCCGCCAAAATTGACGCAGTACAGGCCATCCTTGACCGAGGCAATGATTTCGGCCGGGTCATGATGGCCATTGAGCATGTAGGTGTTGGTCATGCGCGGCATCGGCAGGTGGGCGTAGGATTCGCGCCGGCCGTTGCCGGTGACGCCGCTTTTCATCAGGCGGGCGTTGAGCGTGTCCTGCATATAGCCCTTGAGGATGCCGTCTTCGATCAGGGTGGTGCAGTGAGTGGGATTGCCTTCGTCGTCGATGTTGAGCGAACCACGCCGGTCGGGCAGGGTGCCGTCATCGACGATGGTGATACCGGGCGCGGCGACGCGCTGGCCGATCTTGCCGGCGAAGGCCGACGAGCCCTTGCGGTTGAAGTCGCCTTCGAGGCCATGGCCGATGGCTTCGTGCAGCAGCACGCCGGGCCAGCCGGGTCCGAGCACCACCACAGATTGCCCGGCGGGTGCGGCGCGCGCATCGAGGTTGACCAGTGCCTGATGCACGGCCTCGCGGGCGTATTGTTCGAGCACGGCGTCGGTGAAGTAGTCGTAATTGAAGCGCCCGCCGCCACCCGAATGGCCTTGCTCGCGCCGGCCGTTCTGTTCGACGATGACGGTAATCGACAGGCGCACCAGCGGCCGCACGTCGGCGGCCATCACGCCGTCGCTGCGCGCCACCATGATGACGTCGTATTCGCCGGCCAGGCCAGCTATCACCTGACAGACGCGCGGGTCGATCTTGCGTGCAGTCTGTTCGAGGCGTTCGAGCAGGTTGACCTTGGCACCCGATTCGAGCGAGGCGAGCGGATCGATGGCCGGATACAAGACCTGGGCGCGAGCGCCCGCCGACATGCTGCCGGCAACGCGTGTCTTGCCGGCACCCTGACGGGCAATGCTGCGTGTCGCCTGGGCCGCAGCCACCAGCGCCTGCATGTTGATTTCGTCGGAATAGGCGAAGGCCTGTTTTTCGCCGGTGACGGCGCGCACGCCGACGCCCTGTTCAATGCCGAAGCTGCCCGACTTGACGATGCCTTCCTCCAGGCTCCAGCCCTCTGAACGGGTGTACTGGAAATACAGGTCGGCGTAATCGACGCGGTGCTGGAAAATTTCGCCCAGTGCACGTTGCAGGTCGGCCTCTTCGAGACCGTAGGGGGCCAGCAGTAACTCGCGGGCGATGGCCAGCGGCGCGAGATGCGGGGTGATCAAATCCATGTATGTGTGCCTTTTGGGTCGTGAACCCGGGGTTCAGGTGGTGCAGTGTGCAGAGGGCGCGGTGGTCAAATCACGCGATGCGTCAGCGCCGGCAGATTGCCGCGCGCTTCCGCCAGATAGTTGAGGTCGATATCGCCGAACACCACCCCCTCGCCCTCGGGCAGGACGCTTTTCACGTCGCCCCAGGGGTCGATGAACATGCTGTGACCGAAGGTCGCGCGGCGGTTCTGGTGCACACCGCCCTGCGCCGAGGCGATCACGTAACACTGGTTTTCGACGGCGCGGGCGCGCAGCAGCAGCTCCCAGTGCGCCTTGCCGGTGGTGGCAGTAAACGCCGCGGGCACGACCATCAGGGTGGCCTCGCCGAGGGCGCGGTAGAGTTCGGGAAAACGCAGGTCGTAGCAGATCGACAGGCCAACCTTGCCAAACGGCGCCATGAAACTGACCGGTGTGTTGCCCGGCGCGATCGTCGTGGCTTCGTCGTAGGACTCGACTCCCTGGTCGGTGGTCTTGCGAAAATTGAACAGGTGGATTTTGTCGTACCGGGCCACCACGTCGCCGGACGGGTTGAACACCAGCGTGGTGTTGAGCACCTTGTCGGCTGCCGGCGCGGCCAGCGGCAGGGTGCCACCAACCAGCCAGATGCCATGGCGCAATGCGGCGGCGCGCAGGCTATCCTGGATCGGTCCTTCACCGAGGGGCTCGCGCACGTCAACCTTGTCGGTGTCGCGCCGGCCCATCAGGCAAAAATATTCCGGCAGCACCACCAGACTGGCGCCACCGTCGGCGGCCTCGGCGATCAGGCGTGCGGCCGTGGCGAGATTGTCAGCGACGCTGGGCGTCGAGATCATCTGTACGGCGGCAACACGTTGCGGCAAAAGCGGACTGCTCATCGGTTCATCCTGGTGCTTAGGGTGTGGTGGGCGCGGTGTTGGGTGTGTTGGCCGGCGCTGCGCTGCCGCCTGGCTGGGTTGGGGTGTTGCGTTCGAGTTTGTTGATGGTCGGTTCGGCCCAGGATCCGGTGACATTGTATTCGAATGAGAATGCTTTCGAGAGCGGGTCGCGCAGGATCGCCTGAGCGACGAATGTCGCCAGCCCGATGACCGGATTGGCGAGCAGGGCATAGGCCAGTGATCCCGCACCGGCATTGATCTGGGGTAACACCAGCACATGCAGGTTCTGGGTTTCGCGTGTCAGGTCGGCTGAACCCTCGATGAGCACCGTGGCGGCGGGGCCGCGCATGTTGAAGTCGCGTGTGCTGGCAATGCCGTTCTCGATGGCGACGGCAGACCGAATCGAGTCGAAGGCAAAGCCATCCGAAAACACGTCGCGGAAGTCGAGCGTGATGCGCCGTGGCAGGGCCTGCAGGCTGAGCACGCTGAGCAGCTTGGCGATGCCCGGGTCGGCCTTGAGGAACTGGCCGCGTTCGGCTTCGAGATTGAGGGTGCCCGACAGGCTGGGAAAGTCGATGTCGAAGGGGCTGCCGCGCCAGCGTACGTCACCGCGCAGGCTGGCACTGGTACCGGCGCGCAGGGTGTCATTGATGCCGAACCGGTCGAGCAGCTTGCCGGCGTTGCCAGCCGTCAGGTTGAAGTTGAGGCTCATGACCCGCACATTGCCGGCCTCGGGCGTCCAGGCACCACTCGCTTCGAGCTTGGCGTCGTCGTTGGTGAGGGTCATTTTCTGCAGGCGCCATTCGCGCCGCGCGCCACTGCGGCCGTTGTCGGCCAGCAGTTCGAGATGGCCCAGGCGTTTGCCACGCAACTCGAAATTCTCTGCGACGATGTCCAGACTGGGCAGCTCGCGCGGCGACGAGGCGAGCAGCGAGGACACTTCTGACGTGGCTGACTGGGGAATGATGAGTCGGGCCAGTCTGGCGGTCAGCCGGCCCTGCTGGCTGGCGGTGGTGCCTTCACGCCAGGTGAAATAACCCGACACCTGGTCGGCATCCATGTTGGCCTGCCAGAGGTCGCCATTGCGCGAGGCGGCGAACGTCACATTGGCCAGGGTCTTGTCGGCTATGCGCAATTGGCCGGTGCGCACGGCGATGACCTCGGGCAGGAGAGTGCCGCCGGCGCGCGCACCGGCAGCGCTGCCGCCGAGCTGGTTGATGACGGTCTGCCAGGCGTCGACGTCGAGCGTGCGCAGGTTGATGTTGGCGTAGCCGCTGCTGTCGGTCAGCACGGCGGCCTCGTTGACGCCATAGGCGGCGCGGGTGACGGCCATTTCGCCCTGGGCGTTGGGCTTGCGTTCGAACACTGCCGCGAACGATGGGCCGAGCGTGATGCGCAGCTCTTCGGCGCCGCGCACCTGTGGTGTGAGCTCGAGGTGCAGCGGCAGCGCCTCCGCCGCGGTCTTGCGGAACGGTGCTGGCAGGTCGATGGCCACCCCGGCCAGGGTAGAGTCGATGGTCAGCTGTGGCTGGCTGCCGGTCGCGCTGTCGCGCGGCCGCAGATTGAGGGCGAGGCTGTAGCGCGCCGTGCCGTCGAGTCGCTCGGAGAGGCGTTGCAGAAAGGCATTGTCGACCATGCGTCGCATGACGCCGGTCTGCGCCGATCCTTCGCCACGGATGGCAATCTGCCCGTCGGGCCGGGCACCGCCATCGAGCCGGAACGGTCCGCCGAGAAATTGCCCGGTGAGATTGCGCAGGGTGACGGCGCTTTCGGTGAAATCGACCCGGCCGCTGACGCGCTGCATCACGGGCAGACCCTGCTGGGTCAGGGTCAAGTCATTGTTGGCCAGCGTGATGCCGCCGCCGACCTTGGCCGCGTTCAGATTGGCCAGTGGCAGTTCCAGACGCAGATCAAGCTGGGCAGTGCCGCTGCCGCGGGCGTTGTTGAGAAATCCGCCGATCCATCCGCCTACCGGGGTGTTGCTGACAAAACGCAGATAGTCCTGCAGCGCTCCGTTGACGTTGCCAAACACCCGCAGCACATGGGCCGGGTCGGCCAGATCGTCCAGATCGGCACGCACGCGCTCAAAACGCATGCCCTGAATGCTGCCGCTGGCGTTGCGGATCTGCATGCCCTGGCGCTCGAATATCAGATCGGCCTGCAGCTCTTCGAGCAGCGGCCAGACCAGTGGCGTGCCGGGCGCGCGCTGTGGGTCGTAATCGAAACGCATGTCGCGCACTTTGGTGGCGATACGGAACTCGCCGGTATTGGCGGGGCTGGTGCGTTTGGTGCGGTCGAACAGCTTGCCGACCGTACTTTTTCCGGCCACTGCGGGCAGACCGGTGAAGGGGAAACGCTCAAGGTCGCCGGCCAGCCGTATGCTGGTCTCGGGCGCGCTGCCGGAAACCAGCGCCGCCGTCAGCCAGTTGCGCAGCTGTGGACCGACGGTCAGGGGCAGATAACGCGCGATGCGGCGCACGTCGGCTCGGCCAAGTTTGCCGTCCAGTTCGATCCAGCCGGCACCGCGCGGGTCGGCACCGCTTTTCGGACCGGTGCGCCAGAGGACGTTGGCGCTGCCCGAGGTGTCGTCGTTGTCAAACTCCAGCGCCGGCAGGCGCACTTCGAGGTTGTCGTTGTCGCGCGTCCAGCGGATTTCACCGCTCAGATGGTTAAAGCGCAGAGCCGCATCGGCAAACACGCCAGGAAAGCGCAAGCTTGAGGACGGCGCCGCCAGATTGATGATGCCCGTGCGGCTGTTGGCGCTGATCGCACCACTCAGGTTGGTGAAGCCGGGCCGGCCCGGCCGTGCCCGACCGTCGGCGGCAGGCTCGCGCGCCTGCGGCAGGATGGACAGGCCATCAAAATGGCTGCTCAGATCAATGTCGACCGGATTGTCGATCGGGCCCTGCCATTTGAATATGACATTGCTCACCGTGCCGCGTGGCTGGTATTGGTTGAGCACTTTGCGCAGGCCTTCGCTTACAGGCAGGCGCTCGGTCACCATGGCGAGGGTTTCGAGATTCAGGTGATCGGTGCGGAATTCGCCCTGCTCGGGCTTGCCACCCGCGGTGGCGACATAACGTTCGCTCAGTTCGCGTGTTTCTACAGTCAGGCCATCACCCGAAGCCAGGCTGAAATCGTTCAGGGCAAATTCATGGCCGTTGGGCAGCGCACGTGCGCGCACGCGGCCATTGACGCGGGTCAGGGCGAGCGCCGGCAAATCACTCTTGAGCCGGGCGATGACGCTGGTCAGGCGCAGGTCGGCAGTCAGGTCGAGCAGGCGCTGGCCGGTGCCGCTGCCCGTTTCCTTGGGCGAGAAGCCCAGCCAGGCGCGCAGCGCGCCGGTGCCGCGGGTCAGGCTGATGGGGTAATCGACATAGGCTGGCCAGGCCGCCAGATCGGCGGCAGCAATGCGTACGAACAGTTCACCACGCCAGCGATCGCTGTCGGCCAGTACGCGCGCGAAGGCCGGAGTTTCGAACCGGCCGCGCACATCGATGGGTGCGGCCAGCGCCGCTGGTGGCGTGGCACGCAGCCCGAAACGGTGTTCGCGGCCGCTGCGTTGCAGGGCGAAGTTGAGGTCGTCGAGCGCCAGTTCGGGGGCTTTGCGTTTCTCGTCGTTCCAGCGCACGCGCGCACCGCGCACGACGATTTCGCGTTGTGCCAGGACCCATTCGGACAAGGCGCCCTGTGTGTGTGCACTGTCGTCGATTTCCAGACCCGCGACAAAATACTTGCCGCTGGCGTCGCGTCGCACATCGACGTCGGGGCGCAGGATTTCAAGGGAATCAAGACGCAGACTGGCCACCGCCAGACTTTCCCACGACAGGATGGCATTCACTTCGGGGAGTTGCAGTGCCAGTCGACCGCCCTTGTCATAGACGGAAACCTGTTTGAGCGACAGGCGTGGCCGCAGTCCGAGCCAGCCGGCCTGCAGATCGGCGATGCGCACGGGCAGACCGACGGCGTTCGAGACGGTTTGTTCGATCTGCGTGCGATAGGCGCGAATGTCGGGCAGCACCACATGACGCAGCAGCAGCACCGTGGTACAGAACAGCAGATAGAGGGCGAGCACGCTCCACAGGCTCAGGCGCCAGAGACGGTGCAGCATGCGCTTGAACCATGGCGGTTCGTGCCGTTCGAACTCGATCAGGGCATCATTGAGTCCGTGCAGCGCGTGCTCCAGCGCCGGGTGCGCCGGAGCGTGCTCGGGGGGCTGGGATGGCGGCAAATTCGTCTGAACGGTCATGAATGGCGATAATACTGGGAAAGGCCGTCGCCGCGATGCGGTTTGGGGTCTGGTCCCATGGGGTTGTTATCGTTATTCGCCTTTTGCGAAATGCTACCGCCAAAGCGCTGATCCTGCTTGCGGGCGGGGTTGCCGGACAAGGAAACGTTGCAAATTCTAACCCGTCGCGAAGACTGGCTCGGTTCTTTGCACAACTTTGGAGATCTTTTTTTCATTATGTCGCCTATCGGCAGCGAATTTTCCCCTGCAGTTCCCGAACCGGTACCGACCCTGCTACCGGCTTTGGTATCGCCCGAACTGTCGCGCTGGTCGGCCCGCTACCTGCGGGTCGATCCGGCACGCGCCGCTCAGTTGGTGCTGCTGGCGGCCAGACCGCTGACGGCGAGCCATATTGAAGGGTTTCTGGCGGAGCGCGTCGCCGCCCTGCAGGCAGACGACGAGGCCGGCCTGGCGCGTGGATTGCGCGAGGTACGGGCCCTCACCCTGGCGCTGTTGATCGAGCGTGACCTGAGTGGCCGGGCTGATCTGGCCGAGGTCATGGCCGCGATGACGGCGCTGGCTGAATTGTCGATCCAGACGGCCCTGCATTTTCTCGCGCCGGTCTGTGCGCGCCGCTACGGCCTGCCGGTGGGTGAGTCGGGCGCCGTGCAGGACCTGATGGTGGTTGGCATGGGCAAGCTCGGTGGTGGCGAGCTGAACGTGTCGTCGGATATCGATCTGATTTTTCTTTATGGCGAAGAAGGTCAGACCGTCGCGCAGCCGGGCACGGCGGCCAAGACGCTGTCCAATCATGAGTTTTTTACCCATCTGGGGCGGCGTCTGATCGGCGTGCTGTCGGAAACCACCGCCGACGGGTTTGTGTTTCGGGTCGACATGGACCTGCGTCCCAACGGCACCTCGGGACCGCTGGCCATGAGCCTCGACGGCCTGGAAGAATATTTCATGAGCCAGGGACGCGACTGGGAGCGTTTTGCCTGGATCAAGGCGCGCATTGTGTCGCGCGCCGTGCTGGGCGAGGCCACGCCGGCTTCCGAAAGCGCAGCGCTTGATGCCATGCGCCGGCCGTTTGTGTACCGCCGTTATCTCGATTTCGGCATGATTGCCGCCCTGCGCAATCTGCACAGCCTGATTCGTGCCGAGGTGGCGCGCGTGGCCGCGCTGCGCGTGGCGGCACGCCAGATCAACGTCAAGCTCGGTCGTGGCGGCATCCGTGAAATCGAATTTGTCGTGCAGCACTTTCAGCTTATCCGTGGCGGCCGCGATGCCGAGTTGCGCGGCTATTCGACCCGTTCCATGCTGGACGTGCTGGCCCGCAAGGGCCTGCTGGGCGCCGATGTCGCCGCGCGCCTGTGGTCGGCCTATGTGCTGTTGCGCAATGTCGAACACCGGTTGCAATACCTCGATGACGCCCAGACCCATATTCTGCCGGCCGACGAGGCCGACCGCGAGCGCATCGCCCGCATGGCTGGCTTCGCCGATGATGCTGCCCTGCAAGGCCGTCTGGTGGAGGAGCAGGCCTTTGTCGCCACCATCTTTGACGAGGTGTTTGGCGCCCGTGAGGGCAATGGCACTGCCATCGCCGGCGCCGGCGCCGCGCCGCGCAGCGTGCCCGACCTCTGGAACGTGCAACTCGAAACGCTCAGCGCCGAGCCGGCCTGCATTGAGGCGCTGGCGCGCTTTGGTTTTCCCGATCCCGACAGTGCCCGTTCACGGCTGCGTGCGTTGTGGATGACCAGTCGCGTGCGCGGCCTGGTGCCGGTCAGCCGTGCGCGGCTTGATCGCATCATTCCCGAGGCGCTGGCCGCCGCGGTGCGCGCCGGCGGCAGCGCGGCCGAGCCGGGGGTGGTGCTTGGCCGGCTGCTCGACCTGTTCGAGGCGATTGCCGGCCGCGCCGCCTATCTGGCCTTGCTGGCAGAATTTCCGCAGGCGCTCGAGCGGGTCACCCGGTTAATGTCAGCCAGTGACTGGATCGCCCGTTACCTGATCCGTCATCCCATCCTGCTCGATGAATTGCTCGACCCGCGCACCCTGTTTGCAGCGCCCGACTGGCGCGAGATCGAGGCCGCGCTGCTCATCGATCTGGACCAGGCCGGCAACGACGTTGAGCGCCAGATGGATGTGTTGCGCGAAACCCACCACGCCCAGACCTTCCGCCTGCTGGCGCAGGACATGGAGGGCCGTCTGACGGTCGAGGTGCTGGCGGATTATCTGTCGGCGCTGGCCGACCTGATCCTCAACGCCACGTTGGCAGCGGTGTGGCGCCAGATCGGCAACCGCCATCGCGACGTGCCGCGCTTTGCCGTGGTGGCCTATGGCAAGCTGGGCGGCAAGGAACTCGGTTATGCCTCGGACCTCGACATCATCTTTCTCTACGATGACGACGATGAACGTGCGCCGGAAATCTATGCCCGTTATGCGCAGCGCATCAACACCTGGCTGTCCAGCCGGACCACAGCCGGCGCCTTGTTCGAGATTGACATGCAACTGCGCCCTGATGGTGCTTCGGGCATGCTCGTCACCAGTGTTGCGTCGTTTCACAAGTACCAGCAAGAAAGCGCCTGGATCTGGGAACATCAGGCCCTCACCCGGGCGCGTTTTTGCGCCGGTGATGTCGCCGTCGGTGCCGCCTTCGAACGCGAGCGGCGCGCCGTGCTGTCGATGGTGCGTGAGCTGGCCGCGCTGCGCGGCGAGATTGCCGGCATGCGCAAGAAGCTGCATGACGCGCATCCCAACCCGAGTGGCCAGTTCGACCTCAAGCACGATCAGGGCGGCATGATCGACATCGAGTTCAGCGTCCAATACCTGGTGCTGGCCTATGCGGCCAGTCATCCACAATTGCTCGATGACCTGGGCAACATCGCGCTGCTGCGCCTGGCCGGGGAGGCCGGGTTGCTTGACGTCACGCTGGCGCGTCAGGCCGGTGATGCTTACCGTGCCTACCGCAAGCGCCAGCATGCGCTGCGCCTGACCGATGCGCGCTTCGCGCGTGTGCCGGCCACTGAACTGGTGGCTGAACGTGCGACCGTGCGCGCCCTGTGGTCGGCCCTGTTTGCGGGCTGATGGTGGGGTCTGAAAACACGCAGCCCGGAATCGGGCTGCGCTTAGGCCATCAGTCGCAGTACCGTGAACACCGTCATGCCGACGATGATCATCAGCCACAGCTTGCGCGTGTAATAAAACAGCCCGGCGGCCAGCACTGCGGCGATCAGGCGGTAGTTGTGCAGGCTCAGGTTGAGATCGCCCGTCGGCGTGAGCATCAGGTCGGGGGTGACGATGGCGATGAGTGCGCAGGCCGGTGCATAGCGCAGGGCGCGCTGCAAGCGTTGCGGCAACTGGTAGCGTGCCGGTAGCACGAAGAACGTGGTGCGACACAGATGGGTAATGAGCGTCAGACCGAGGATGCTCAACCAGATTTCGGTGGTGCTCATCATCATGATCGTTTCTCCGTCAGTGCCTCGACGCTCATGGCGACGGTGATGCCCGCGACGACCGCAGCGACCAGTCCGAGGCGCAGGGGCAGACCGGCACACCACACCGACACGAGCGCCGTCGTGATGACACCGGCAAGCACGGCGCGATTGACGATGGCCGTGATGGCCAGACCACCGAGCACGATGGTGCCGGCAAATCCGAGACCCCAGCTTTCCGGTACCTGACTGCCCAGCAGCACCCCCACCATGGAACTGGCCTGCCAGGACCACCAGCCGGCCGCTGACGGGCCCAGAAAGAACCAGTGCGCGTGCGGTCGGGTGTTGTCGTTGCGCACGTTGTTCATAAAAATCGCCGCGGCAACATCCCCCGAGACATAGCCGAGCAACAGCTTCCAGCGCATGCTCAGGTGATTGAACCAGGGCGCCATGGCGGCCGAGTAGATCAGAAAACGCAGATTGATCACCAGCGCCGTGAACAGCACGATGCTGATCGGTGCGCCGGCCATCATCAGCGGCAGCACGGCCAGTTGCGCCGAACCGGCATACACAAAGATGCTCATGCCGATGGCCTGCGGGACGGTCAGGCCGCTCTTGACCATGGCCACACCGACCACCATGCCCCACATGCTGGTGCCGACTATCGGTGAGAGGGCCGCGCGCACGCCGCGCCAGAACTCGCCGCGCGGTGTGATGTGTTCGCTGCCGGCGCTCATGCCGGCTTGCGCCGCTGCCAGCCCAGCGCCAGGATGGCGCAGCCCAGCACGCCCAGCACCGGCAGGGCGTACAGATTGATGAGGTTCCAGCCGCTCGCCGAGAACATGGCCCCCGAGGACAGCGACGAGCTGATCATGGTCAGAAATACCAGCGACTCATTGAGCCCCTGAACCTTGGCTTTTTCTGCCGGCCGGTAAGTTTCAGTGAGCAGCGTGGTGGCGCCGATGAAAATAAAATTCCAGCCGACGCCGAGCAAGGCCGATGAGGCCCAGAAATGCGTCACCGACACGCCGGTCATGGCGATGCAGGCGCAGGCCACCAAAAGGAGCACGCCGACCATCATGATGGTCAGCACGCCGTGGCGGCGGATCAGACCACCCGTGAACAGGCCGGGCAGGAACATGCCGATGATGTGCCATTCGAGTACGAAGGCTGAATCCTGAAAGGTATGGCCGCACACGCGCATGGCCAGCGGTGTGGCGCTCATGAGCAGGTTCATGATGCCGTAGCTGATCATGGCGCCCAGCACAGCGACGATGAAGGCGGGCTGACGCGCGATTTCGGAAAACGGCCGCTGCGCGCCGCTGCGTTCCTGCTCGGTGGGCATGGGT
>CANJOT010000054.1 GCA_947475815.1 Burkholderiales bacterium | reverse complement strand
TCTTCAATGAAGCGGGTTTGCGCGCGCGCCTGCGCCGGCGTGAAGCCGGGCAACATCTCGCCACCGGCGACAAACACGTAAGGCAGGGCTTCGTCGCCGTGCACATCCAGAAAAAAATCGACACCGCCCGCGAGGATGCGCTCGCGCACTGCCAGCACTTCGGGGGAACGGGCAGCCGTCGGGTTCATCCATTCGCGATTCAGATTGGCGCCGGTGGCGCTGGTGCGCAGATTGCCGCGCACGCTGCCATCGGGGTTCATGTTGGGCACGACAAAAAAATCGGCGCGCGCGAGCAACTGGCGCGCCACCGGATCGGCGCCGTCAAGCAGGCGCTCCAACAAACCCTCAATGAACCACTCGGCCATGCTTTCACCCGGATGCTGGCGTGCGATCAGCCAGAGCTTGCGCGCGCCGGCAGCACCGCCCGACACCTGCAGCAGGTCGACATCGCGGCCCTCGGCCGTGGCGCACAGCGTCTCGACGCGCACCTGATCGGAGCGTCCGAGGCGGCCGATCAGGTCGAGATGGCGCTCCCAGGAATACGGTTCGAAGTAGGCATACCAGACGGTATCGGACTCAGGCGTGTGGTGCACCGTCAGGACGCTGCCGTCATACCCGGTCGGCACGCGGAACCAGTGCTCACGGTCATAGGAGGCGACCGCCTGATAGCCTTCCCAGCCACGCGGGTAGGCACAGGTGCCCGCATTGAGAAATGTCAGGGTGCAGGGCTGCCCACGCGCACCCTGCAGGCGAAAGTGAAACCACTGGGCGAAATCGGCGTGCGAATCGCCGGGGATGCGCAGCACGATGTTGGCCGGGTCTTCGGCGGCGACCACATCGATCGCGCCGGAATCAAAATTGCTGCTGATCCTGATCATCAGGCTTCCATTTCATGATTGCAATGCATGCGCGCCACGTCTCAAGCCGTGCCGACGCGGCGCCTGAACACCCAGTTCCGCTCACCCGAGACCTCGGGAGCAAAGGCATAACCACCCCCGGCAAAGTCTTTGAGCTGCTCGACCCGGTCCAGGCGATTTACCAGCGCAAAACGCGCCATCAGGCCGCGCGCGCGTTTGGCAAAGAAGCTGATGATTTTGTACTTGCCGTTCTTCCAGTCCTCGAACACCGGCGTGATCACCGGCGCCTTCAGTTTGGCCGCCTGTACCACACGAAAATATTCCTGCGAAGCCAGATTGATGACCACCGGCCGTTCACGCGTGGCCAGCAGGCCATTGAGCTCGCGCGTGACGGTGTCGCCCCAATAGGCATACAGGTCGGGCTTTTCGCCGGTGGCCAGGCGCGTGCCCATTTCCAGACGGTAGGGCTGGATCAGGTCGAGCGGCCGCAGGACACCGTACAATCCGGACAGGATGCGCAGGTGGTCCTGGGTGTAGGCCAGCTCCTCGGCGCTCAGTTGCTGCGCCTGCAGTCCATCGTACACATCGCCATTGAAGGCCAGCACGGCCTGCTTGGCGTTGAGCGGTGTGAACGCCGGCGTCCAGGCTTGGTAGCGCGCCACATTGAGTTCGGCCAGGGCCGGACTGATGTCCATGAGTTTGCCCAGCGTCGCCGGGCGCAGCTTGCGCAGGGCGACGATGAGCCGGGCCGACTGATCAATAAAACCGGGCAGGCTGTGGTCGGGAATGACCGGTGGCGTATCGAAGTCCAGGGTTTTTGCAGGGGAAAGCAGGATTAGCACGGCGGACACCAGTTTGGAAAACGACAAGTTTACTAGTCTCTTGGCAGATCGGTCACAACGATGGGTGCTTGACACCAATGTCGTGCTCGACTGGCTCATCTTTCGCGACGCGCGCGTCCAGAAGCTGGTGTCGGCCATCGAAGCGGGCGCCATTGCCCTGCTGACACGCGCCGACTGCCGCGACGAGCTGCTGCGCGTGCTCGACTACCCGCAAGTACAGCGCCACCCGCAGGCGCGCGCACAGGCACTGGACATTTATGATCGCTGCTTCGAGATCGTCGATCTGCCCGCCCGGCCGGCCATCCTGCCGCGCTGCCGCGACGCCGACGACCAGAAATTTCTCGAACTGGCGCGCGATGCCCAAGCCCACTGGCTGATCACCAAGGATCGTGCCCTGCTCGAACTGGCCTGGCGCATGCAGCAGGCCTGCGCGGTCGAAGTGCTCGATCCGGCACAGGCGAGCGCACGGCTCGGCCCGCTTTATAATGCCCCCGTCCTTGCTCCCGGGAGTCCCCATGCCTGAAACCAGCCACAGCACACCGCTGCACTACCCCGCCACCAAGCTGCCCAAGGTCGGCACAACCATCTTCACGCTCATGTCGGCGCTGGCCGTCGAGACCGGCGCGGTCAATCTGGGCCAGGGCTTTCCTGATTTCCATTGCGACCCGGCCCTGCTTGATGAAGTCGACCGGGCCATGCGCGCCGGCTTCAACCAGTATCCACCCATGACCGGCATCCCGGCGCTGCGCAGCGCCATCGCCGCCAAGGTGTTGGCCCTGTACGGCGCCCGCTACAACGCCGACAGCGAAATCACGGTCACCGCCGGCGCCACCCAGGCCCTGATCACCGCCATCCTCGCGCTGGTGCGCGCGGGCGAGGAAGTCATCGTCATCGAGCCGGCCTACGACAGCTACGTGCCGGCCATCACGCTAGCCGGCGGCGTGCCGGTGTTTGTCGCCATGAATCCGCCGGGAGCAGACGGCAGCAATTTCAGTGTGCCCTGGGACAAGGTGCGTGCCGCCATCACGCCCCGCACACGGTTGATCATGATCAACTCGCCGCACAACCCGACCGGCTCGGTGCTGCGCCGCGAAGACCTGCTGGCATTGCAGGACATCGTTTCGGGCACCGACGTGCTGATCCTGTCCGACGAGGTCTACGAGCACATGGTCTACGACGGCGCGCGCCATGAGAGCGTGGCGCGGTATCCCGAACTGCTGGCACGCAGCGTGATCGTGTCAAGTTTTGGCAAGACCTACCACGTCACCGGCTGGAAAGTCGGTTACGTGCTGGCCCCGGCGCCACTGATGGCCGAGTTCCGCAAGGTGCACCAGTTCAATGTGTTCACGGTCAACACACCGATGCAGCATGCACTCGCCGCTTACATGAACAACCCGGCGCCCTATCTGGAGTTGCCGGCGTTCTACCAGCGCAAGCGCGATTTTTTCCGCGCCGGGCTGGCGCGCACGCGTTTTGAATTGCTGCCCGCCGATGGCACCTATTTCCAGCTGGTGCGTTACGGCGCCATCAGCACGCTGTCCGAGGGCGATTTTTGCCAGTGGCTGGCGCGCGAAGCGGGCGTCGCGGCCATTCCGGTGTCGGCGTTTTATGACCAGCCCAGTGAGTCGGGCGTGGTGCGTTTCTGTTTTGCCAAGAAGGAAGAAACGCTCTCGGCAGCGCTGGCGCGGCTGGCCACCCTGTAGTCCCTGATGCAATCGCCCTGCCCCGCGGCGCTGATGACCATGCGGACACGCCCGCCGGCGCCCTGAGTTGTCCCGAAAAAAAAGCCCCGTCCTCAATCCGAGGTCGGGGCTTTTTTCATTCTTGCTGGCGGCTTTGCCGCCGTAACACTCAAGCAGCCATCAGGACAGGCGCGAAAAATCCAGCGGTGCTTCGGTGGCGGCGATCAACTGCGCACGGCTCACGCCATCGGCCAGTTCAGTGACCTGCAGACCCGTCGAAGTCACTTCCATGACACCGAGATCGGTGATCAGCAGATCCACCACACCCACGCCCGTGAGCGGCAGGTTGCAGCGTGTCAGCACCTTGAAGTCTTCAGAGCCGTCTTTCTTCTTGGCGGTATGTTCCATCAGCACGATCACCCTGCCGACACCCGCCACCAGATCCATGGCGCCGCCCATGCCCTTGACCATCTTGCCGGGGATCATCCAGTTGGCCAGATCGCCCGTCGCGCTGACCTGCATGGCACCGAGGATGGCAAGGTTGATCTTGCCGCCGCGGATCATGCCGAACGAATCGACCGAGGGGAAAATGCTCGAGCCCGGGATGGTGGTGACGGTCTGCTTGCCGGCGTTGATGAGATCGGCGTCGACCTGATCTTCGGTCGGAAACTGGCCGATGCCTAGCAGGCCATTTTCTGACTGCAACCACACTTCGATACCCGGGGGTACATGATTGGCAACCAGGGTCGGCAAGCCGATGCCAAGGTTGACGTAAAAGCCGTCCTGCAGTTCGCGCGCGGCGCGGGCAGCCATCTGGTCACGAGTCCAAGCCATGATCGTCTCCTTACTGCGCACGCACGGTGCGTTGTTCGATGCGTTTTTCGGGATGGGCATTGAGCACGATGCGGTGCACGAAAATGCCGGGCGTGTGAATGTGGTTCGGATCAAGCATGCCGTTCTCGACAATTTCTTCGACTTCGACCACCGTGATCTTGCCCGCCTGGGCGACGCTGGGGTTGAAGTTGCGCGCGGTGTAGCGGTAGATCAGATTGCCGGCGCGATCAGCCTTCCAGGCCTTGACCAGCGACACATCAGCGACCAGCGATTCTTCCATGACGTACATCTGGCCATTGAACTCGCGCGTTTCCTTGCCGTCGGCAACGATGGTGCCGTAACCGGTCTTGGTGAAAAAGGCCGGGATGCCCGAACCGCCCGCGCGCAGCTTTTCAGCCAGCGTGCCCTGCGGCGTGAACACCAGCTCAAGCTCACCGGCGAGGAACTGCCGTTCAAACTCCTTGTTCTCGCCGACGTACGAGGCGATCATTTTCTTGATCTGGCGCGTCGACAGCAGCTGGCCCAGACCAAAACCGTCGACGCCGGCGTTGTTCGAAATCGCGGTCAGATTGCCGACCTTGGTATCACGCAAGGCGGCAATGAGCGCCTCGGGAATACCGCACAGGCCAAAGCCGCCAACGGCGATGGTCATGCCATCCCGGGCGATGTCGGCCAGAGCCGCTGCCGCGCTTGGATAGACTTTATTCATGGTTGAGAGTCCTTGGGTGGTCTAGTACCTTGAGGGGTAAAGCAAATAACCGCGCACGCCGCATCATACTGAAAACAGCGCGCGCTGTGGGTCTGTCCAGGGCGCCGAGGCGCCACTGGCATAATCTATCCAGACGATCACCGACTTGCCGGTGGCCACCAGCTCGTCGCTCCCCTCCAGGAGCAATTCGATGTCGTGGCCAACACTGGAGCGGCCCACGCGCGTCACCGTCTGGCGCGTGATGACGACCGCCGGGTAGGTCACCGGCTTCCTGAAATCGCACTCGACGCGCGCCAGGATCGGCCCGTGGTCCGATCCTTCAACCAGCAGGTCGAGCGTGCGGAACCAGGCAATACGCGCGTCTTCCATGAAGCGCAGGTAGACCGTGTTATTGAGATGACCGAAGGCATCCATGTCTCCCCAGCGCACCTCGGAGCGCACTTCAAATACTCGCGCGCTCATCAACGTCAGGACACGCTGTGGCCATCGTCGGCGGCAATGATGGCGCCGTTGATGAAGCGCGATTCGTCAGCCGACAGCAGCAGCAGCAGGCCATCAAGATCGGCCGGCACGCCCAGGCGCCGGCGCGGCAGCATCTGCACCAGTTTCTGGCCGCCTTCGCTGTCGAAATGTTCTTCGTTGAGTTCAGTGCGGATGTAGCCCGGGCAGATGGCATTGACGTTGATGCCAAAACGCAGCCACTCGACCGCCATCGCCTTGGTCATGTGCACCACGGCCGCCTTGCTCATGCAATAGATGCCGATCTGCGGCAGCACGCGCAGGCCAGCCACCGAAGCGATGTTGATAATGCGCGCGTGCTGATTGGGATTGGCACGACCGCGCAGAATCATGCGTTTGGCCACTTCCTGCGCCATGAAAAAAGCGCCCTCGGTATTGGTGCTGAAGATGTGACGGTAGTCTTCCACCGTGACATCGGCCAGCCGGCCGGCGCTCGACACGCCCGAGTTGTTGACCAGAATATCGATCGGCCCCGCTTCGGTTTCAGCATGCGCCACCGCAGACTTGATGCTCGCGATATCGGTGACATCAAGCGCCACCACATGGGCCGAACCACCCTCGGCCTCGATCTCAGCGCGCAGTTCCTTGAGGCGGTCGACACGCCGCGCGGCCAGCACAACGCTGGCGCCGGCCATGGCCAGCACTTTTGCAAAACGGGCACCCAGGCCACTGGAGGCTCCCGTGACCAGGGCAATCTTGCCCTCGAGATTGACTTCAATACCCACTTGCTGCTCCTTCTCTGGTTGGCTGCTTGAGACCACACGCGGCTCTGAATCGACCCCTGCGTGTTGCAGTCTGATGAGGCCACTTGATCAGGCGCCGAGTCCGAACGGCATTTCACGCCCAAACTAGCGGTAAAATCACGGTAACCAAAATATGCATATGGGGCGTGAACATTATCGTGCGCCCATTCACCTCGTTTTCGCGAGTTTATCAGGAAGCCTAGACATGAACGACAGCATTCTCGATCAGTATGGTCCAAGAGAGGCCATGGAGTACGACGTAGTGATCGTCGGCGGCGGTCCCGCCGGACTCGCCACAGCCATCCGGCTCAAACAACTGGCGCAACAAGCCAACACCGAGGTCAGCGTCTGCGTTCTCGAAAAAGGCGGCGAACTCGGCGCCCACATTCTTTCGGGTGCGGTGATGGATCCGCGTGCCATCAATGAGTTGCTGCCCGACTGGAAAGAACAGGGTGCGCCCCTGACCGTAGCGGTCAGCGAAGACCGATTCCTGTTTCTGACTGAAAAAAAATCGTTTCGCGCGCCCAACTGGATGCTGCCGGCCTGTTTCCAGAACTATGGCAATTACGTCATCAGCCTGGCCAATGTGGTGCGCTGGCTGGGCACGCAGGCCGAAGCACTGGGCGTGGAGATTTTCCCGGGCTTTGCGGCGGCTGAAGTGCTGTTCGACGACAACGGCGCGGTCAAGGGCGTGGCCACCGGCAACATGGGCGTGGGTCGCGATGGCCAGCCTACCGGCGAGTTTCAGCTGGGCATGGAACTGCACGCCAAGTACACCATGTTTGCCGAAGGCGCACGCGGCCATCTGGGCAAACAGCTGATGGCACGCTTCAAGCTGACCGAGGGTAGCGATCCGCAGACCTACGGCATCGGCATCAAGGAACTGTGGGAAATCGATCCGGCCAAACACCAGCCGGGTCTGGTGGTGCACACCGCGGGCTGGCCGCTCAATGCCAGCACCTACGGCGGCTCCTTCCTTTATCACATGGACAAGAACCAGGTCGCCGTTGGTTACGTGGTCGGGCTGGCTTATGAAAATCCCTATCTCTCACCCTTCGAAGAATTCCAGCGTTACAAGACGCACCCTGCCATCCGCGGTTTTTTCGAAGGCGGCAAACGCATTTCTTATGGTGCACGCGCCATCACCGCCGGCGGCATCATGTCGCTGCCCAAGCTGGTGTTTCCGGGCGGCGCACTGGTTGGCTGCGAGGCCGGGTTCCTCAATGCCTCGCGCATCAAGGGCAGCCACGCCGCGCTCAAGACCGGCATGCTGGCCGCCGAGTCGGCCTTTGCCGCGCTGACGCTCGGCCGCGAGCGCGACACGCTGGATACCTACCCGGAAGCATTCAAGGCCTCCTGGCTGCATAAGGAACTCGATCAGGCGCGCAATTTCAAGCAGTGGATGAGCAAGGGCCTGTATCTGGGCACGGCCATGGTTGGCTTCGAACAAAAGGTGATTGTCGACATGTTCAAGGCCAAGGTGCCCTGGACCCTGCACCACCAGCACGCCGACCACGAATGCCTCAAGCCGGCGGCAGCCTTTGCACCGATCGACTACCCCAAGCCCGACAACAAGCTGACCTTTGACCGCCTGACCTCAGTGTTCATTTCGAACACCAACCATGCGGAAAACCAGCCCATCCACCTGACGCTCAAGAATGATTCGGTGCCAGTCGACCTCAATCTGGCGATCTATGCCGGGCCGGAAGCACGCTTCTGTCCGGCTGGCGTGTATGAGTACGTCAAGACCAACGAGGGTGCCGACCGCCTGCAGATCAACGCGCAGAACTGCGTGCACTGCAAGACCTGCGACATCAAGGATCCGACCCAGAACATCAACTGGGTGGTGCCCGAGGGTGGCGGCGGTCCGAACTATCCGAACATGTAATCCGGCGCACGCGCGGCCGCATCCGGTCTGACGGGAACCGGACGCGCCGCACGGTTACTACCCAGATAATCCAATTGTCCGGGTGGGGTCGACCATGAATGCCGAGATGCCCGTTTCAGCGCTTGCCGAATTCGGCAAGCTCATCAACATCCCGACGCTTGCCTTCGATCCCTTTGGTTATTGCTGCCTGCTGATTGACGAAATCACGGTCAATCTCGAATACGATCCATCGAACGGCAATCTGCTCGTCTATGCCCATCTGGGGCTCCTGCCCGAGCCGGCCAGCACCGCGTTCTGCGAAATGCTGCTGGAGGCCAATTTTTTCTGCCGCGACACCAACAACGCCACCCTCGGCATCGACCGCGCCAGCCGCGCCATCGTGCTCTACCTCAGCCACCCGAGCACCAGCCTTGATGGCGCCGCGCTGGAGGCGGTCATCAGCCGTTTTACCAACACCGCCGAATCCTGGAAACGGCGTATCGCTGCGCAGCCCTTCCAGGCCACGCCGGAAACCTGCCCGCCGACAGCGTTTGCCGATCAACTGAACGCAACGCGCATCTGACCATGAACATTCCATCCAGTATTGCCAGCGCCGCACGGGTAGCCTTCGCCGCCGCGGCAGACGCACCGCAGATCATCAAGGGAAATCTGCCTGATGGCCGGCCCATCATGTGGTCGGTGAATGCGCAACGACCGCAACGGCCGGACCTGGAAATCAGTCCGGGGCCGCCCCTGCCGAGCCGCATCATCCGCCAGGGACAGCGGTCCGGACTCTGCGTGCCGGAGCGACGGCGGTAAGCCGGCAAATCCGCACAGCGTCTAGGTGGTACGGCCAGGCACCCATGTGCCGTTGAGGATTTTTTCGAGCCAGAAGGCGCCGATGATGGTTTTGACATCCGTGATCTCGCCCGCTCGCACCTGTTCCAGCAGTACAGTAGCCGGCAGGGTGAAGACATCCAGAAACTCTCCCTCATCGAGCCGCCGTTCACCCAGAGACAAACCAGTGGCGAGGTAAAGATCAATGTGCTCGTCGGAATAACCGATGGCATTGTGGATGGTGCACAGGAAATTCCAGGTGCGGGCGCTGTAGCCCGTTTCTTCCCGGAGTTCGCGCTCGGCGGTCGACAGTGGTGGCTCACCGGCATCGATCTTGCCGGCAGGAAACTCGGTGAAGGCGCGCCGCACCGGATAGCGATACTGGCGTTCAAGCACCACCTGACCATCGTCGAGCAGAGCGATGATCATCACCGCGCCGGGGTGGTGGATGTATTCGCGGCCGGTTTCCTTGCCATCGGGCAGGCGCACACGGTCATGCTCAATGTGCAGAAATATGCCGTCGTACACCCGCTCCGAGGAGAGCGTGGTTTCGGTCAGGTGATCGTCATGGTGCTCAGGGGACGCTGGCATGCTGGCCTCACGGAGCGGCTTCAGGAAAGAAGCAATGCAGCCCTGCCATAGCCTGCACGCTGTGCGCTTCAGGAAGTCAGGGTGCGCGTCATGGCCGAGATGCAGGCACGCATGAGCCACTCGGGCATCAGTCCCAGCACCAGCACTGCCACGCCATTGATGATGAGCAGCGTCTTCATGTCACCGCGCAGGCCGGTCATGGACAGATCGCTGTTCTCTTCCGGCGCGTCGAAATACATCATCTTGACGACACGCAGGTAGTAGAACGCGGCAATCAGCGAGGTCATGACGGCAAACACGGCCAGCCAGATCATGCCGGTGCCCACCACCGCGCCGAGCACGGCAAACTTGGCGTAGAAGCCCACCGTCGGCGGCACGCCGGCCAGCGAGAACATCATGATCATCATGATCAGCGCCAGCCCCGGGGCGCGCTTGTGCAGGCCCTTGAAATCCTCGAAACGGTCAGCCTCGCTGCCATGGCGCGAAATGGCCAGCAACACGCCAAACGAACCCAGCGTGGTCAGCACATAGGTGAGCGTGTAGAACAGCGCCGCGCTGTACGCGCCTGCCGCCGAGTAGGCATTGCCATTGATGATGCCCGACATCATGCCCAGCAGCATGAAACCCATGTGCGCGATGGTCGAATAGGCCAGCATGCGTTTGATGCTGGTCTGGGCAATGGCCGAGAGATTGCCGACCACCAGCGAGAGCAGCGCCAGCACCAGCAGCATCTGCTGCCAGTCAACGGCCAGGGTGATCATGCCTTCCACCAGCAGCCGCAGGGTGATGGCAAACGCCGCCAGCTTGGGCGCGCCGCCGATGAGCAGGGTCACGGCGGTCGGGGCGCCCTGATAGACGTCCGGCACCCACATGTGATACGGCACCACGCCGAGCTTGAAGGCCAGGCCGGAAACGATGAACACCAGACCAAACACCAGCACGGTGCGATCACTGCCGCCGGCCGTCAGCACCCGGGCAATCTGCGACAGGTCCAGGCTGCCCGTGGCGCCGTAGACCATCGACATGCCATACAGCAGGAAACCCGATGACAGCGCGCCGAGAATGAAATATTTCATGGCCGCTTCCATTGCCGCCGACGAATCGCGGCGCAGCGCCACCATGGCGTACAGGGTCAGTGACAACAGTTCCAGACCGAGGAAGATGGTCATGAAATTGTTGGCCGAAATCATCACCATCTGGCCGAGCAGCGAAAACAGCGCCAGCACATAAAACTCGCCGTGGCGTTCGCCGGTCACCATACCGCGCTCATTCACATAATTGCGCGAGTAGACCAGCGTGACCGCAACCGCCAGACTGCTGGCCACCTTGAGCAGGTTGGACAGCGGATCGCTGACGAACATGTGTCCGAAGATGTACCAGGTCTCACCCGTGTCCAGATAGGCCAGATTGAGCGCGGCCACGATCAGGCAGCTGTAGAGGGCGAGTCGGTAGGTCAGGCCGCGCTGCGCATCTTTTGAATAGACGTCGATGAGCAGGATCGCGGAAATTGCAATCGTCAGGAAAATTTCCGGATAGGCCGGCAGGAATTGAAAGCTGTTCATTGGCGGAATCGCGCTTGGTTTTGCGGCTTAGATTTTCGGAATGGCGACATGTTTGAGCAGCTCAGCCACCGAGGCATGCATGACGTCCGTGAACGGGAACGGGTAGATACCCATCACCAGTACCGCAATCGCCAGCAGCGCGAGCATCAGAAATTCGCGCGCGCTGATGTCCTGCAAGGCAGCCACGTGGTCGTTGGCGACTTCACCAAACACCACACGCTTGTACATCCAGAGCGAATACGCCGCGCCGAGGATCATGGTCGAGGCAGCCACCGCTGCAACCCAGAAATTGCTTTGCACCGCACCGAGAATGACCAGGAACTCGCCGACAAAACCAGAGGTCGCCGGCAGACCGGCATTGGCCATCGAGAAGAACAGGAACAGGGCGGCAAAGCGCGGCATGGTGTTGACCACGCCGCCGTAATCGGCGATTTCACGCGAATGCATGCGGTCATACAGCACACCGATGCACAGGAACATCGCGGCGGAAATGAAGCCGTGCGAAATCATCTGCACGATCGCGCCTTCCATGCCCAGGGTATTGAACAGGAAGAAACCGAGAATCACAAAGCCCATGTGCGCGATCGACGAGTAGGCGACCAGCTTTTTCATATCGGTCTGGACCAGCGCGACAAATCCGATGTAGACCACGGCAATCAGCGCCAAACCAATCATGAAGCCCGACAGCATGTGGCTGGCGTCGGGCAGGATGGGCAGCGAGAAGCGCAGGAAACCATACGCGCCAAGCTTGAGCATGACGGCCGCCAGCACCACCGAACCGCCGGTAGGCGCTTCGACGTGGGCGTCCGGCAGCCAGGTGTGCACCGGCCACATCGGCACCTTGACGGCGAAGGCCATCAGGAAGGCGAAGAAAATCAGCACCTGCGTGTCGAGCGGGATCGGCATTTTCTGCCAGGCAAGGATGTCGAAGCTGCCGCCCGAATAGAACCACAGGTAGATCAGGGCAACCAGCGTGAGCAGCGAACCCATGAAGGTGAACAGAAAAAACTTGAGCGAAGCATAAACGCGCCGCGGTCCGCCCCAGATGCCGATGATGATGAACATCGGAATCAGCGTGGCTTCAAAGAAGACGTAGAACAGCAGGCCGTCGAGCGCCGTGAAGACTCCGATCATGACGCCTGACAGGATCAGGAACGAGGCCATGTAGGCGGCGACGTTTTCCTGGATCACTTCCCAGGCGGAGATCACCACGATGATGGTGATGAAGGCGGTCAGCAGCACGAACCAGAGCGAGATGCCGTCGATGCCGAGGGCGTAGTTAACGGCGAATCGCTCGATCCAGGGCTGTTTCTCGACAAACTGCATGGCCGCGCTGGCCGTATCGAATTTGTAATAAAGCGGCAGGGTGACCAGAAAACTCACCAGCGAGCCGATCAGGGCGAGCCCGCGCACCATGCCGGGGTTACGGTCGCGGCCGAAAGCCAGGATGAACAATCCGAACAGGATGGGCACCCAGATGGACAGGCTCAGATAAGGGATGGTTAACATCGGATGTGGTTTCTGGATTCGTTCTTGGTCTGTTGGCGGGTCAGGCGATCATCTGACGGATGACGAACCACGACATCAGCACGATGATGCCGGCGATCATGGCAAAGGCGTAGTGGTAGATGAAACCGGACTGCACCTGCCGCGCGAGGGTGGCGAACCAGCCCACCAGACGCGCGCTGCCATTGACGATCAGGCCATCGATGAGCATCTGATCGCCGCGTTTCCACAAGCCGCCGCCCAACAGGCGCGCGCCACCGGCGAAAACGATTTCATTGAACCGGTCCATGTAGTACTTGTTTTCCAGCAGGGTATAAATCGGCGCGAAGGTCAGCTTGAGGCGGGCGGGAATGGCCGGCTTGACGAGGTAGAAATACCAGGCCAGCACGACACCGGCGAGCGCCAGCCAGAACGGCGCACTGGTCAGGGCATGCATGCCCATCGCGGCGGCGCCATGGAATTCCTCAGCCAGTTTGGCCATGGCTTCATGCTCGGGCGCGACGCTGATAACACCCTTGAAATAGTCACCAAACAACATCGTGTCGATGGTCATGTAACCAATGAAGAGCGATGGGATGGCGAGCAGCACCAGCGGCACCCAGATCACCCAGGGCGACTCGTGCGGATGGCCATGGTGGTGGTCATGATGGTCGTCATGGCCATGTTCATCGTGCGGCAGCTGGTCCATGCGTTCCTTGCCATGAAAAACCAGGAAGTACATGCGGAAGGAATAGAAGGCCGTCACGAAGACACCCGCCAGCACGGCGAAGTGCGCGAAGCTGGCACCGGCCAGATGCGACTCGGCGACAGCTTCAATGATGCTGTCCTTTGAGTAGAAACCCGACAGGAAGGGCGTGCCGATCAGGGCCAGCGAGCCGACCAGCGAGGTCAGCCAGGTGATCGGCATGTACTTGCGCAGGCCGCCCATGAAGCGGATGTCCTGGTTGTGGTGCACGCCGACAATCACCGAACCGGCAGCGAGGAACAGCAGCGCCTTGAAGAAGGCGTGCGTCATCAGGTGGAAGATGGCCACCGAGTAGGCCGAGGCGCCAAGCGCTACCGTCATGTACCCAAGTTGCGACAGGGTCGAATAAGCCACCACACGCTTGATGTCGTTCTGGATGATGCCCAGAAAGCCCATGAACAGCGCCGTGATCGCGCCGATCACCAGCACGAAGGACAGCGCCGCGTCGGACAGCTCAAACAGGGGCGACATGCGTGCCACCATGAAGATGCCGGCCGTCACCATCGTGGCGGCATGGATCAGCGCGGAGATCGGCGTCGGGCCTTCCATCGAATCGGGCAGCCAGACGTGCAGCGGAAACTGCGCCGACTTGCCCATCGCGCCGATGAACAGGCAGATGCAGGCAACCGACAGCAGCATCCAGTCGGTGCCGGGGAAGACCACCTTGGCCAGCGCCGGCGCCTGGGCGAACACCTCGGCGTAATTGAGCGAGCCACTGAAGGCGGCCAAGAGGCCAATGCCGAGTATGAATCCGAAGTCACCGACACGGTTGACCAGGAAGGCTTTGAGGTTGGCATAGATGGCCGTCGGCCGCGTGTACCAGAACCCGATCAACAGGTAGGACACGAGGCCCACAGCCTCCCAGCCGAAAAACAGCTGCAGCATGTTGTTCGACATCACCAGCATGAGCATGGAGAAGGTGAACAGCGAGATGTAGGCGAAAAAACGCTGATAGCCGGGATCTTCCGACATGTAGCCGATGGTGTAGATGTGCACCATCAGCGACACGAAGGTGACCACCAGCATCATGGTGGTGGTCAGGGTGTCGATCTGGAAACCGACTTCAAACTTGAGCTTGCCAACCTGGGCCCACTGGTAGATGGCCTGGTTGAAACCGGCGCCGTCGCGCACATCGAAAAACACCATGCACGAGGCGATGAAGGCAATCAGCACGCCGAGTATGGTGATGCGGTGGGCATTGGCGCGGCCGATGGCCTTGCCAAAAAAACCGGCGACGATGGCGCCGGCCAGCGGCGCGAGCGGCACGGCGAGAAGCAGATTCTGATTGAGCTGGCCGGCCATGATCAACCCTTGAGCCTGTCGAGCTCGTCGACGTTGATGGTATTGAGCTGACGGAACAGGACCACCAGAATGGCCAGGCCAATCGCGGCCTCGGCCGCGGCAACCGTCAGGATGAAGAACACGAACACCTGCCCGGCGAGATTGCCGAGATAGTGCGAGAAGGCGATGAAGTTGGTGTTGACCGCCAGCAGGATCAGTTCGAGCGCCATGAGCAGCACGATGATGTTCTTGCGGTTCAGAAAGATGCCAACAACGCCGATCGCAAACAGGATCGCGCCGAGCACCAGGAAATGGGCCAGTGTGAGCACCTCAGCCCTCCTTTGTCGGTTCAGGTTGATTGCCGGGCCCAGCCTCGGGCCGCTCTTTTTCTGACACCATCTTGACCATGCGCACACGGTCTTCGCGGCGCACTGCAACCTGCTGGGCCGGGTTCTGACCCTTGACATCCTTGCGGTGGCGCAGGGTCACGGCGACGGCCGCGACCATGGCGAGCAGCAGGATGGTGCCGGCCAGTTCGAACGCGTACAGATAATCACCGAAGATCGCCAGCCCGAGCTCGTGGGTATTGCCCAGCTTGGAGACGCGCACCGGCGCCTGCGATTCAGGCACGAGGAAGGTCTTGATGAGCACCAGCGCCATCTCAAGCACGATGACCGCGCCGACCACGGTGGCCAACGGCACGTAGCTCCAGAAGCCCTCGCGCAGCTTGTCGAGGTTGATGTCGAGCATCATCACCACGAACAGGAACAGCACCATGACCGCGCCGACATACACCAGCACCAGCACGATGGCGAGGAACTCGGCCTTGAGCAGCATCCAGATCGCCGCCGAGGAGAAGAAGGCCAGCACCAGATACAGCGCGGCGTGCACCGGGTTGCGGGCCGTCACGACACGCATGGCGGAAACCGTCACGGCGATCGCAAAGACGTAAAACAGGATGGTTTTGAATTCCATGGCTGGCATCACCGGTAAGCAGCGTCGGCGGCACGGGCCGCGGCGATCTGGGGTTCGTACCTGTCGCCGACGGCAAGCAGCATTTCCTTGGTGAAATACAGGTCGCCGCGCTTTTCGCCGTGGTACTCGAGGATGTGTGTTTCAACGATTGAATCGACCGGGCAGGACTCTTCGCAGAAACCGCAGAAGATGCACTTGGTCAGATCGATGTCATACCGCGTGGTACGCCGCGAGCCGTCATCACGCACAGCTGATTCGATGGTGATGGCCAGTGCCGGGCAGACCGCTTCGCACAGCTTGCAGGCGATGCAGCGCTCTTCGCCATTGGGATAGCGGCGCAGCGCGTGCAGACCGCGAAAACGTGGCGACTGCGGCGTTTTGTCTTCCGGGTATTGCAGCGTGATCTTGCGCGCAAACATATACCGCCCGGTCAGGGCCATGCCCTTGAGCAGCTCGCGCAACATCAGGCTGCCGAAAAAATCCTTGATGGCTTCCATACTATTTCCAGATGTTGAACGGCGTTTGCATCCACAGCCCGATGATCATCAGCCAGGCGAGGGTCAGCGGTATGAAGACCTTCCAGCCCAGACGCATGATCTGGTCAAAACGATAACGCGGGAACGTGGCGCGAAACCAGATGAACAGGGTGACGATAAACAGGGTCTTCATGCCGAGCCAGATCCAGCCCGGGATGAAGCTGAGCATTTCCAGCGGCGCGCTCCAGCCGCCCAGGAACATGACCGATGCGAGCACCGAGATCAGGATCATGTTCATGTATTCGGCGAGGAAGAACATCGAGAACGCCATGCCGGAGTATTCCACCATGTGGCCGGCAACGATTTCCGATTCCCCTTCGACGACGTCAAAGGGATGGCGCGCCGTTTCGGCCACGCCCGAGATAATGTAGATGACGAAGATCGGCAGCAGTGGCAGCCAGTTCCAGGACATGAAGTTCAGGCCCTGGGAGGCAAACCAGCCGTGCGTCTGGCCGGCGACGATGTCGGAGAAGTTCAGGCTGCCGGAGACCAGCAGCACCGCCACCAGCGAGAAGCCCATGGCGATTTCATAGGACACCATCTGCGCCGAGGCGCGCATGGCGCCGAGGAAGGCGTATTTGGAGTTGGAGGCCCAGCCGGCGATGATCACACCGTACACTTCGAGCGAAGTGATGGCCATGACAAACAACAGGCCGGCGTTGACATTGGCAACCGCCTGCTCGGGCCCGAAGGGCACCACGGCCCAGGCCGCAATCGCCGGGGCGATGGTCATCATCGGCGCGAGGATGAACAATGCCTTGTTGGCATTGGTCGGGATGATGATTTCCTTGAGCAGCAGCTTGAGCGTGTCGGCAAACGGCTGGAACAGCCCCAGCGGGCCGACGCGATTGGGGCCGATGCGCAGGTGCATCCAGCCGATCACCTTGCGTTCCCACAGGGTGAGGTAGGCCACGGCCAGGATCAGCGGCGCCATGATGCAGGCGATTTTGAGCATGTTCCAGACCAGCGGCCACAGGCCGCCGAACAGCGCCAAGCCTTCGGTATAAATCCAGTCGATCATGATTGCCCCGCTACGCTGGCCACTGTTGCCGCGCCCTTCTGAAACTGTTGCACGGTCAGCGGGCCATACATCGGACCGAGACCCGAGGTCAGTTCATGCGCGGTGGCGATGCGCGCACAACCATCGGCCAGCGTGCTGTCGAGCACGCAGGGCAAGACCACGGCCACGCTGCCCTGCGTGACACGCACCAGATCACCATCGGACAAGCCGTGCCGCGCCAGGCTCCTGGCATTGAGGCGCACCAGCGGTGCGCGTGCGTCAGCGGTCTGCTGCAGCGGTGGCGAGCGGCGCGCGATGGCGTCGGCAAAATGGATCGGCACATCGGTGACGCGCTCAAGTGCACCTTCAACCGGCAACAGGTTATTGACCGCGCCGGACTGCAACTCCACCCGGTTGCCACAGCGCTCCGA
>CANJOT010000053.1 GCA_947475815.1 Burkholderiales bacterium | reverse complement strand
TTTCGGGGCTGCTGGGGAGTTTTTGAGGCGAAAACTGTTTGAGCCCGCAGGGCGAGTTTTTTCGCCGCCCCAGCAGCTCCGAAATGCCCGGGCACCCCGAACGTTTTTTGTTCGGGGTGCGGCCTCCGGGGTCGCCTTTTTCTTGGTTACGTCTTTTTGGCGAAGCAAAAAGAAGTAACTCGCCTGTCGGGGCGAGACCCGACGCCCAAAGCATCAACAAACGCCAAAGCAATTCCAAAGCCAAGAAACCAAGAAACCAAGAAACCAATAAACCAAGGAACCAAGGAACCAAGGAACCAAGGAACCAGCGACCCCAAATCCTATCTCCCCCCCACAGCGTTAGAATGCACCCCATGATCCCCACCCATCCCCCCCTCCTCACCGTCAGCGAGGCCCTCAAGCGCCTGCTCGCGGCCGTCGACCCCATCACCGCAACCGAAACAATCGATACCCTGCACGCCAATGGCCGCATTCTCGCCATCGCGCAATCCTCCCTGATCGACGTTCCACCTCTGGACAATACCCAGATGGACGGCTATGCCGTGCGCGCCGCAGACTGTCAATCTGGTGCCGCAGACCTGCCTGTCTGCCAGCGCATCCCCGCCGGCACGATCGGCACGCCACTGTTGCCCGGCACCGCGGCGCGTATCTTCACGGGCGCCAGCATTCCTGCTGGCGCCGACGCGGTGGTCATGCAGGAACAGTGCGAATTTGATGCCGCCAGCAATCGGGTCACGGTCCGCCACGCGCCAAAATCCGGTGCCTGGATCCGCCGCGCCGGCGAGGATATCGCCGCTGGGTCCATCATTCTGGCTGCCGGTACGCGTCTGCGGGGGCAGGAGCTCGGGCTGGCGGCTTCGGTTGGACTGGCCAGCTTGCCGGTGCTGCGCCGGCCGCGCGTGGCGGTCTTTTTCACCGGTGACGAACTCACTATGCCGGGTGAAGCACTCAAGCCGGGCTCCATCTACAACTCGAACCGCTACACCCTGCGTGGGCTGCTTGAAGCGGCGGGCTGCATGATCACCGACCTTGGCATCGTGCCCGATACGCTGGAGGCTACGCGCGCCAGCCTGCGCCGGGCTGCGCAGGGCAATGACTGCATCATCACCAGCGGTGGCGTGTCGGTGGGGGATGAAGATCACATCAAGCCGGCGGTGCAGGCAGAAGGGCGGCTTGATCTCTGGCAGATCGCCGTTAAACCCGGTAAACCGCTGGCGTTTGGGCGTGTCGGCGAAGCGCTTTTTCTTGGCCTGCCGGGCAACCCGGTGTCGAGTTTTGTCACGTTTCTGTTGTTCGTGCGGCCCCTGCTGTTGCGCCTGCAGGGCGTGGCGCAGGTCACGCCGCGGAGCTATGCAGTGCGCGCTGATTTTGACTGGCTCAAACCGGACCGGCGCCAGGAATACCTGCGTGCGCGCCTCAATGCGGCAGGCGGGCTGGAACTGTTTGCCAATCAGGGCTCGGGCGTGCTCACATCCACCGTGTGGGGCGACGGTCTGATTGAAAATCCGCCAGCAACACCGATCCAGCGCGGTGACATGGTGCGCTTTTTGCCTTTTGCGGAGCTGATGTCGTGAAACTGCGTGTGTTGTATTTTGCCAGCCTGCGTGAAACGCTGGGCGTGGGCAGCGAAGAGTTGGAGGTCCCGGAGGGCATCGATTCGGTCGCCGACCTGCGCGTCTGGCTGGCCGGGCGCGGTGGCGTCTGGGCCAGTGCGCTCGCTGAGGGACGTAATGTGCGCGTGGCGCTCAATCAGCGCCTGTGCCGGGCCGATGCGGCGCTGGCCGACGGCGCTGAACTGGCGTTTTTCCCGCCCGTAACCGGAGGCTGACGTGGCCATCGTGCGCGTCCAGCAGGGTGATTTTGACGTCGGTGCCGAGCTTGCGGCGTTGCGCGCTGGCAAACCGTCGGTGGGCGCCGTGGTCAGCTTTCTCGGCACGGTACGCGACCTCAACGAAGGCACGGGAGTGGCCACCCTGACGCTGGAGCATTATCCCGGCATGGCCGAGGCGGCGCTGCTCGACATTTGCGCCGAGGCGGCACAGCGCTGGCCGCTCATCGAGACGCTGGTGATCCATCGGGTCGGCCTGTTGTTGCCGCTCGATCAGATCGTGCTGGTCATGGTGTGCGCGGCGCACCGCGGCGATGCCTTTGATGCCTGCGCCTTCATCATGGATTTTCTCAAGACGCGCGCGCCGTTCTGGAAAAAAGAACAGACACCTGAAGGCACGCGCTGGGTCGAGGCGCGCGCCGACGACGAACACGCTGCGCAGCGCTGGAGCGAGCCGCCGGTAGCCTGACCGGCATCAACCGGCAGCTCGATGGCCTGATGCGCCGCCTCATTTTCTTTTCGACTGGAACTTTTTTGTCGCGTCTGCCTACTGATCGGTAGTTAGAAGCGCAATCGAAATTTCAATGAAAGGCTAGCGAGGAAATGAATGCCCCTGAACCCGTGCAATCAAGCGAGGTACGCTGGCCAGTGGCGCCGCAACACTCATGAACCTGCGCGACGCACCTGATCTTGCGTGGGTGGCTCATCCGCAGCGCCTCAAACACTTGCTTGAGTCCTAATTTGGCGAGCTCGACGGAGGCGCGGTCGAGCAAATTGCGGCCCAGTGTCAGGCGATTGACCTGCGTGGCGGCGAGATCCTGTTTGCCGAGGGTGATCCGGGAGATGCCCTGTATTTTTTGGTAGGCGGCCGGCTGAGCGTGGTGACCACCCGGCAGGATGGCACGCGGAGCATGCTTGGCTACATCGAGCCCGGCGCACCGGTAGGTGCGATGGCGGTGATCACCGATTCGGTGCGCGACTCCACCGTTGTGGCCGTGCGTGACAGTACCTTGCTGCGCATCACGGCCACCGAAGTGCGCGCATGGTTCATGGCGTATCCGCAGATCCTGCTCAAGACTTCCCGCCTGGCGATTCAGCTTGCCGTGCGGCAAGAACGGCGTCGCCGGCACCGCGATGTGGTGGTCAACCTGGCTATCATTCCGCTCAGCTCAGGCATCGGCATGGCGCGCTTTCGGGCGGAATTCGTAGCCAGCCTGGTTGCTCTGGGCAGCACGCTGGTTCTTGACTCGAACGCCCTGCAGCGCAGAGCTGAAAGTGCCGATGGCAGCGATGATGCTGATCGCCAGTTCACGCACTGGCTCGATCGGCTCGAGCTGGAGCACGACTTCGTGGTGTATTGCGGCGACGGCCACGATTCGTCCTGGACGCGCCGCTGCGTGCGGCAGGCCGATCGCGTGGTGTTGCTGGCCGACGCGGATGCGGGCAATGCCATCGGTCCGCTCGAGGCGGCATTGTCCGAGGCTTTATTGGCGCGGGTCGGGCCAGGGACCATGCTGGCGCTGTGGCATCCGGAGCATGCCGCCTTCCCCACGGGCACGCGGGCCTGGCTGCAGAAGCGGCCCTGGGTGGCCGAGCACGTGCATGTGCGTCGGGGTGATGCCAGGCATGCGGCGCGGCTGGCGCGGATGGCCACGGGCAACGCCATTGGCCTGGTGCTGAGCAGTGGCGGCGCGCGGGGCCTGGTACACATCGGCGTGTTTCAGGCCATGCAACAGGCCGGTATCCCGATCGACCGCGTCGGCGGTACCAGCATCGGTTCGGTGATCGGGGCGGCGATTGCCTGCGATTTTTCGGCCGACGAACTCACGCGTGCGTGCCGCCTGGCCTTCGGCGCCAATCCAAGCAGTTGGCGCGACTTGAGCATCCCGCCGGTATTTGCCCTGTATCGCGGCAAACAGCTCGAGCGCATTTTGACCGGCGTATTTCCCGAAACGATGAGCATCGAAGACCTCTGGCTCAATTTCTATTGTGTTTCGAGCGACATGTCGAGATCCAGGGAAGTGGTGCACACGCGCGGGCCATTGACCCGTGTGTTGCGCGCCAGCGTTGCCCTGCCGGGCGTTTTTCCACCGGTACGGATCGATCATTCGCTGCACGTGGATGGGGCACTGGTCAACTCGCTGCCCAGCGAGTTGATGAGCGAGCGTGGCGTGCATCGCATCTACGCCGTAGATCTGCGCCAGGAACGCATCACTCAGTTTGATTTTCCCGACGTGCCCGGCCCGATCACCTACCTGCTCGACAAGTGGTTCAAGAGCAAACAACGTCGTTACCGTCTGCCCACCCTGGGCAAGACCATGGTGCATAGCTCATTGATTTCGAGCGAGGGCCGGGTGCTGGCATCACATCGCCAGGTCGACGTGTTGTTCACACCGGAGGTGGGGCAATTCAGTATGATGGGCTGGTCGACCTTGTCCTATGACCGGCTGGTCACGGTCGGCCTCGAGCATGGTCAGGAGGTGCTGGCGCGCAGCCCTTTGCCAGCCCAGTTGCAGATGCGCCGGCGCCGCAAGCTAGGCGTCTGAGTCGCGAGCCGGGCGCGGGGAATCCGCGGCTTGCCCGGCCAAGCCCTGGCGGGTGGCCGACAAAATCAGCCGGAACTTTTGATGACGCCTGTCTACTCAACCGGGGCAGGCAAGCGTGCCTGAGGTTTCTACCATGGAGTAGTTCAGGATGGTTTCATTGGCTTTGGCGCGCATGACGGCCAGCGTTGCGGAACAGTTTGTGTTGGTGCTGCCATGAACCTGCGCGATGCTCCGGATCTGGCGTGGGTGGCACAGCCAATGCGACTCAAGCATCTGCTTGAGTCGTATTTTGGCGATCTCGATGATGCTACCGTCGAGAAGATTTCGGCCCAGTGTCAGGCGGTTGATCTGCGCGGCGGCGAGATGCTGTTTTCCGAAGGCGATCCTGGTGATTCCCTGTATTTTCTGGTGGGCGGCCGGCTCAGCGCGGTGACGACGCTGCGCGACGGCAGCCGGCGCGTGCTTGGCCACATCGAGCCGGGCGCACCCGTTGGGGAGATGGCCGTGATCAATGATTCGGTGCGCAGCGCCAGCGTGGTCGCCGTGCGCGACAGCACCCTGTTGCGCATCGACGCCGCTCAGGTGCGCGCGTGGTTCCTCGCCTACCCGCAGATTCTGCTGAAAACCTCGCGTCTGGCGATCCAGCGCGCGCTCAATACCGAGCGGCGCCGCCGGGGGCGTGATGTGGTGGTTAATTTGGCCATTGTGCCGCTCAGTCCGGACATCGACATGGCACGTTTTCGCACTGAGTTCCGCGCTGGCCTGAGCACTCTGGGCTCCTGCCTGATGCTCGAATCGAGCATCCTGCAGCGTCTGGGCACGCCAGACGGTGCGCAGTCGGGGCCGGCGCGAGACGATGCCGACCGCCACCTGACCCACTGGCTCAACAGCCTTGAGCTCGAGTATGATTTCGTGGTGTATTGCGGCGACGGCCATGATTCGGTCTGGACGCGGCGCTGCCTGCGTCAGGCCGATCGGGTGGTGTTGCTGGCCGATGCGCAGGCCAGCAGGGAACCTGGCCCGGTCGAGACCGCGCTGGCCGGAGTGCTCACTGCACGAGTTGGACCGGGCACCATGCTCGCGCTGTGGCATCCGGAACACACGGCCTATCCGGAGGGCACGCGGGGCTGGCTGAAAAGCCGGCCCTGGGTGCATGAACATGCGCATGTGCGTCGCGGTGATGCACGGCACGCCGCACGTCTGGCGCGTCTGGCCACAGGGCACGCCATCGGTCTCGTGCTGGGCAGCGGGGGCGCGCGTGGTCTGGCCCACATTGGCGTGTTCCAGGCCATGTGCGAGGCTGGCATTGCGGTTGACCGGGTTGGTGGTAGCAGCATCGGCTCGGTGATCGCCGCCGGTGTGGCCTGCGATTTTGATGCCGAGGAGTTGGCGCACATGTGCCGCCTGTCCTTTGGTGCCAATCCGGGCAGCTGGCGTGATCTCAGTATTCCGCCGGTGTTTGCGCTCTACCGCGGCGATCGCCTTGAACGCATGCTGGCCAGAATCTTTCCGCCGAACATGGGTCTGGAGGACCTGTGGCTTAATTTCTTCTGCGTCTCAAGCGATATGACCAATTCCGAAGAGGTGGTGCATACGCGCGGGCCGCTGACGCGCGTCCTGCGCGCCAGTGTGGCCCTGCCAGGCATCTTTCCGCCCGTGCGGCTCGATCATGCGCTGCACGTTGATGGCGCGCTGATGAATACCCTGCCGACCGAGGTCATGAGCGCGTTGGGTGTGCACCGCCTTTACGCGGTCGACCTGCGTCAGGATCGCATGGCCAGTCCTGATTTCATGGATGTGCCAGGCCCGCTTGCCTACCTGTTCGCGCGCTGGTTCCAGCGCCACAAACACCGCTACCGCGTGCCGACGCTGACCAGTACGCTGGTGCAAAGCTCAATGATGTCGAGTGAAGCGCGTGTGCTCGCTGCGCGCCGTCAGGTGGATGTGCTGTTCAATCCCGATGTGCGCCGCTTCAGCCTGATGGGATGGTCGAAAATCGCCCATGACCGGCTGGTGGCGACCGGGCTGCAGCACGCCCGGCAAGTGCTGGCCGCGCACCCGCTGCGGGTGCCGTTGCGGGTGCGCAGGCGGCGGCGTGCGGCCCTCTAAGGCGCACGCCGGCCGATTACACGCCGAGCAGTTCTACTTCAAAAATCAGGGTCGCGTTGGGCGGAATGACACCACCGGCGCCGCGTGCGCCATATCCCAGCGCTGACGGGATCACGAGACGGCGCACGCCACCGATTTTCATGCCCTGCACGCCTTCGTCCCATCCCTTGATGACCTGGCCGGCACCGAGTGCAAACACGAAAGGATCATTACGGTCTTTGCTGGAGTCGAACTTGGCGCCGGCCGAACCGTCTGGATTTTGCAGCCAGCCAGTGTAGTGCACGGTAACATCGTTGCCGGCCGTGGCTTGTGCGCCATTGCCAAGGGTGACGTCGTCATACTGCAGGCCTGAGGGATTAGTGATCATGCGGGTCTCGTTGAGGTGGATGGGGAAGCAGGATGGAAAAAACGGCAGGCCGGACGGGCCCGCCACACAGTGCGGGGAAGCGTGCGTCTGTTATGGGCCGGATGGTGCGCTGTGATGGTGCGCTGTAATGGTGTCGTCACGCCTGCACATTCGGCCATCGTTTTAGGGTCTATGTGAAAAGCCAGCCCGAATTCTAACGGACTGGCCGCCTTATGGGCATCTTTCCCGGTACAAGTTTCGCTCTTGCTGCGTCGGCCGGCCGCGGCGCGCGGTCAGGCACTGCCGTCAGGCTCGGCTTTCAGCATCCATGCGGCGAACCGGAAATGTAAATTTTGTTCAATCCATGCCGGCCGGGAGGATATGCCCGCTGGGGGCTGGGGCATGAAACCATTTGTTGCAATCTGGGGAATTGTGTCGCTCGCCGTGCTCCTCTAGTCTAGACCTTGTCGGCGACAGGGCGACCGGATGGCCCGGCGTTGCGGCTGACCCACGGGGCGCACCGCATGGAAATTCAGGCATTTGAACGCAATGACCAGCAACTGGCCCGACTGCAGTGGACCATGACCGCCTGCGCGGGTCTGGGCCTGTGCTGGCTGCTCTGGCTGACCGCGGCGCCACAGCACTGGCCCGGGGCCGGCACGCTTGTCTGGGCCTGGCTACCGCTGCATGGGGCGCTTGTGCTCTTCTTTGCTCTGGTCTGGTGCGCACTGCGCTCGACGCGTCGCACGCTCACGGCGCAAAAGCGCGACATCCTGCGCTGGGGCCATGCTCTGGGGACGACGGGTGACTGGTACCGCAACATCATCGAAGCGGCGCCCGACGGCATGCTCATCACCGACGAGGCGGGCGTGATCCTGCTGGCCAACCAGCGTGCTGAAACCGTGTTCGCCACTGGCCGGGGTGGACTGGTGGGCCGCGAACTGGAAAGCCTGATTCCGCTTGCCACACGACTGCGGCGCAGCATCGACGGCAATCCGCAATTGCCCGCTCCGATTGCCGAACTCGATGGCGTGCGTCTCGGCGGGGAAGAGTTTCCCTGCACGGTGGGTGTCTCGCTGCTGCCGGGCACCGGTGGATTGACGGGCTGCCTGTGTTTTTCCGTGCGCGACGTCACGCGGCGCCGTCAGCTTGAGTGGCGCCTTGAATCGCTGATTGACGAACAGGAAGGCCTGATCTCGAACGCGCCCATCGGCATCCTGTTTACGAGTGCCGGCCGGGTCGTGCGCGGCAATCCGGCGCTGGCCCGGCTATTCGCTTATGGCAGTGAACAGGATCTGGTGAACGTGTCGGTCGACGCGCTCGGCGCTCAGGCCGGCGAGGGCCTGCAGGCGCAGGTCGATGCCGAGCTGGGGCGCGGGCCGGTGTGCGATATCGAGCGACTGCTGCGCCGCCACGACGGCGCCAGCTTTATGGCGCGCATCATCGTCAAGCCGATGCGGCTGGCCGGCCACCCGGACAGCGCCATCTGGATGTTCGACGACATCAGTGCGCGCAAACAGTCCGAACTGGCTCTGCTGCAGGCCAAGAATCTGGCCGAGGATGCGGCCCGCCTGAAGGCAGAGTTTCTTGCCAACATGTCTCATGAAATCCGCACGCCGCTCAATGCCGTGATCGGCATGGCCTGGCTGCTGCGCAATACCGGACCGAACGCGCGCCAGCTTGATTACATCGGCAAGATCGAGCGCTCCGGCAAACATCTGCTGGGCGTCATCAACGACATTCTCGATTTTTCTCGCATCGAGGCGGACCGCCTCGAGATCGAGAGCATCCCCTTTGAAGTGGCGAGCCTGACGCAGCAGGTGGTGGACATGCTGGCCGACAAAGCGCGCGATCAGGGACTGGCCCTGCGCACCGAAATTGCCCCCGACGTGCCGCCGGTGTTACGCGGTGACCCCTTGCGCCTCGGACAGATTCTGCTGAACTATGTGAGCAACGCCATCAAGTTTACCGTTGCCGGCGAAGTGTTCGTGCGCCTCAGTGTGCAATCTGCCCCGGAGGGCGGGCTGATGTTGCACGGTGCGGTGCGCGATACCGGATTCGGACTGGCAGGGGCGCAGCGCGACATGCTGTTTGTGCCGTTTCGCCAGGCCGATGCATCGACGACACGCCGCCATGGTGGCACCGGCCTTGGCCTGGCGATCTCGCGTGGACTGGCGGAAAAAATGGACGGCGCGGTCGGGGTCGACAGCGAGCCGGGTCTGGGCAGCACCTTCTGGTTCAGCGCGCGGGTGGCCACTGTATCCGACCTGAGAGCATTGCCTCCGGCCGCTCATAAGCTTGCGCACAATACGGCCGATGCCGATGCCGCTGCCCTCGCACGCGTGCGCGGCGCGCGCATCCTGCTGGTCGAAGACAATCTCGTCAATCAGGAAGTGGTCAGCGAAATGTTGCGCGCTCTGGGCATGCGTGTCGAAGCCGCTGCCAATGGTGCCGAGGCGGTGGAGCGGGTGCGCGCCGCACATTTTGATCTGGTGTTCATGGACATGCAGATGCCTGTTCTGGATGGCATCGGTGCGACGCGTCTCATGCGCGCCATGGCGCACCGCGAGGGCCTGCCCATTGTCGCCATGACGGCCAGCGCGCTGGCAGCCGACCACGGGCGTTGCCGGGCCGCCGGCATGAACGATTACCTCATCAAGCCGATCGAACCCGAAGCCCTGAGTGAACTCCTGATCCACTGGCTGCCAGCCAGGACGGAACTGGCCAGCCCGGCTGCCGTGGCGGAACCTGCAGGGGAGGGCAATGTACTGGAGGACAACGCGTTTGCCGGAATCGAAGGCCTTGATGCGGCGGCGGGACTCCGGCGTATGAAAAACCGGCACGCGGTGTACCACCGGAATCTGAACCGCTTTGCCGAGATGGAGGCCGACGCCGTGGTGCGCGTGCGCGCGGCGCTGGCCGCCGGTGATCAGGCCGGTGCGCAGCGTCTCGCGCATGGCCTGTGCGGCCTTGCCGCCAACATCGGTGCCACGCGCGTGCAGGGTATGGCGGGCCACGTCGAGATGGCGCTGTCCCGCTCGGCCAGCAATCAGGAACTGTCTTGCTGGCTCGATGCGCTCGACGCGGTACTGGCGCGCATGGTGCGACAGATTGCCGCGCTGCCGGTGCTGGTGACGGAGGAACCCGGCAGCCGGTAGAATCATAGGCTCACGCCTTTGCCATGAGCCTCCCCATTCCGACCTGCCTTGTTGCCGTCCGCGCGCTCGCCGAATTTACTGCTCGGCGGGGTGATCTTGACCTGCGCTTCACGCCGTCGCCTTCGGCGCAGGAGGGTATGGCGGGTCACCGTGCCGTGCGTGCGCGCCGCGGCGCAGAGTATGAAGCCGAGCTGCCCCTGACGGGTTCGTACCGGCACCTGCAGGTGCGTGGCCGCGCCGACGGTTACGATCCGCGGCGCAACCAGCTTGAGGAAATCAAGACCTGCGTGGGCCGCATTGAGCGCATTCCCGACAACCATCGTCATCTGCACCGCGCGCAAGCCATGTTGTATGCCGCCCTGTTGTGCGCCCAGCGTGGGCTGGCGAACATGCGCGTGGCCGTGGTCTATTACGACATCGCCGCGCAAACCGAGAGCGTACTGGTCGAGACGGTCGACGCGTTCACCCTGCAAGCGTATTTTGAACAGCAGTGTGACATTTATCTGGCTTGGGCTGATCAAGAGGCCGCGCACCGGCAGGCGCGTGACCGGGCGCTCGGTGATCTGGCCTTTGCGCATCCGGCATTCCGGCCCGGCCAGCGTGAACTGGCGCGCGCCGTCTATCGCGGTGCGCGCGATGGACACGACCTGATGGCTGAGGCGCCCACTGGCATTGGCAAGACCATCGCCACCCTCTTTCCGGCCCTCAAGGCGATGCCCGCCGTGCCCAACACACTGGCTGGCGTGGAGGATGCCGCAGCGGTCGCGCCAGCCGCCTCCGTCGACGCTTTGGCCGCCCCGCCAACGGGAGGGATCGACAGGCTGTTTTTTCTGACCGCCAAGATTGCCGGTCGTCAACTGGCCCGCGACGCCCTGCAGCAATTGCGCGAACCCGCCGGCTTGCCGCTGCGGGTGCTGGAGCTGACGGCACGCGATCAGGCCTGTGAATACCCCGAACGTGCCTGTCATGGCGAATCCTGTCCGCTGGCGCGGGGTTTTTTTGATCGGCTGGCAGCGGCGCGTGCGGCAGCGGTCAGCCTGACCGCAGGCGGCAGTGCGTCCCTGACCCGCGAGGCGCTGCGCACCATCGCCCTGGCGCACAGCATCTGTCCCTATTATCTGGGGCAGGAAATGGCGCGCTGGAGCGACGTCGTCATCGGTGATTACAACCATTATTTTGACGTGCATGCCCTGTTGCACGCTCTGGTGCTCAGTCAGGAATGGCGCGCTCTGGTGCTGGTCGATGAGGCGCATAATCTGCTGCATCGCGCCCGTGACATGTACAGCAGCAGTCTGCACGCCGCGGCCCTCGACGTGATTCGCGCGCAGGCGCCGGCTGCCCTCAAGGTGCCGCTGGCGCGGCTGGCACGCCACTGGAGCAGGGCGTTCGAGGATGTTGTCGCGCACGCCGGTGACAGCGCGGACGGCGTGCAGAGCAGCTTGTGCGACAGCATTCCTGAAGCTTTTCTCACGGCCCTGCAGCAGGCCAGCGGCGAGATGGCCGACTATTTTGCTGCCCACGCGAGCACCCTCCATCCGGGCCTGCAGGAGTTTTATTTTGACGGCCTGCATTTTTTGCGCATGGCGGAAAATTTTGGCGTGCATTCGCTGTTCGAGGTCCTGGGCAGCAGCGCTGCGACTGATTTGCACATCCGCAACATCGTGCCGGCGCCCTGGCTGGCGCCGCGTTTTGCCAGCAGCCAGTCGAGTGTGCTGTTTTCGGCCACGCTTTCACCGGAGAGGTATTACCGCGACATGTTGGGCCTGCCTGAAGACACGGTACAGCTGGAGGTCGAGTCGCCCTTCGTCGCTGAACAGCTCACGGTGCATCTGGTGCCGGACATTTCGACGCGCTACCACGATCGCGCCGCGTCGATCGAACCGATGGTCGCGCTCATGGCCCGCCAGTATCACCGCCAGCCCGGCAACTATCTGGCATTTTTCAGCAGTTTCGACTATCTCGGTGCGGTACTGGACACGTTTCGGCAGCGCCATCCAGACATTGAGGTGCGCGAGCAGCTGCGCTCCATGCCGACAGCCCGGCGGCTTGAATTTCTTGACCGTTTTGTCGAGGGCGGGCGCGGCATTGGCTTTGCCGTGCTGGGTGGCAGTTTTGGTGAGGCCATTGATCTGCCCGGCGATCGCCTGGTGGGCGCCTTCATCGCCACACTCGGCCTGCCGCAGTTGAACGCCGTCAATGAGCAGATGCGTGTTCGCCTCGAGACCCTGTTTGGGGCGGGTTACCACTACACCTATCTGTTCCCTGGCTTGCAGAAAGTCGTGCAGGCTGCCGGTCGTGTGATCCGTTCGCGCCAGGACCAGGGGGTCGTGTACCTGATGGATGACCGCTATAGCCGGACTGAGGTGCGCCGCCTGCTGCCGTCATGGTGGACCTTGCAGCGACACCGGCTGCCCGCAGACGAGACGGCCGACCTGCAGAGATCTGCCGTGCAGACTTGACCGGGGCTCGCCGGCACTTTATCTTGCGGCAATAGGGCAGGCTCCAGACCGTCTCAAATGAGAAACCAACAATGAAAAAAATCGACTTGCCAGGTCTGGACCGGCCCCTGCTGTTTCTTGGCCTGGGCATTACCATTCCGGCGTTTTACCTGCTGCTGACTGGACCCACCGAGGCCCTGCGTTTGCTGGGCAGCGCGGCGTATGGACTGGCTGCTCTGCTGGTGCTGCTGGACGTGCTGTTGCGCAATCGCAGGCCGCTGCACTGGCAAACGCGTCTGCGCGCCTACGGGTTTGATGTGGCCATCCTGTGCGGCATGCTGTTGAGTGCCTGGCCGGAGGATGGCCGCTGGAGCACTGCAGAGTGGGTATTTCGGGTAGCCGTCTGTCTGATGGTTTTCAGCCGTCTGGCGCAGGTCATGGTGCACTGGCTCGGACCGCATCACCTGTTTCAGGTGCTCGGTATTTCCGTGGTTCTCATGGCGGTGTCCGGGGCCGGCTTTTACTGGCTGGAACCAAACGTGCACAGCTACGCTGACGGCCTGTGGCTGGCCTTCACCACGGCGGCTACCGTTGGGTATGGCGATATCGTGCCCAGCGTGGCGGCCTCGCGTGTGTTTGCAGTGTTCATCGTGTTGCTGGGGTTTGCCGTGTTTTCGGTGGTGACGGCAACCATCGCGGCGCTGTTCGTCGGCGAAGACGAGCGGATCTTCGAAAAACAACTGCATGGTGACATTCGTGCCCTGCGACAGGAAATCGAGGGCTTGCGCAAGGAACTGAATGCGGCGCTCGCCGAACCGCGTCCCGGGCGGGACGCGGCGGGCTGAACGTCGTCCGGCCGGCTCAGCCGACGGACTGCATTAACGCACCACCAGCACCGGCACCTTGCAGCTGGCCAGTACCTTGGTGGCGGTCGAGCCCATCAGCAGGCCCTTGAGGGCACCGTGGCCGTGTGAACCCATGACCAGCAGGTCAACCTGATTCTTCTCGGTGAACGCGCGCACTTTCTTGCCGACATCACCTACGTCGTGGGTGTAGGTGAAAGCCAGCTTGGCCTTCTTGAGGATTTCCGCGGCGGGGGCCAGGGCAGCCGTACCCTCATCGGCGTAAAAGCTGCTGATCAGACCCTTGCCATCACCCAGCTTGCCGACGCCGACGGCGCGTGGCACAGGCAGTGTGACATGCAAGAGTTGGAGTTCCAGCTTGCCTTTGAGCACGCCAAAATGATCAACCAGATATTGCGCAGCCTTGGTTGTGAATGCGGAACCGTCCACCAGCAGCAGAATCTTCAACATGTTCTCCTTTTTCTTGATACGAGCAAGTACGAAAATCGTTTCTACGTGGAGCTACTGTAAGGGCTAGTCCTTTTTCAGTCAAATGGGTTGTTCGCCAATCTCGCTGACGCCAACGCGCTTGACGTGTGCGGCCAGCGGGATCAAGCTGAACCCTGTTGGCAAGGACTTCACATGAGTATCCGAAATCTCAGTCAGTTGTTCGATCCGCGTTCGATCGCGGTGATCGGCGCTTCGGCGCGGCAGCACAGCGTTGGCGAAACCGTGCTGCGCAATGTACTGGCCGGCAGTTTCAAGGGTCCGGTCTACCCGGTGAACCCGCATCACGGCCTGCTGGCCGGTCGCCGGGTTTATCACTCGGTGCAGGAGCTGCCGCAGGCGCCCGATCTGGCGCTGATCTGCACACCGCCTGCCTCGGTGCCCGGCCTGATCGCCGAGTTGGGCAAACTCGGCACGCGCGCCGTGATCGTGTTTTCAGGCGATATGGGTGCTCGCAATGTTGCTACCGGGCATGTACAGCGTCAGGCCATGCTCGACGCTGCGCGGCCCCATCTGGTGCGCATACTCGGACCCAATTGTGTCGGGCTGCTGGTGCCGGGTATTGGCCTCAATGCCAGCTTCGCGCACACCGATGCGACGCGCGGCAAGCTTGCTTTTGTGTCGCAGTCAGGCGCGCTCATGACCGGGGTGCTTGACTGGGCCAAGTCGCACGGCATTGGTTTTTCGCGCTTCATCTCGATAGGCGACAGCGCCGACGTGGATGTTGGTGATGTGCTTGATTATCTGGCAGGCGATGGCGAAACGCGCGCCATCCTGCTGTATGTCGAGGATATCCCGCATGGCCGCAAGTTCATGTCGGCGGCGCGCGCCGCGGCGCGTTCCAAGCCGGTAGTGGTCATCAAGGCTGGCCGTGCGCCTGAAGGTGCGCGTGCCGCTGCCTGTCATTCCGGTGCCGTGGCGGGTTCGGATCTGGTCTACGACGCGGTCCTGCGCCGCGCCGGTATGTTGCGCGTCTATTCGACCGAGGATTTGTTCGAGGCGGTGGAAACCCTCGCGCGGGCCCGGCCCATCATGGGCGAACGCCTGGCCATCATCACCAACGGTGGGGGCCCGGGCGTGATGGCGACCGATGCCCTGATGTCCGATGATGGTCATCTGTCCGAACTGTCCGCCGCGGTGCGCGGCCAGCTGGACGCGGTCTTGCCGCCGACCTGGTCGCACAACAATCCGATCGACATCATCGGCGATGCGCCACCCGAGCGTTATCTCAAGACCTTTCAGGTGCTGCTCAGCGACCCGGATGCCGATGCCCTGCTGTTCATTCATGCGCCCACCGCGATCGTGCCCAGCAAGGAAATCGCCCAGACGCTGTTGCCGCTGATTCGCCAATCCTCGATGAACGTGCTGAGCTGCTGGTTTGGCAGCGGTGGCGTGGCCGAGGCGCGCCAGCTGTTTTCCGAGGCCGGCCTGCCCACCTATGACACGCCGGAAGGCGCGGTGCGCGGCTTCATGCAGATTGTCCAGTACCGCCGCAATCAGGATCTGCTCATGCAGGTGCCGCCGGCGCTGCCGGTCAGCCGCAATCCCGACCACCAGCGGGTGCGCGCCATTATCGATGGTGCGCTGGCCGAGGGGCGCGTGGTGATTTCTGAGCCGGAAGCCAAGATTATCCTGAGTGCCTATGGCATGCCGGTAGTCGATACGCGCATTGCCGAGGATGTTGAGGCAGCCGTGGCGGCCGCCGAGGCGATCGGTTACCCGGTCGCCATCAAGATTCTGTCGCCCGACATCACGCAAAAGTCCGATGTCGGCGGCGTTGCGCTGGACATCGACAATGCCGACGGTGTGCGCAGTGTCGCTGCGCGCATGGTGCGACGCCTGCAACGTCACCGTCCTGACGCGCAGTTGTGTGGTTTTTCGGTGCAGACCATGGTGAACCGGCCCGATGCGGTTGAACTGGTCATGGGGGTCGAAACCGATCCAGTGTTTGGCCCGGTGATTGTTTTTGGCCATGGGGGCATCGCTGCCGAGGTGACGGCCGACCGCAATGTTGCCTTGCCACCCCTGAACATGGTGCTGGCCCAGGATCTGGTGTCGCGCACCCGCGTCAGCAAGCTGCTGGCCGGTTACAGCAACCGCCCACCAGCCGATCTCGATGCGGTCTGCCGCACGCTGGTGCAGGTGGCGCAGATGGCCATCGACCTGCCTGAGATGCTTGAGCTCGACATCAACCCCGTGCTGGTCGACCGTGATGGCGTCATCGCTCTGGATGCGCGCATGCGCCTCGATCCGCAAGGCGCAAGCCGCGACCGTCTGGCCATCCGACCCTACCCGCAGGAACTGGAAGAGTGGATAGACTGGGAAGGCCAGCGTCTGCTGCTGCGCCCGATTAAGCCCGAGGACGGCACGGCGCACGTCGAATTTTTCAATGCCCTGGATCCGGAAGACGTGCGCAACCGCATGTTCATCCGCATGCGTGAACTGCAGCCTTCGCAGCTGGCACGCCTGACCCAGATCGATTACGACCGCGAGATGGCCTTCGTCGCCGGCCACGTCGATGCCGATGGCCGCTGGAAAACCCTGGCCGTGGGGCGGGTGATCGCCGACCCGGACAACATCAGCGCCGAGTTTGCCGCCATCGTGCGCTCAGAGTTAAAGGGGCGCGGGCTCGGGCACATCCTCATGCTCAAACTGATCAACTACTGCCGTGCGCGCGGCACACAGCGCATCACTGGCGAGGTGCTCAGTCCGAACTGGCGCATGCTCAAGCTGGTGCGCGACCTCGGTTTCCACGTTTACCCCTCCGATGATCCTGGCACCATGATGATGGACCTTGACCTGACCCAGCCATCACCACCGGCCGTACCGGCCTGAGATGACTATTCCAGCCGGCCTGAGCGCCGCCGACGCTGCTGCACGCCTCCAGAGCGGCGGTGCCAATGAACTAGGCAACCAGCGCCGTCGCACCGGATGGCACATCGCCGGGGAAGTGGTGCGCGAGCCCATGTTCGCGCTGCTGCTCGTTGCCGGGGCCATTTACCTGGTGCTCGGCGATGGCGGCGACGCGGCCATGCTGCTTGCCTTTGTGTTCGTCTCGATGGGCATCACGGTGTTTCAGGAGCACAAGACCGAACGCCTGCTCGAAACCCTGCGCGATCTGTCCAGTCCGCGCGCCCTGGTGATCCGTGATGGGGCCCGTCTGCGCATTGCCGGACGCGAGGTGGTGTGTGGTGACCTGCTCGTGCTCGAGGAGGGTGACCGCATCGCTGCCGATGGTCTGGTGCTGGAGAGCCACGACCTGATGGTCGATGAATCCCTGCTCACCGGCGAGTCCTTGCCGGTGCGCAAGCAGCAGGGGGAGACGCTGTCGCCCGACGCCAGTGCGGCCGATACGTCGACCCAGGTCTTTTCCGGTTCGATGATCGTGCAGGGTGGCGGACTGGCGCGGGTGCTGGCCACTGGACCGGCCACGCGGTTGGGCCAGATCGGCCTGTCGCTGCAGAACATCAAGCCCGAGGCCAGCCCCTTGCAGCACGAAATCGGCACGCTGGTGCGCCGCTTTGCGCTCTTTGGCCTGCTGCTTTCGGGGCTGGTGTTTTTCCTCTATGGCCTGCAGCGCGGCGACTGGCTTGCCGGCTTGCTGGTGGGCATTACTCTGGCAATGTCTGTCCTGCCGGAAGAATTTACCGTCATCCTGACGGTCTTCATGGCGCTTGGCGCCTGGCGCATCTCGCGTTATCAGGTGCTCACGCGCCATGCCCCGGTGATTGAAGCCCTCGGCTC
>CANJOT010000052.1 GCA_947475815.1 Burkholderiales bacterium | reverse complement strand
TGACCGACCGCCGTGGTGCAGGACAGGACACCGATGGTGACCGTGTTGTGCCAGCCGTTCAGATAATGGCTCGGGCCGATCGCCTTGGTCAGCTTGGCAGCCACTTCCAAGCCGAGGGTATAAGCACTGAGCACCGCCGCGCCGGAACTGCCGACCGACTCGCCGTAGGCCAGCACGGCCGGCACCAGGGTTGTGCTCGGGTGGGCACGCAGGGAAACATGGCCGTCATCAAAATCATGCACGTGCGCGGCGATGCCATTGGCCAGCGCCGCCTCGGTGGCCGAGGTGCGCTGTGCCGAACCCCAGATAGTCGCCAGAGGTTTGCCACCCTGATGGTCAGCCCAGGCGCGTGCCAGCACGGAGACGGGTTCATCAATGCCGGCAAGCGCGCAGCCGATGGTGTCGATCATCGCATTGGTGGCGGCGGCCAGGGCAGCCTCGGGCAGCAGGCGCGGTGTCGTGACAAAACGCGCCATCTGTTGGGTCAGGGAAGAATTCATGGTCCGACTCCCTCAAGACGACGCGCGACCTCGGCGTCGAGTGTCTGCGCCGCCGCGCTCACCCGATCGCGGCGCTGCGCCAACCAGTCGCGATCGTCGTCGAGCTGCTGCCCGCCCTCGGCCAGCATGGCGCGGACCTCATCCACATTCACACTGCCCGCCGTCACGCGTGTGGCAACGAAGGCCAGCGGATCGAGCGCCTCGCGGATCTGTGCGTCGGACAGGCCGGCCGGACGCTGCGCAATCGCCACGGCCACCTTATCAAGAAAGCCCGCATCGACCTGATCCGGCCCGATGCCGGCCAGGCCCGCCTCGCGCACCACACGACCGACGATGCCATGTGCCGACCGGAAGGAAAAACCACCGAAGCGCACGATGGCATCGGCGAGATTGCTGGCGGTCGTCCAGTTCGAGCGCGCACGCTCGAGCATCAAGGACTTGTTGACCTTCAGACTGTCGAGTACGCCGGCGACCAGGATGAGGTAGTCCGTGGCCTCGGTGCAGGCATCGGCCAGCGGCCAGTCGGGGTATTCCTGGGCCATGGCATCGGTGCTGCTGGTGCCGCGCAAAGCCCCCAGACAGGAGGCAAAATAGCCGATCGAATTGCCGGCCGCACCGCGCGTCCAGTCGAGCGCCCAGGCATTTTTCTTCTGCGGCATGATGCTGCTGGTGCCGCAAAAGCCATCGGCCACTTCAAGCATGCCGAACTCATAGGTCGACCAGAGATACAGGTCGCCGCACAGGGTGCTCAGATTGCTCATCATGATGCCCAGCGTGGCAAGAATCTCGGCGACATAATCCTTGGTGCCAAAACCGGCGTCGCGCGAATGGCGCACGATACCGTCAAAACCAAGCAGCGCCGCTGTGCGGTCACGATCCAGCGGCCACGAACTGCCGGCCAGCGCTGAACCGCCCAGCGAACTGACATTGGTGCGTTTCCAGGCGCCCTGCAGGCGTTCGAAATCGCGCGCAAAGGCATAGTCCCAGCCGGACAGATAATGACCAAAGGTCCAGGGCTGGCCGTGCTGCAGGGCGGTATAACCCGGCATGACGGTATCGACATGGTCGGCAGCCAGACGCAACAGGGCACGCCGGAAGGTCAGCACCGCATCGACGATGCCGATCAGCCGGTCGCGCGCCGTCATGCGGCTGAGCGTCGGCAGGATGTCATTGTGGCTGCGGCCGGTATGCATCTTGCCACCGACATCCACACCCAGGCCGTCTATCAGTGCCGCCTCGACATACCAGAACAAGGTGCTTTTACTGCCGTCGATGCTGGCTGGGTCGATGCCACGCGTCTCCACCTCGGCCAGCACGCCCAAAATAGCTGCCGCATCAGCGTCGCTGATGATGCCCTGCTCGGCCAGCATCACGGTATGCGCACGATCCATGCGCAACTCGTTGGGAAAATACTGCAGCATGCCCTTGACGCGCTGCGCCAGAATGGTCGCCAGCCGCGCATCCGGCCATGCACCGGGCAGACGACCTTCAAAGGGGCGATGACTGGCGCCAGGCGCCGCGTCGTGTCTTGTCTCTTGCATTGTTCTTTCCGTCACGACACCCGCCGCGATGGGCGAGCCACGGCTGGAAATCTGAAGTAATCGATGTTAATACCATGCCCCGGGCGACGACCCCATGCGCGCACTCGAATGCACCCATTTCAAGCCTCACATACTCAGAGCCCGGCGCTCCCCTACCAATCGCGATTGTCGCTACAATGTTACCCACTTTCAACCGGAAAAAACAATGAACCGCTTTTTCAGCAAGATGGAATCGGGCGAAATGTCCCTTGGAGTATGGCTCAAGGGCGGTCCAAGCTGGGTTTCGACCATCGCGCGTGCCGGTTTTGACTTTGTCCGTCCTGACATGATGTTCTCGGCCATTGACTGGCGCGAACTCGATCACATCAACCGCTCGGCTCAGGTGGCCGGCATCGCCTGCTGGGTGCGCGTGGCCGCCAATCCGTGGCTCGGTGGCATCGACCAGTTGCAGGTGACCGTCGACGTGGCGCGCGCCTTCAGTCTGGGTATCCCCATCGTTGGCGCCTCGGTGTCGTCGGCCGCCCAGGCACGCGCCTGTGTGGCAGTCTCCAAGGACTGGCACCGCTCCGGTACCGGCGAGTATCCGAACAGTGATTCGTCGTTCGCGGCCATGAACAGCAAACCGGCCAACATGGCGATCTTCGTGCCCCACGTCGAAGCCGCCACAGCCATTGAAGAAGTCGATGAAATCCTCGAGATCGACGGCCTGCGGATCATCATGCTGGCCATGACCGACCTGTCCGACGCACTCGGTTATCCCTTCCAGTACGATCATCCCGAAGTGTGGAAGCGCGTCGACCAGATCGTCGCCAAGGCGCGCTCGCGCAACGTCATTGTTGCCGCCAACAGCGGTTACGCTTTCACCACGCCCGAGCAGATCGCGGGGCGTGTCAAACGCATGTATGAACACGGCATACGCATCTGTCTGATGCAGGGTGCCGACAGCCTGTTTGAAAACCTGGCCAAATCGGTCATCGGCGACGTACGTGGCGCCATCGGATCGTGAAACCGTCATGAGCAGCGCACCGACCCGGGACTACTTCAGCGACTATCCGTTCGCCTTCCGGCTCGAGCCGCACAAGACGGCCCTGATTCCGGTCGATATTCAGTACGGCTCGGCGAGCCGCGAGTTTGGCCTGGGCCGGCTGCTGGCGCAAACGGGTCGCGACGCGGTCGGCAGTTACCGCTTCGATCGCATCGAACAGGTGGTCGTGCCCAATGTGCGCCGCCTGCTCGACTTTTTCCGTCAGCACGAGTTGCGCATCGTCCACCTGACCGTCGGTTCCGACATGCCCGACTACAGCGACATCAGCGCCCACAAACGCGCCTTCACGCGCGCCAAGAACAATACCCGCGGGCAGCGCGAGCATGAAATCCTCGACGAGATCAAACCGCTGCCGGGCGAACTGGTGCTCAACAAAACCACGCCCAGCGCCTTCAATTCCTCGGCCATCGAATCCAAGCTGCGTTCCATGGGCATCGAGTACTGCCTGTTTGCCGGCGTCTCGACCAATGTGTGCGTCGAAGGCACGGCGCGCGACGCGGCCGATCGCGGTTTTCATACCATCATCGTCGAAGACGGCTGCGCCGCGACGCGTCCGGAATTTCACGATATGACCATACTCACCTTTCCGCGCACCTACGGCCGGGTTGCCAGCACGACTGATGTGATCAGCGAAATCACCCAGGGCCTGCAAGCCCGGCCTGCATAACCCTTTTCGATACAAAGCCAGGAGAACAACCATGACCCGGACCCGCGCTCCGCTATTGAGCACGCCACTTTTGAGCACGCCACTGTTGAACAAGTCATTACTAACCACGCTGTTGTGCGCCGGTCTGTATGCGCTCGCGCCAGGTGCCAGCGCACAGACCTACCCGAGCAAACCAGTGCGGGTCATCATTCCGGCGGCCCCGGGCGGCGCGGTCGACACGATCGGTCGTGTGCTCGCCGAAAAACTGGGCGCCGCGCTCGGCCAGTCCTTCGTGCCGGAAAACATGGCAGGCGCCGGCACCATGATCGGCTCCGAATTCATTGCCAAGGCAGCGCCCGATGGCTACACCATGCTGGTGATGACCAACAGCCACACCATCAACGCCGCCGTGCGCAAAACCCTGCGCTATGACCCGGTCAAGGACTTCAGCACGGTCGCCTTGGTGGCCACCCTGCCCGACCTGCTGCTGGTCAACCCGAGCGTGCCGGCCAATACTGTCAGGGAATTGATCGATCTGGCCCTCAAGTCGCCCGGCAAGATCACGTTTGCCTCAGCCGGCGCGGGCTCCGGCACGCATCTCGATGGTGAACTGTTCAAGAGTCTGGCCAGCATCGACATCCTGCATGTCCCGTACAAGGGCGGCACGCCGGCCGTGACCGACCTCGTCGGTGGCCACGTGCAGATGATGTTCTCCAACCCGATCACCGCCATTGCTCACGTCAACACCGGCCGCCTGCGCGCGCTCGGCATCACCAGCGCCAAACGTTCTGCGCTCCTGCCCAATGTGCCGACCATCGCCGAAGCCGCCATCCCCGGTTTTGAATCCGGCACCTGGTATGGCGTGCTGCTGCCGGCCAATACGCCGGCGGCCATCGTCAACACGCTGAACCGCGAAATCAACAAAGCCCTCAATTCACCCGAGGTGCGCAAACGCATCAACGGCGATGGCGGTGAAGTGGTTGGCGGCACGCCGCAGGAATTCGCGCGCTACCTTGTCGAAGACATCCAGCGCTGGAAAAAGCTGGTCGAGGCCAATCCGAAGCTGCGTATCGACGACTGATACGCTGACACACCAGCCTTGAGCCCCAGCACCTCCCCGCCCGGACTGCCCGGTTGCATCCTGATCGCAACCGGCGGCACCATTGCCTCGCGCATTGATGCACGCACCGGACTGGCCGTACCCGCCAACACCGGCGCCGAACTGATCGAGGCCGTGCCGCGTCTGGCCAGCGTGGCGCGCGTGCGCGTCGACGAGTTCGGCCGCATTCCCTCGCCGCACATCACACCCGACGACTGGGTCGGTCTGCATGGCCGCGTACTGGTTGCATTGGCCGACGATGACTGCGCCGGTATCGTCATTGCCCACGGCACCGGCATGATGGAAGAAACTGCCTGGTTTCTTGATCTGACCGTGCAACACGACAAACCGGTCGTACTGACCGGCGCGCAGCGCAACGCCTCCGAGCCCGACTTCGATGGCGCGCGCAACCTGCTCGATGCCGTGCGCTTTGCCACCTCGCCGCGCACCCGTGTCATGGGCGTGCTGCTCGCCCTGAATGGCCATCTCAACGCGGCGCGCGAAGTGATGAAAACACACAGCCTGGACGTCGAAACATTCAACAGCGGCGAATGGGGTTATCTGGGCGGCATCGTCGGCGAGCAGGTGCTCATGCACCGTGCACCACAACGCCGCCTGCACCTGCCTTTGCAGGACAGCGCGCTGCCGCGGGTGGAGATCGTGTCGATGTATGCCGGCGCCGATGGTGCGCTGGTCGACGCCGCGGCCAGCCTCGCGCCGGGCATCGTGATTCAGGCCGTCGGCACGGGCCACGTCAACCCGCCCATGTATCGCGCCATCCGCGCCGCGCTCGAGCGCGGCGTGGAGGTGGTCATCAGCACACGCATTCCCCGCGGCGGCACCAAGGCCGGCTACGGTATGGAAGGCTCATCGCATTCACTGGCGCATGCCGGCGCGATTCTGGCCGGCGACCTGTCGGCCTGGAAGGCGCGCATCCTGCTCATGCTGGCCTTGCAGAACAAGCATCCCCGGGCAGGCCTGCAAGCCTTGTTCGATCATTGATTCACTGCATTCCAAAACACAATAAGCAAGTCACATCTTTCCGAGGACGACATGGCAGAACAAGCAACCGAATGCCGCATGCTTTCAACCACCAGTTGCCTGGGGTATGGATTTCCGGAAGCATCCTTCAAGCTGGCCCTCGAGCGTAAGCCGCACATCATCGGCGTCGATGGCGGCAGCACCGATCCGGGGCCGCATTTTCTCGGTTCCGGCGAGGTGCTCAATTCCCTGCAATCGATGCGCCGCGACCTGCGCCTGATGCTCATGGGCGCGATCGCCAACGGTGTGCCGATGGTCATCGGCAGCGTCGGTGGATCCGGCGCCGAGCCGCAGTTGCAGGCTACCGCACAACTGGCGCGCGAGATTGCCCGCGAAGAAGGCCTGAGTTTTCGCATGGCCATGATCCATTCCGACCAGCCGACCTCAACGGTGCAGTCCTGGCACGACGCCGGCCGCATCAGCCCGCTGCGCAGCGTGCCGGCCCTGACCACGCGTGACATCTCACAGTCGTCGCGCATCGTCGGCATGATGGGTTCGGAGCCCTTCCAGCGCGCCCTTGAGGGCGGAGCACAGGTCATTCTCGCCGGCCGCGCCAGCGATGCCGCCTCGTGGGCCGGCTGCGCCATGCATCACGGCATGCCGGCCGCGCCTTCATGGTATGCCGGCAAGATGCTCGAATGCGGCACCGCCACGGCGCTGCCCAAGGGCCACGACTGCCTGATTGCTACCGTGCGTTCCGATCATGTGGAAGTCGAACCGGCCAACCCGGCGCGGCGCTGCACGCCGTTTTCGGTGGCCATCCATGCCCTGCATGAAAACGCCAGCCCGACCATCCACCTCGAACCGGGCGGCATCCTCGACGCCACCGACTGCAGCTTCACCGCCCTGACCGAGCGCTCGGTCAAGGTTGCCGGCATGCGCTGGTCGACGCGCCCCTACGACGTCAAGCTCGAAGGCGCGGCGCTGGTCGGTTATCGCGCCATCACCATCTGCGGCACGCGTGACCCGGTGCTGATCTCACAGATCGACAGCTACATGCACAGCGTGCGTGAAGACATCTACGGCCGCACCACCGCCTTTGGTGTGCCGCCGGATCAATACCAGCTGGTCTTTCACATCTACGGCAAGGACGGCGTGATGGGCGCGGGCGAACCGGTCAAGCAGACGCTATCGCATGAACTTGGTATCGTCGTTGAAGTGGTCGCGGCCACGGCCGAGACCGCCAGCGCCGTGCTGTCGGTGGCGCGCGTGGTGGTGCCCAAGGTCGACTTCATCGGCCGCCTGTGCAAGAGCGGCAACATGGCCTTTCCGTTTTCGCCGTCCGACATTCCGGTCGGACCGACCTACCGCTTCTCGCTGTTTCACGTCGTCAAGGTCGACGACCCCTACTCCCTGTTTCCGATCGAATACGAAGAGGTTCGCTGATCATGACCACCCTGCGCCATCTCGCCAAGGTTTGCAAAAGCAAGAACGCCGGTCCCTTTGAAGTGACCCTCGACATCATCTTCGAAACCCGCGCGATTTTTGACAAGGTGCTCGCCACCGGCGTGCTCTGCCCGGAGCTGTTCGCACGCCTCTACAACGTGCGCGCCGAAGACGTGCTGTTCACGCCCTACCCGCCGGCACTGGCCTTCAAGGCCACCATCCCGCGCCACATCCCGGCCGGTGATGTCGGCGACACCGACGTCTACGGCGCCCAGCAGCACGCGCCCATGCTCGATGTCGACATCCCCATGAATGATTGAGGTTGCCAGAGCATGACAAGCGTGACCAGCGTGACCAACATTCTGCAGCAGAACCAAGGGTATGAAATCGGCGTCGACATCGGCGGCACCTTCACCGACATCGTCGCCTTCGGCGGGCCGGGCCAGAGCCTGTGCACCGCCAAGGTCCTGACCGATTATCAGGATCTGGCGCGCGGGGTCATGACCGGCATCCGCACCATCCTGCGCGACAACCGCATTGATCCGCGTCAGGTCACACGTGTCGTGCACGGTACGACGCTGGTGACCAACAGCCTGATCGAGCGGCGCGGCGCCAAAACGGCGCTGCTGGTAACACGCGGGTTTGGCGACCTGCTGGAACTGGGCCGCGAAAGCCGCTTCGACATTTACGACATCAACATCGATATCGCCGTACCGCTGGTGCCGCGCGCGCAGGTGTTTGAGGTGAGCGAACGGCTCGATCATCGCGGCCAGGTGGTGACGCCGCTCGATGAAGCCGGCGTGACGGCACTGGCGACCACTCTGGCGGACGGTGCCTACCAAAGCATCGCCGTCTGCCTGCTGCATTCCTACGCCGACAGCCGCCATGAGCGCCGCGTCGCTGAACTGCTGGCGGCCGCGCTGCCGGGCGTGGAAATCTGCCTGTCGTGCGATGTTCTGGCCGATGCCCGCGAGTATGAACGCGCCAGCACCACCGTGGCCAACGCCTACGTCAAGCCGGTGATGGAAGCCTATCTGCACACGCTGGCCGCAGCCCTGCATGAAACCGGCATCGATGCCAGCTTGCTGATCATGACCTCCGACGGTGGTCTGGTTGACGTGCGCACCGCCGCCACCTACCCGGTGCGCCTGATCGAATCGGGACCAGCGGGCGGCGCCAGTGCCGCCGCGCATGTCGCCGGCCTGGCCGGGGTCGAACATCTGATCGCTTATGACATGGGCGGCACCACCGCCAAGATCTGCCTGATCGAACACGGCAAGCCGATCAAGGCCGAGCGCTTTGAATTCGGCCGCTCACAGCGCTTTGCGCGCGGCAGCGGCCTGCCGTTGCAGATCCCGGTGGTCGAGATGATCGAGATCGGCGCCGGCGGCGGCAGCATCGCCCACATTAACAGCATCGGCATGCTGCAGATCGGCCCGCACAGCGCCAACGCCGCGCCCGGACCGGCGTGTTACGGCCTCGGCGGCCAGGGCGCCACCGTCACCGATGCCGATCTGGTGCTCGGTTATGTGTCGGCCGATTCCTTTCTTGGCGGCAGTATGCGGCTCGATGTAAGCGCCGCGCGCACCGCCATCGACACCACCGTGGCCCAGCCTCTGGGCATGTCGATCGACGAAGCGGCCTGGAGCGTGCATCGCGTCGTCAACGCCAACATGGCGCGCGCCGCCAAGGTGCATTGCCTCGAACAGGGCAAGGACGCGCGTGAATTCGACATGTTTGCCTACGGCGGCGCAGGGCCGATCCACGCCTGGGGCGTGGCGCGCATTCTCGGTGCGCGTGGTCTGTATTTTCCGCTGCGCGCCGGTGTCCTGTCGGCCTTTGGATTTCTGGTGGCGGAGTCGGCCTTCGAAGTCGTGCATGGCCGCATCGAAAACCTCGGCGGCAGCACGCTGGAACCCGTCAATGCCCTGCTCGAACAACTGGCCAGAGACGCCACGACGGTGGTCGCTGCCAGCGTGCCTGCCGGCTGCGCCATGCGCATCAGCCGCGAAGTCGCGGTGCGTTACGAAGGCCAGAGTTTCGAGTTGTACGTTAACGCCCCCGCCGGGCCGATCGATGGCGCCGCGATCGCCGCCATCAAGGCCGAATTCAGCCGCCGCTACCGCGAGCGTTACCACGCCGAAGTGGAGCACGGCGATGTCGAAAGCGTGCGCTGGCGCGTGCGCGCCACCGCCGTGGACGGCCGGCCTTTGCCGCGGCTGTCGGGCGAACCGGTTGCCGCCGGCCAGTCCGCGCTCAAGGGACATCGGCCGGTTTACGACGGCGATCACGGTGCGCATGGCGCCTGGAGCGACTGTCCGGTATACGACCGCTACCGTCTGGTAGTGGGCAGCGTCATTGCCGGGCCGGCGATTTTTGAAGAAGCCGAATCAACGGTCTACATCGGCCACGGCGGCAGCGCCACGGTGGCGGCCGATGGCGCGTTGCGCGTGCTGTTGCCGCAGTCCTGAAAGAACACGTCATGAACCAGACTTCCTACTCCGCCGTCGACCTCGAAGTCCTGTGGAGCCGCCTGATCACCGTCGTCGACGAAGCCGCCTGGGCCATTCTGCGCACCTCGATGTCCAAGGTGGTGGTCGAGGCGCGCGATTTCGGCGCCCTGCTGCTCGGCCGCCAAGGCCAGCTGCTGGTGCCCGATGCGGGCGTGGCCGCCAAGATCGGTACCAACTCGATTGCCGTGCGCGAACTGCTCAAGCTGTTTCCGGCCGACAGCCTCGCGCCCGGCGACATGCTGATCACCAACAACCCGTGGTGGATACTCGGACACCTCAACGACGTCGCCGTGGTGGCGCCCTTGTTCCACGCTGGCAAGCTGGTTGGTTTTGCCGAATGCATGGCGCATATGAGCGACATCGGCGGTTGCCTGTCGGCCTCGCCGCGCGAAATCTACGAAGAAGGTTTCATCATCCCGCCGCTCAAGGTGATGGAAGCCGGCCGCGAGAACCAGACTTTCTTTGCGCTGCTGCGCGCCAACGTGCGCGTGCCGCAGCAAATCCAGAGTGACCTGCGCGCCCTGATCTCGGGCTGCGAAGTGATGCAACGCGAAATCGGCCGCTTTCTGGCCGACACCGGCATGGCCGACCTCGAACAACTGGGCGAGGCCATCTGCAGACATTCCGAACAGACCATGCGCAACGCCATCCGTAAAGCCATACCGGACGGCAGGTATCACGGCGCGACCACCATCGAAGGCAGCAGCGTGCCCTTGACCATCAACGTCACCATTACTGCCAGTGATGGCGTACTCGACATTGATTTCGCCGGCAGCTCGCCACAGCAGACCACCGGCATCAACTGCACCATGGTCTACACCCACGTCTGGGCGGTGTACATCATCAAATGCCTGCTCTGCCCGGCCCTGCCGAACAACGAAGGCACGTTCACGCCGATCCAGGTGCGCGCACCCGAAGGCTGTTTTCTCAACCCGGTGTTCCCGGCGCCGGTGCGGCTCAAGTCGAGCAGCGGCCACTTCATCCCCGACGCCATCATCGAGGCGCTGCAGGAAGTGTTGCAGGAAGGCCTGCTGGCCGAATCCGGCAACAAGTTTGCGGTGCTGATGTCCGGCCGTCATGCCAGCGGCCGGCCGTTCTCCGAATCGATGTTCATCATGGGCGGCATGGGCGCGCGCTCCGGCAAGGACGGCCTCGACTGCCTGAGCTTCCCAGCCAACTCCTCGAACATGCCCGTCGAAGTGCTCGAAGCCACCGTGCCCGTGCGCGTGTTGTCCAAGGAAATCCGCCGCGGTTCCGGCGGCGAAGGTCAGTACCGTGGCGGCTGCGGCCAGGAATTCCGTTTTGAATCGGTCTCCGACGCGCCCATGATCGTGCGCGCCTCGCACGGCAAACTCGGCATCGCTCCCAAAGGATTGCGCGGCGGCGGTGATGGCGGCACCGGTGCCATCCTGAAAAACGGTCAGTCGATTGCCGACAAAACGCCGGTCACCTTGCAGCGCGGCGATGTGATGAGTCTGATCACGCCGGGGTCGGGGGGGATGGGCGGCCAGAAAGATTAAAAATCTTCTGACGAGTTCCGCATGGCCTCTCAAGTACATTTCCCAGTCTTTTGCGCAAGAACAACAAAATGTTCCATTGTGAGAAATTTGGGGCTCGTCACCATTACGATGGGACATTCCCCCTGAACTCGCTGCAAAGTAGCTATGGACTCAAGCATCTCAAGCCTGAAGGCGCCTGGCCTTGATGTCATCACCTCACGCATCCTCGTGATCCGTGGCCTGAAGGTATTGATTGATGCTGACCTCGCTGTTCTTTACGGGGTACCTACGAAGAGACTCAATGAACAGGTCAAGCGGAATCAGCAACGCTTTCCTCCAGATTTCATATTTCAATTAACTGCCGCTGAAAAAGCTGAGGTGGTCGCAAATTGCGACCACCTCAGTAACCTCAAATTTTCCAGAACCCGCCCCTTTGCGCTCACTGAGCATGGCGCCTTAATGGCGGGATTCATGTTGAATAGCCCCCATGCGGTGGAGATGTCAATTTATGTGGTTCGCGCCTTTGTCCGACTCCGTGAAGTACTTGCATCCAATCAGGAATTGGCAATGCGGCTTGATGACCTTGAGAAAAAAACTGAACAAATGTCTCTGCAACACGACTCGTTTGCCAACAACACCCGCACGCAGTTGAAACAGGTGTTCGAGGCTATCCGCCAACTGATGGCCCCAACAGAGTCACCCAAACGACCGATCGGATTCGTGGTGCCGGCCGAGAACGCAAGTGGTTCCAAAAGCCCGGCAGGCAACTACCACAGCACTTAACGCGCCGCCGCCCCACTCCGATACCCCGCCTTGGCCAGATCTTCCTCCACCGCCCGCACCGCATCGGCCAGATAGGTCGCCACCTCGCGGACGCGTTCGCCTTCGAGGCGTGAGAGCAGGGTCGACACGCTGATGGCGGCAAATGACACGCCGTCGGCGTCGCGGATGCGCATGGCGAGGGCGCGCACACCGACGGTTTCGAGCACCTCGGTGAGGGTATAGCCGAGCCGCTTTACATCAGCGAGACGACGCTCGAATTCGACTTCGGTATAACGCGGATAGCGTTCAGCCACGCGACTGCGGTTGGCGGCGCAGATGCGGGCGATTTCGTCGTCGGGCAGGCCGCTGAGGATGGCGATGTTGCCGCTGCCGACCGAAAGCGGACGGCGCTTGCCGGGCTCAAGCACGAAAGCCTTGATGGGGAAGGCGCCTTCCTTGCGATCGACACAGACGCCATCAAAACCGGATCGTACCGACAGGAAGACCGTGTCACCGGTCTGCTCGGCGACAGCGTTCAGGTAGGGCTGGCAGATGTCGCGCAACTGCAGGGGCGGCGCCGCGGCCAGTCCCATCTCGTAGATCGCCGGGCCGAGAAAATAGCGCTTCGATTCCTGCTCCTGCGTCACGAGGCGCTCGGACACCAGGCCTTGCAACATGCGGTGCGCGGTCGAGCGCTGGATCTCTGCGCCACGATAAAGATCGACCAGACGCATGCCCACGCGGTTGTGCGCCGTGAGCAGGCGCAACAGCAAAGCGGTCCGGCGAATGACTTGGGTACCCGGCGAGGAGGTGTCGTCGCCGGCATCGTCTTGCATCATGTTCATTCCCAGAATATGGACCTGTTTTTCACCGTCAGTGATTCACTATGCGAGTGTGAAGACCTAAACTAAGGCGCTCGTGCTGGGTAGCCTGTGATCTTGAGCTGCAAACCGGCTAGTCCACATATTAAACCCAAAATTGAACACCGATTTGACCCATGCGCGCGCTCCGGCGCGCGCCTCCGGAAGGAATACTGATGAACACTGCCACCATTGCTTCTACCCGCCGTTCCAATCAAACGGGTGTGCGCTGCGTCATCATGCGCGGTGGTACCAGCAAGGGTGTATTTTTTCATGAAGCCGACCTGCCCGCCGATCCGGGTGAACGCGAACGGGTACTGATGGCCGCCATGGGCACACCCGACCCGCGCCAGATCGATGGCCTCGGCGGCGCCGACAACCTGACCAGCAAGATCGTCATCATCGCCAAGAGCAAACGACCCGATGCCGACCTCGACTACACCTTTGGCCAGGTGGGCATCGACCTGCCTTATGTGTCCTACTCGGCCAATTGCGGCAACCTGTCTGCTGCCGTCGGTGTGTTTGGGATCGAGGAAGGCCTGATCGACGCCGTCGCGCCGACGACGCGCGTGCGCATCTACAACACCAATACAGAACAGGTGCTGGTGTCCTACATCCCGATCGACGGCATGGGCCTGCCCGCCGTGGAAGGTGATTTTTCCATCGATGGCGTGCCGGGTAGCTCGGCCGAAATCCGCCTCGACTTCAGTGCCACGCGCGGCGCCAGCACCGGCAAGATGCTACCCAGCGGGAACGTCGTCGACGAGCTCTACGTGCCGGAACTGGGGCGCAGCATCATGGTGTCTTTCGTCGATGTCGCCAAGGCGACCATGTATTTTCATGCGCGCGATGTCGGCATTACCGGCACCGAAAGCCCGGAAGAATTCACGCCGGACATCCTCAATCGTTTCTGGGCCATCCGCAATGCCGGCGCGGCCTATGTGGGCCTGTCGCCGGAGTCGCGCCTGCCCCATCCGGTGTCGGTGATCGCACCGACTGATTTCATCAACTTCATGACCAAGGAGAAGGTCGCGAAGGAGTCGGTCAGTTTTGTTGCGCGCCGCGTCGGTGGCCCGCCGCCACGCCTGCACAAGGCCTTTGCCGCCACCGGTGCGGTCTGTACCGCCGTCGCCGCCGTGCTGCCGGGCACCATCGTCAATCAGGTGGCGCAACAGTTTGACGATGGCATCGTGCGCATCGGCCATCCTACCGGCATGTTCCCGGTGCGCATTGCCGTGGGTGCCGATGGCGAGATCCTCGAAGCCTCGTATTCACGCAGCGCACGACGGGTCATGGAAGGCACCGTCTGGGTGCGCAAATAACACCAGCAGCATTCTGAAACGGAAACCGCCATGAAAAACCTGACCCTGCGCAAGCTCGTCTCCACCCTGCTGCTACTCGCCGCGCCGCTGTGCGCCTCGGCCGCCGACTATCCCACCGGCCCGATCCGGCTGATCGTGCCCTTCGCCCCGGGTGGCGGCAATGACACCATCGCCCGCGCTGTCGGCAAGCGGATGAGCGAATCGATGGGCCAGCAGGTCATCATCGAAAACCGCGCCGGTGCCAACGGCATCATCGGCTCCGAACTGGTGGCCAAGTCCAAGCCGGATGGATATACCCTGCTGATGGCCAACATCGGCAGCCATGGCGTCAACCCGTCGCTCTACAAGAAGCTGCCCTACGATGCGATCCGCGATTTTGTACCGGTCAGTCTGCTGGGCACCTCGCCCAATGTGCTGGTGGTCCATCCTTCGCTCAACATCGCCACGCTGCCGCAGCTGATTGCGTATGGCAAGGCCAACCCGGGCAAGCTCTCCTACGGCTCGAACGGTGCAGGCAGTTCGCAGCATCTGGCCGGCGCTCTGTTCGCCAGCAGCTTTGGCCTCAACATGATTCACGTGCCGTACAAGGGCACGGGTCCGATGATGAGCGACCTCGTGGCCGGCCAGATCAATCTGAGCTTCGGCAATATTGTTGCCGTGCTGCCCTACCTGAAGTCGAAAAACCTGATTCCCCTGGCCGTGACCACGCCCGAGCGCGTGCGCAGCCTGCCGGAATTGCCGACGCTGGCCGAAACCGTGCCTGGTTTCGACGCGGTGGTCTGGTGGGGCATTGCCGTGGCCAAGGGCACGCCCCCGGAAATTGTCACCACGCTGAACCGTGAAATCCGCAAGGCGCTCGACGCCACCGACACCAAAACCCAGCTCGCTTCGGCCGGCGTAGAACCCAGGGGTACCACACCCGAGGAATTTGGCGCCATGATCCGCTCGGAAATCACCAAGTGGGCCAGGGTCGTCAAGGAAACTGGCGCTACTGCCGAGTAAATGATGCAAGCAGATCGAATCAGAATGAGCGCGGACGAGGGCCGCTTGCTGGCCGAGCGCGTCTTGCGCACGGCTGGTTACAGCGAGCGCGAAGCCTGGATCATCGGCGATCACGTCATCGAGGCGGCGCTGTGCGGCTACGAATATTCGGGCCTGCCAAAAATCCTCAACGTCATCGAAAAAGCCAAGGCCTCGGCGCCGCGCACACCAATGAAGGCGCTCCACGAAACGCCGATCTCGGCGATGTTCGACGGCGGCAACAACAACGGCATGCTGACCATGTTCTGGGCGGCCGAAGCCGCCATCGCCAAGGCCAGCGAACACGGCATCGCCCTGATGGCCGTGACCAACAGCTGGACCAGCGGTCGCGGCGCACATTATGTCGAGAAGCTGGCGCGCGCCGGCTTCATCGGCATTCATACCGTCAGTTCGGCGCGCCACGTTGCTCCCCCGGGTGGTCTCAAAGCCATGCTCGGCACCAACCCGATCGCCTTCGCCTTTCCGACCGAACATGATCCGCTGCTGATCGACCTCGGCACCTCGGCCTTCATGTCAACCGAGCTGTCGCTGTTCGAACGTCTTGGCAAGGAGCTGCCGGCAGGCGTGGCCCAGGATTCCAGCGGCGCGCCCACGCGCGACCCGCATGCCGCGCGTGCCGGCGCCCTCTTTCCCTTTGGCGGCCACAAGGGCTTTGCGCTGGGCATGGCCATTCAGGCGCTCGGCGTGCTGGCCGGTTCCGGCTTCAACGTTGCCAAGGATTATGGCTATCTGCTGCTCGCCATCAAGCCTGACCTGCTCTTGCCGCTGGCCACCTTCCGCCAGCACCTGAGCGAAGAAATCGCCCGCATCAAGGCCACGCCGCGCCTGCCCGGCGTCGACGAAATCCGCATTCCTTCTGAACGTTCCTACCGTGAACGCAGGCTCAATCTCGAGCGTGGCATCGAGATCGACCGGCCGGTATACGAATCCCTGCTGGCGCTGTGCCAGCCTTCCTCACAGGACTCCCGACCATGAGCGGATTGACCGAAACCATCGCGCGCTTCATCAACGAAAAAACCATTGCCGATTTTCCGGAAGGGACCATCGAACGCGCCAAGAAAGTGATCATCGATACCTTCGCCGTGATCCTCGCCGGCGCGGGCAGTGAGGTCGAGGAGCCCCTGATGGCCTACCTCAACCTGTCCGACGAAGGCGGCAGCAGCCCGGTGCTGGGCACCGAGCGTCGTTGCGGCGTCGAAATGTCGGCGCTGATCAACGGCAGCTTCGGCCACGCGCTCGATTTTGACGATGTGCTGTCGATGATGCCGGCGCACCCGAGCGCCATCATCGTCGCCGCGCTGATTGCCGATCTGCAAAACCATCCGCTTACCGGCCGTGCCTTCATCGAGGCTTATGTGGTCGGTGTCGAAGTTGGCGCCAGGATTGCACAGGGTATGACGGTGGGACACTACGGCCGCGGCTGGCACGGCACAGGCACGCTGGGCACCTACTCGGCGCTTGGCGCCCTGACCAAAGCCTGGGGCTGTGATGTCGACACCACGCGCACCGCCTTTGGCATTGCCACCTCGATGGTCAGCGGCGTGCGGCGCAACTTTGGCACCATGACCAAACCCTTGCATACCGGCCTCGCGGCGCGCAATGCCCTGCAGGCCACGCGCCTGGCGATGTGTGGCTTCACGGCGGCAGGCAACGCGCTTGAATCGAAATCAGGCTTTTTCAGCACGTATGGGGTCGAGGCTTCGGATCCGCAGGTTGCCATCAACGGTCTGGGCAATCCCTGGGTGATGCTGGAGCCGGGCATCGCCCTGAAAAAATTTGCCTGCTGTTATGCCATGCATCGCGGCATGGATGGCCTGCTGGTTCTGCAAGCCCGACACGGCTTCAAGGCCGAGGACGTGGTGAGCCTGGAATGCCGCATGCCGCCCGGCGGCATGCTGGTGCTGACCTACCCCGAGCCGGTGACCGGTCTGGAAGGCAAGTTCAGCATGCAGTATGGGCTGGCCGCCGGCCTGCTCGACGGCGCCTACACCCTGCACAGCTTTGAAGACGACTCGGTCAAGCGGCCCGGCATCCACCAACTCTACCAGCGCATCAACGCCCACGAAGACGAATGCTGCCGTGGCGACGATCCGCTGTTTGAAACGCGCAGTTCGGGCAGCCGCGGTTATGTCGAAGTGGAGGTGGTGCTGCGCAATGGCACGCGTGACATGGTGCGCATCCACAAAGCGCCCGGCCATCCCTCACGCGAACTCACCTGGGACGACATCGCGGCCAAGTTTGCCGACTGTGCCCACATGGCGCACATCGACCAGGGCCGCGCCAGCGACGCGCTGGCGCGCCTGCGTGATCTCGAACACAACAACGACGTGCCTGGCATCGTCGCGCTGCTCCACCATTAAGCTC
>CANJOT010000051.1 GCA_947475815.1 Burkholderiales bacterium | reverse complement strand
TGATCGCCGGGCCCTTGCTGCTCGCCTTCCTGTAATCCTTCATCCGGAACAACACCCTGCCCATGGACCTCCTGTTATGGCGCCACGCCGAGGCGGAAGACGGCATCCCTGATCTCGAACGCCGCCTGACCGCGCGCGGGCATCGGCAGGCCAAGGCAGTCGGTGCCTGGCTCTTGCCGCGCCTGCCGGCCGAATTTACCCTGCGGGTCAGCCCGGCCCGCCGCGCGCGCGAAACCGCAGCAGCGCTGGGCGGCACCGAGCTGGCCATTGAGCCCCGGCTCGCGCCCGGCACCAGCGTGGCCGCGGTGCTGGAAGTGATCGCCGCACAGGAACGCAGGCATGCGAGTGCTACCCTGGTGCTGGTGGGCCATCAGCCCTGGGTGGGCCAGGTCGCCGCACAACTGCTCAGCGGCCAGCCACACCCCTGGGGGGTGCGCAAAGCCGCCGTCTGGTGGCTGACCCACCACGGCGCCGGGCAGTGGAGCGTGCGCGCCGTGATCGACCGCGATCTGATCGACTAAAGCCCCACAGGCAGTGCCAGTCTGAGCGGCTGTCACCAATCGTTCACACGACTGTCTTTTGCATGAAACAGCGGTTTCATATGCTCTCTCCAGTTCATCGTTCAAGGAGAGTTCATGTACATCGAATCCGCCGAGCGCCTGCTGCCGGCGACGTCGCATCACGACGTCACCCGGACCGGACCGTCTCGCATTCACCTGGCCGCATCGACGCCACAATTCGCCGTCTACGTGACACGCGACGAGAGCGAAATCCGCGCAGCACAACGCTTGCGCTATCAGGTTTTTCGCGAGGAGTTCGGTGCCTTCCTGCGTGGCCCAGAAGGTCGCGATGAAGATTTTTACGACGCGTTTTGCGATCACCTGATCGTGCGCTGCCGGGAAACCCAAAACGTCGTGGGCACCTATCGCATGCTCGCGCCGGATCAGGCACGGCGGCTGGGTTATTACGCCGACAATGAATTTTTTACCACGCGCCTCAATCCGATCAAACCCAATCTGGTGGAATTTGGCCGCTCGTGTGTGCATCCGGACTATCGCAGCGGCAGCGTCATCATGCTGCTCTGGTCAGCGCTGGCGTATCACATGATGGCCAATGGCCAGGAACACGTCATAGGCTGTGCCAGTGTCAGCATGCGCGACGGCGGACATCAGGCCGCCAGCCTGTTTCATCGTCTCAAGGACAAGCATCTGGCAGACCCTGAATATCAGGTCTTTCCGCGTCACCCCTTGCCGCTCAACAAGCTGCAGTGTTCACTCGAAGTGGAAGCCCCGCCGCTGATCAAGGGTTACCTGCGTCTGGGCGCGCGCATCTGCGGCGATCCGGCCTGGGATCCAGACTTCAATTCAGCAGACTTCTTCATGCTCTTGTCGCTGTCGGCCATGAGCCCGCGCTACAAACGGCACTTTGGCATCGCATGAAAAATTTCATTCACGCCCGCTTGCTGGCCGGCCTGCGCGGCCTGATGCACCCGCTGCGCGGCCTAGACGACTTCGACCGCAAACCCGAGCTTGCTCCATTCCAGACATTCCTGGCGCAGTCCAAATTCGGTCAGTGGATTGGCAGCGAGCCAGATGGCATCGACACTTAGGCGGTAGCCGCGGCCGTCGATGGCGAGTGTGATCCGCGGCGCATGCAGGTCAGTGCGACGCCGGAAAATCAGCACCGCCAGGCGCAGGCAGAACACCGATAACCAGTCGTTCGGGGTGACCAGCTTGCCGGTGAGCTTGTTGAGCTTGCCGACATGGCCGAGCGCCAGCGCCGAAACGCGCGCCTGATCCTTTTTTGAAAAGCCGGGCATGTCGGCATTGGAAAGAATATAGGCCGAATGCTTGTGATAACTGGCGTGCGAGATCGACAGGCCGATCTCGTGCAGCGCAGCGGCCCAGGCCAGCGGCCGCTCTTCGTCGGCACGCTCTTCCTCGGTGCCGACCGCGGCCATGCGAAACAGCGACAGGGCGAGCTCTCCGACGCGGCGCGACTGGGTGCGGTCGACGCCGTAGCGCTGGGAAAACTGCTCGATGGTCAGGTCGCGCGTGTCATGGTGTTCGGCGCGGCCGAGCAGGTCGTACAGCACGCCCTGGCGCAATGCGCCTTCGGCCACATCCATGCGCTCGAGCCCAAGCACGGAAAACACCGCCAGCATGATGGCCAAGCCCCCTGGCAGCACCGGCACGCGGTCGGGCTTGAGGCCCTCGAGCCGGAGGCGTTCGGCATGGCCTGCGCGCAGCAACAATTCGCGTAGGCGCTCCAGGCCCTCGAGGGTGATGCCCTGCTGCGACAGGCCGTTGGCGACCAGAATTTCTTCCAGCGCCCTGGCGGTGCCGCTCGAGCCGACCGCAAGCTGCCAGCCGGCGGCCAGGTAATCGCGCGCAATGCCTTCGATTTCCTTCTGCGCGGCCAGTTCGGCCTGCTTGAAGGTATACCGGTCGACCTCGCCATCGGGAAAAAACTGCAAGCTGTAGCCGACACAGCCCATGAACAGCGATTCCATCAATTGCGGCTCGCGGCCATTGCCGACGATGAATTCGGTCGAACCGCCGCCGATATCGACCACCAGCATGCGCCCGGGTTGCATCGGAAAGGTGCTGGCGACGCCGCAGTAGATCAGGCGCGCTTCCTCGCGGCCGGCGATCACCTCGATGGGAAAACCCAGGGCTGCTTCGGCGGTCTGCAAAAATTCGCGGGCATTCTTGGCCACGCGCAGGGTATTGGTGGCCACAGCGCGCACCGAATCGGGCGCAAACGAGCGCAGGCGCTCACCAAAACGCTGCAGGGCCGCCAGAGCGCGCAACTGGGAATCGGCATCCAAGCGCTTTTCACGCGTCAGACCGGAGGCCAGACGCACGGTCTCCTTGAGGCTGTCGAGCTGGTAGAGCTGTGTGCCACCGGGGGTTTCAACGACACGGCCGATCAGCAGGCGAAAGCTGTTCGAGCCGAGATCAACGGCGGCAAGGAGACGGGGGGCGAGCATGGCGCGGGGCAGGCTAGAAAATCGGTGGGCAAGGACGCGAACGACCAGTATGTGCCCGTCATGTTACAGAAATATGATGGGGATATTGGAGGTGCCGAATATTATTTAATACTCCTGACACATTACAGACACATAATGAGCATCTTTTGCCTGCGGAGTAACTTAACTTGATGCCACAGCAAACCCTTCTGAATCGTGAACTCGGCGTTCTGGCCTTCAATGAGCGGGTATTCGCACAGGCCGCGTCGGAGGATTTGCCATTGCTCGAGCGTATCCGCTTTCTGTGCATCGCCAGCAGCAATCTCGACGAATTTTTCGAGATCCGCGTGGCGGGCCTCAAGGAGCAGATCCGCCAGAATCCCGGCCTGCGCGGTCCGGACGGCCTGACCGCCGCGCAAACCTACCAGCGCGTCTCGGAGCGTGCCAGCCTGCTGGTCGAGCGCCAGTACCGCCTGCTCAACGAAACCCTGCTGCCCCTGCTTGAAGCCGAGGGCATCGTCATCCCGCTGACGACCGTCTGGACCGCCGAAATCGCTGCCTGGGCGCGTGAATATTACCGCCGCGAGGTGCTGCCGGTGCTCACGCCGATCGGCCTCGATCCGGCCCATCCGTTCCCGCGGGTACTGAACAAGAGCCTGAACTTTGCCGTCGAACTGGAGGGCAAGGACGCCTTTGGGCGCAACTCCGGCATTGCCATCGTGCAGGCGCCACGCGCCCTGCCGCGCCTGATCCGCCTGCCGGCCGGGCTGACGCCGCATCCCTGGAGTTTTGTGCTGCTGTCGTCGATCATGCAATCCTGCGTCGATGAATTGTTCCCGGGCATGAACATCCATGGCTGCCACCAGTTCCGCGTGACGCGCAACAGCGACCTGTTTGTCGATGACGAAGAAATCACCAACCTGCGCGTCGCCCTGCAGGGTGAATTGCCACAGCGCCATTTTGGTGACGCCGTGCGCCTTGAGATTGCCAGCACCTGCTCACAGTCTGTGGCGCAATTGCTGATGCGCGAGTTTGCCCTGGAGCCCACCGACGTGTATCGCGTGGCGGGCCCGGTCAATCTGGTGCGACTGATGCAACTGCCCGATCTGGTGCCGCGGCCCACGCTCAAGTTTGCGCCCTTCACGCCCGGCTTTCCAGCCGAGATTACCAAGGCACGGATGCGCAATACCGACATGTTCCGCGCCATCGCGCGCCACGACATTCTGGTGCATCATCCCTACCAGTCGTTCAATCCAGTGCTCGACTTTCTCAATGCCGCTTCGGTCGATCCCGACGTCGTAGCCATCAAGCAGACCATCTACCGCACCGGCACCGACTCGGCGCTCATGGAAGCGCTGCTCAATGCCGCGCGCAGCGGCAAGGAAGTGACCGTGGTGGTCGAGTTGATGGCCCGCTTTGACGAGGAAACCAACATCAACTGGGCCGCGCGTCTGGAGGATGTCGGCGCGCACGTGGTCTATGGCATCGTTGGCCACAAAACACACGCCAAAATGTCGCTGGTGGTGCGCCGCGAAGGCAGCGGCAAGCATCGCAAGCTGCGCCGCTATGTCCATCTGGGCACCGGCAATTACCACACCCGTACGGCGCGCCTGTACACCGATTTTGGCCTGTTCACCGCCAACGAAGACATCTGCGCCGACGCCCATGAAGTGTTCCAGCAGCTCACCGGTCTGGGCAGCGCAAAAAAGCTCAAGCTGCTCTGGCAGTCCCCGTTCACGATGCATCCGAATGTGATCACCGCGATCCGCGCCGAGGCCGAACTGGCCAAAACCGGCAAACGCGGCCATATCATTGCCAAAATGAATTCCCTGCTCGAGCCGGGCGTCATCACCGAGCTCTACCATGCCAGTCAGGCCGGTGTGAAAATCGAACTGATCGTGCGCGGCGTGTGCGCCCTGCGGCCGGGCGTGAAGGGCCTGTCGGAAAACATTACGGTACGCTCGATCGTTGGCCGTTTTCTCGAACATACGCGTATTTTCTACTTTCGCAGCGGCGGCAAGGAGCAGGTCTACCTGTCGAGCGCCGACTGGATGGACCGCAACTTTTTCCGGCGCGTGGAAATCGGCTTTCCGATCCTCGACGCCCGGCTCAAAAAGCGCGTGATCGAGGAAGGCCTGAAGATCTATCTGCGCGACAATCAACTGTCCTGGCAGATGGACACGCAGGGCCAGTACACACGGCGCAAAAGTCGCGCCGCGCCGTTTTCCAGTCAGGAAGCCCTGCTCGCGCAAATGGCCGGTTAAGGCCAGTCAGCCCGGGGAGAATTATTCCTCGAGGTCGCGCCGGATTTCGCGGCGTGCCTTGCGGATGATCTGCACCGTATTGGCCGGCCGCGGCGCCGGGTTGGCGCTGATGCTGGGGTCGCGCAAGGCCGAACTGTACTGGACATGCTGCACGTGCTGCACCGGTCCTGCGTGAGAAAAATGGGGCGTATGTTCGGGGGCCGGGCGTTCGCGCGCTGGGCGATCGAAACCGCGGTCGTGATCACGCGGCTCGAAGCTGTCGTCCGAACCGGTCAGGGACCGCGGTGACCGTGCCTTGCCGGTTTCCGGGCCAATGGTGCTGATCTGGCGTTGCGCAAACAGCAACTCGCCATGTTTGGTGTCGAGCAGCAAACCTTCGCGATCAAACGACACGATGCGCCCCAGAAAACGGATGCCGGAAACGAGATAGAGCGAAACAACGCGGCGCTCTTTGCGCAGTTTGTTCAGGAACTCGAACTGTCCCGGGAGTTTTTCAGCGCTCACAGAGCCTCTCGACGGGAAACAGCCAATTTGGACAGAATTGCTGCATCGCAATAAGATGAAATTCCGAATTTTATATTCTGTTGATGATTCATGGATACGACTTTGGAAACATTATATGTTGCACCGCAATGTAATACTTCAAGCACCACTGTGCGCCTTTTCGCCTGCAAACTCAAATCATGATGAATCATCGCGGTCCGGGTGTGTTCAAGCTGGCGTGAGTCGTTGTCGCCAAACAACGGATCGGAGCGGTCCCAAAAAGCCTCATTGGCGCTTCGCAGCGAGGTGCATTCCTTTGGGAAAAGTGGGCACCAGCAGCGTGCCCAGAACCGCCCCTGCACACACTGTCAGGCCGACCGCGGTGAAGTCAAGCTCGGTCAGGCCCAGGGCCAGCAGGCCGGCCGCACCACCGATGACAAACTGAATGAAGGCCAGCATGCCCGACACGCTGCCAGCCTTGCCTTCATCAAGCATCGTCACCGCCGCAAAACCCATGGGCACGACAAAGGCATTGGTGAAGCCGGCAAAGAACACCGTTGCCAGCAGCATGATGGGTGGCAGGCCGAACCAGGCAAAGGCCGCCAGAGTGAAGCCCACCACCGCCAGCATGCCGAGCGCCCCGCGCATGAGCCAGTGGATCGGCTGGCGCGAGCGGCGTGCCACGAGATTGGACAGCGGCATAGCGGCAACGAAACCGAGGGTCGGCGCGATCATGGCCGTGCCCACCTCGCCGGGCGTGAATCCGTACAGCCGTGGCAGCAACACTGGGGCGGTCGCCATGAACAGGTGAAAGCTGAAGGAATTCATGCCGATGGCACAGCAACAGCGCATCACCTTGCCCGAAGGCAGGACGTCGCCCCAACGGAACGGCGCGCGTGGTGGGGGCGGCGCGAGAGGATCACGCGCCGCTTTGCGCGTCAGCGGCAACACCAGACGCCAGATGAACACCGCCACCGTGAAGGCGTACACGGCGACCAGCACAAAGGTGTAACGCCAGTTGGCCATCTGCTCGATCCAGCCACCCAGCACCGGCGCGGTCATGGACGCCAGCGACGAGGTGCCGGCGATCCAGGCCATGGCAGTCACCAGCCACGAGCGGTCGACGACATCGGCGGCAATCGCGCGCGCGCTCACAAAGGTAATCGCCGCGCCCACGGCCTGCACGCAGCGCCACAGCAGGAACTGGGAAAAGTTGGTCGCCATGGCCGCGCCCGCCCCGCCGAGCAAGACCAGACAGGTGCCAAGCATCAGCACATGGGTCTTGTCATAGCGGTCGGCCATCTGGCCGGCACCCAGGGTCGCGATGGCGAACAGCCACTGGTAGACAAACACGGTCGACTGGATGCTGGTCACCGAGGTCTGCAGGCCGATGCCGACCGCGAAAATCGACGGCAGAAAAGCGAATGAGGAAAAATTCGACAGGGCCGTGGCGCCGGCGAGGGTCAGCACCACGGCCAGGTTATTGACGGGCTGGGGAGCTTTGGAATTCACACGCACGGATTCAGGATTCAAGGAAGACTCGGGGCGCTCATTTGACAGTGCGCCCAACGCTCGTGACAATTCGGCGACGCATCTGGATACATTCTTGTCCGGACAACTGCATGAACATCAACCACATGACTGCAATACGATGACTTCAATACGATGACTTCAACATCAGACACGCTCCAGCACACCCTGCTCGTTCTGCCGGGCGACGGCATCGGCCTTGAGATCATGCCGCAGGTGCGCCGCGTGGCCGAATGGTTTCGCGAGCGGCGTGCCGTGAACATCCAGATCGGCGAGGCACTTTGGGGCATCGCTTCCTGGAAACAGCACGGCGACCTGATGCCTCCACAGACCTGGCAAGCCATTCAGGCGGCCGATGCAATTCTGTTTGGCGCCACCGGCTCACCCGAGTATGACACCCTGCCGGTAGCGGTGCGCCGTCCTGATCAGCTGCTGCGCATCCGCCGTGAACTCGACCTCTACAACAACCTGCGGCCCGTCAACGCACGCGACATGCTGCTCGGCGCATCGACCCTGCGACCCGAGATCATCCGCGGCACCGACATGATGATTGTACGCGAACTGTCCGGCGGCATTTACTTCAGCGAGCCGCAGGGCATCGAGACGCTGGCCAATGGTGAACAGCGCGGCTTCAATACCAGCGCCTACACCACCAGCGCGGTGGAACGCATCGCACGCAGCGCCTTTACGGTGGCGCGCACACGCCGCAATCAGGTCTGTTCGGTCGATAAATCGAACGTCATCATCAGCGGCGTGTTCTGGCGTGATATCGTCACGCGTGTGCACCGCGAGGAGTTCGGCGACGTACAACTGTCACACATGTATGCCGACAACTGCGCCATGCAACTGGTACGCGCACCGCGCCAGTTTGATGTCATCCTGACCGACAACCTGTTTGGCGATCTGCTGTCGGATTGTGCCGCCATGGTCACCGGTTCGATCGGCATGCTGCCGTCCGCGTCGCTCGGACCGCTGCGTGCCGATGGCCGGCGCAGTGCGCTCTATGAACCCATACACGGCAGCGCACCCGACATCGCCGGGCGCGGCATCGCCAATCCGCTGGGCGCGATCCTCAGCTTTGGCATGTGCCTGCAGCACACGCTCGCGCTGCCCGAAGAAGAGCAGCGACTGGTCGCTGCGGTGGACCGCGTGCTCGGCGCCGGCATCCGCACGGCCGACATCGCCGAGGCCGGGCAGCCGTCCGTCTCCACATCGGTCATGGGCGATGCGGTGCTGCGAGAACTCGAGCGGAGCCTGAGGCCTTAAAGACTCAGAGCAAGGCGACGCTGACGAGGCTTTCGAATCCCTGCAGGCGAGCAAACAGCACGGCGCCATCGTCGCGACCACTGCTGGCCACGCAATCGAGGAACTTGACCTTGAGCTCGGCCTCGCTCAGCGGCAGACGCGCATGGCCGCGTGCAAACGGCACCTCACCGCTGTCAAACACGCGCCCGTCATGCAGGTGCACGACCACCCTGTCGGCGCTGCAGAACGCCGTATCGTCGGGGCTGACGTCATCGCGGACGCTGATGCGCGCGGCCTTGAGCAACTGACGCACCAGCGGCTGCTCGATGAAGTCCGGTTCGAGTTGCGCAAAACCGGCGGCGCGTGCCACCAGCCCTGCAGCGACGGCGAACTCGACGCAATACTTGGCCTCCTGGGCGCTGTGCGGCTCGTGTTTGTCCGCCATCCAGGCCTGAGTCTTGCCGAGCGCGATATCGATCTGCCTGACCTGCGTGGCATCAAAGCCAGGCAGGCCGGCGATATCGATGGCCGCATCGGCAATGCGATGCAGGGAATAACAGACCGGGTATTTTTTGATGCACAAACCGTTGGTGAGGATGCGCAGATCAGTTGCGCTGCGCGTGAAGCTGCCGCTGATGTCGGCGCGTTTGTTCGGCGAGATGGTACGCAGCAGCCCGGCCTCGCGTTCAAGTGCATCGCGCGAGGCATTGACGCCCTGTTGGGCCAGACGCGCGGCGAGCAGGCCTGAACTGGAAATGCGTCCGGCATGCAGCGGTTTGGTCTGGGTGCCAAAGTTGGCAAACAGCCCGCCCGTCATGCTCGCGGCAATGCCGATGGCCATGGTGCTGATGTCTGCCGGCAGGCGCATCAGATTGCAGACTGCGCCCGCCACCGCCACCGGCCCGAGCTGGCCACTCGGATGCCAGCCGGTCGAGTGCAGCGGATCAGGCTCACGCGCGGCCAGTTCGGCGAGCAGTTCATAGCCCACCACATAGGCGCGCAACACCTCGGCGCCGCTGGCGCCCTGCACCTGCCCCTGGGCAATCAAGGCCGGCATCAGCATGGCGCTGGGATGACAACCGGAGGCCACATCATCCATGGCAAAGGCGTGCGTCGCCGTGGCGTTGATGAAGGCGGCGTCGATGGCGCGGGCACGCTCGTTCGACAACAGGACGCTGGCGCCCTGCCCCGGCATCATGCCTTCCATCAACACTGCCCGGGCCGACTGCACGACCGGCTCGTGGCGTGCCGCCAGCATCACCCCCAGACCATCGATGATGCCCATCTTTGCTACCGCCAGTGCGGCTGCCGGCGCATCGCTGAAACCGGCGGCAAAAGCACCGAAGGCGGCGGTCAATCCCGGGGACGTGCTCAGGCTCACGCTCAGACTCCCCAGGAAGCCGGCACGTCAACCATCATTTCCAGAGCACGCTGGCCATAGGCCTTGCCCTGGAAATCGCTGCGCAGCGAGGCCATGCCGCCACCGCCGAGCGCCTGATCGATGACAAAGTTGAAGGCCGCCAGACCCGGCGCCTCATAACGCAGCGCCGGGCCGGCCGCGACCGCCGCGAAATGCGCCAGCACACGTTCGGCGGTCAGCACCGAACGCAGATGGGCGACGTATTCAGGTTTGCGGCAGTAAATGGCAATGTTCGACAGGTCGCCCTTGTCGCCGGAGCGCGCATGCGCCACCTTGATCAGGGGCACGGTCACCATGGTGCTGGCGCTTGCCGGGGCCGCAGCCGCCGGCGGCTGCGCGGGTGCGACATAGCCTCCGTCAAGCGGCACTGCAACACTGAAGGGCGTTCCGGCACCGATGGTGACCAAAGGTGCCGGCATGCGCTTCTTGTCGATAAAGAAGGTGTACAGCCGGATCACCGGGCCGGCCTTGGGACGCCCGCCCACCAGGCCGGTGGTGCCTTGCGCAAAACTCAGCCCGGCCGAGCCGAGTTCGCGCGCAAAGGCATCGAGCGCCTTGGGGTCTTTGTGCTCCACCACCAGACGCATGAGCACATCGCGCGCGCCACGGGCGCGCGCCTGATCGCCATACGAGGTTTCGCCGCCAATCACTTCGACATGCACGGCAGTGAAATCGTCGAGCTTGCGTTCGGCAAAAATCATCCGGGCACGCGCCAGCAAGGCCTCGGCGCTGCGTTCAGCCTTGCGCACGGCGTCGATGCCAACGATGGTCAACATGGCCACGGCGCGAAAGCCATCCTGGTAGGTGGCCGAAACCTTGTACTGTGAGGTTGGCGGGCGACCGCGCACACCACTCACGCCGACCCGGTTCGGGCCGAGCTGCTCCAGATGCACAGCAGAAAAATCAGCCGTCACATCGGGCAGAAAATACGCCGCCGGATCGCCAATTTCGTAGAGCACCTGCTCGGCGATGGTGCGCGTACTCACCAGACCGCCGGTATCAGCGGGCTTGGTGACCACAAACGTACCATCAGACTTGCATTCAGCAATCGGGTATCCGATGTTGTGCCAGTCGGGCACTTCCTCCCAGTCGGTAAACACACCGCCCGTGGCCTGCGGGCCGCATTCGAGCACATGGCCGACCAGACTGCCAGCAGCCATCAGATCGTGCTGCGCGGCCTGCCAGCCATACTCGTGCATCAGAATGCCAAGCGCCAGCGCGCTGTCGGCGCTGCGGCCGGTGATGACGATGTCGGCGCCGGCATCAAGTGCCGCGGCAATCGGCACGGCGCCGAGGTAGGCATTGGCAGTCAGCATTTTCGCCGGGATAGGCGCACCCGACACCCACTCGCGCACGCCCTCGTTGCGCAATTCGTCCAGCATGGGGATCAGATCGTCACCCTCCACGACGGCCACGCGCAGGCTCAGGCCCTGCTCGGCGCAGATCGCTTCGAGAGCGCGTTTGCAGGCCGCCGGGTTGACGCCGCCGGCATTGCTTACCACTTTGATGCCCCGCTGGGCCAGCTCCTTCAGATGTGGCTTGAGGTAGCCGACAAAATCAGGCGGGAAGCCGGCTTCGGGATCTTTCAGGCGCGCGCGCGCCAGCAGCGACATGGTGACCTCGGCGAGGTAATCCATCATCAGGTATTGCACGTTCTCGCGCAGCAGCTGCGCGGTGGCGCGCGGGCTGTCGCCCCAGGCGCCCGAGGCGCCGCCAATGCGGATGATTTTTTCGCTCATGAGGTTTCTCCCTGTCCGGCTGCGGCCTTGGCCTCTGGATGCCAGTACGGTTTGCGATGTTCATTGAATGCCGCCAGACCCTCGCGGGCGTCGGCCGTGTTCGAGACCACAGCGATCTGCGTTTCCGCAAAGGCGAGTGCCTCGTTGAATTCCATGTTTTCCATGGCGTGCATGGCAAATTTGCCACGCCGCAAGGCGACCGGCGAGTTGGCCGCGAGGCGCAACACCATGGCATCGACGCGCGCATCCAGTTCGGCGTAAGGTACGACTTCGTTGGCGATGCCGATCTCTTTAGCCTTGGCGGCATTGATCAGATCACCGGTCAGGCACAGCTCATTGACCACGCGTGGCAGCAACATGCGCCGCAGATACACCTGCACCTGCATCGGGAACACGCCGACCTTGGCTTCGGGCAGACCAAAACGCGCATGATCGGCAACGATGGCCAGATCGCAGATGGCCATCAGGCCCATGCCGCCCGCCACACAGGCGCCGTTAATGCGCGCAATCACCGGCACCCCGACCAGACGCATCTGGCGCGCGAGGCGGCCGAAGTCGGTGGTCGGTTCTTCTGCACCCGTGGTGAACACGCCCGTGCCGCGGCTCAGGTCAGCACCGGCGCAAAACGCCTTGTCGCCCTTGCCGGTGAGCACGATGGCGCGCAGCTCGGGATCGTTCTGCACGCTCGTCAGCGCTGCCGCAATGCCGGCGATGACGTCCGGGTTGATGGCGTTGCGGCGCTCTTCGCGGTTAATGAAAATCCACAGGGCCGCGCCGCGGCGCTCGGTCAGGATGACGGCTGGGGTTGCTGCTTGATTCGACATGATGTTGCCCTCCGTGGCATCAGTAGGATTTCGGCTGGCCAAGGGCGCGCTCGGCAATGAAGCTCAGGATCATTTCGCGCGACACCGGCGCGAGCTGACAGGCCACCATCTCGCGGAAATAACGCTCGACGTTGTACTCGGTGGCATAACCCATGCCGCCGTGCGTGCGGATGGCTCGGTCGCAGGCATGAAAGCCGGCATCGGCCGCCAGATACTTGGCCGCATTGGCCTCGGTGCCGCAGGGCTGGCCCGAGTCATACAGCTCGGCCGCGCGCAGCAGCATCAGCTCGGCCGCATACAGCTCCGACCAGCACTCGGCCAGCGGATGCTGAATCGCCTGGTTCTGGCCGATCGGGCGATTGAACACGACCCGTTCCTTGGCGTACTGCGATGCCTTGGACAGCGCGCGCCGGCCCATGCCCACCACCTCGGCGGCGTTGAGAATGCGCTCCGGGTTGAGACTGTCGAGAATATATCGGAAGCCCTGGCCTTCCTCGCCGATACGGTCGCTCACCGGCACAGGCAGGCCGTCAATGAACACGGCATTGCTGTCGACCGCGTGACGGCCCATCTTTTCGATGCGCTTGACGTCGACATAATCGCGGTTCAGGTCGGCCAGAAACAGGGTCAGGCCATCGGTCGGACGCTTGCACTCCTCGATCGGCGTGGTGCGCGTGAGCAGCACGATCTTGTCGGCCTCCTGCGCCGTGCTGGTCCAGACTTTGCGGCCGTGAATGATGTAATGATCACCGTTGCGCACGGCGCGCGTGCGCAGCTTGGTGGTATCGAGACCGGCATCGGGTTCGGTCACGCCAAAACAGGCGCGCAAATCGCCGCGGATCACCGGCGGCAGCCACTTGTTGCGCTGCTCGTCGGTACCGTGCTTGACGATCGAGTGCATGCCGAAGATGTTGATGTGAATGGTCGAGCAGGCCGCAAAAAAACCGGCCGACGCACCGACCACCTGCATCATGATAGACGCTTCGGTCACCCCCAGGCCGGCACCACCGAACTCCGGCGGCATGGCAATGCCGAGCCAGCCTCCCTCGGCAATGGCCTTGGCAAATTCGTGCGGAAACGTGTGCGTGCGGTCGAGCTCGCCCCAGTAGTGATCGTCAAAGCGCTCACAAATGGCCTGAATGGCTTCGCGCAGGGCGATGCGGTCTGGGGTGGTGGCCATTGCCTCGAACATGGTGCTCTCCTGATGTAGGGGTTGTTGATTTAAATTTTGGCCGGCGGCGTGATGCCAAATTCCCGGAGCACCTCGTCGGTGTGTTCGCCCAGGTTTGGCGCAAGCCTGCGGATGTCGGCCGGCGATTTGCTGAATTTCAGAGGGAAGCGTGCCAGCTTGAGCGTGCCCTCGGTCGGGTGTTCATGCTCTTCGAACAGCTTGACCGCATTGAGGTGCGGATCGTTGAACAGGTCTTCGATCGAATTGACGCGCGAGGCCGGAATGTCAATACCATCGAGTAAGTCTATCCACTCGGCCGTGGTGCGCTGCTGCAACTGTTCGGCCAGAAAAGAGCCAATCGCCTCGGCATTCTGGGTGCGGCTTTCCTGGCTGACAAAGCGCGCATCGCGCTGCATCAGGTCGGGCTGACCGATCAGTTTTGAAAATGAACGCCAGTGCGCATCGGTATAAACAACAATACCCAGATTGCCATCGGCGGTCGGATAGGGTCCGCGCGTGCGCGACAACAGACGTTTGTAACCCATCGGCCCGAGCGGCGGCACGAAGGCCGCGCCACCCATGTGATCGGCCAGCACAAACTGCGCCATGGTTTCGAACATCGGCACTTCGATTTCCTGACCTTCGCCGCTGACGTCGCGGTGATGCAGCGCGCTGGTGATGGCGATCACCAGATGCAGGCCGACAATGCGGTCACAGATGTTGACCGGCGCATAGCGCGGCGCGCCGTCAATGGCATTGAACAGGCCAGACACCCCCGAGGTGGCCTGCATCAGATCGTCGTACACCGGCTTGCCGGCCTGAGGACCGCCAGCGCCATAACCGACCGCCGAGCAGTAGATGATGCGCGGATTGAGCTTGGCGATCTCGGCGTAACCCAGACCCAGGCGTGCCATCGCCTGCGGCCGTACATTCGACACCAGCACATCGACCTGCCGGGCCAGCGCCAGCAGGGCGGCGCGGCCGTCGGGCGTCTTGAGGTCGAGCATCACGCTGCGCTTGTTGCGATTGGTCTGCAGGTAGATCGGCCCCATCTGCAAGTGACGGAACGGGCCGATGTTGCGCATCGAATCACCGGCAGGTTGTTCAACCTTGATGATGTCGGCGCCGAGATCACCAAGAATCTGGGTCGCGGCCGGACCCATGACCACCGTGGTGAGGTCAAGGATGCGGATGTCTTGCAGCGGACCTGCCATTGAACGATCTCCTGAAAAATCAAGCTGCGGGCGCGCCTGAGGGCGCAAACCCGAACTGTGCTTCGAAACGCTTGGCAAACAGTGGCCAGGCCTCGGGATTGAGCAGGCGTGGAGGCCGCTGACCGTCGAGCACGGCCAGCACCTGACGCGCCGCATCCTCCGAAGCCTGAATGCGCGATTCAATCGTCGCGCCGCCGGTGTGCGGCGTGCAGATGACGTTGTCCAGCTGCAGCAGCGGGTGATCGAGGGGCGGTGGTTCAACATCCCACACGTCCACGCCCGCGCCGGCAATGCGCCGTGTCAGTAGCGCTTCGATCAGGGCCTGCTCATCATGAATGCCGCCGCGTGCCGCCGTCACAAACACGGCGTGCGGCGCCATCAGCGCAAACTCGCGCGCACCCATCAGGCCGCGCGTGCGCTCGCTCAGGGCACAGCAGACGTTGACGTAATCAGATTCGCGCAGCAGTTGTTCAAGGCTGACCTGCTCGACGCCGGCAGCGCCCAGATCCTGGCTGCTGTGCACCAGCACACGCATGCGCAAGGCCGCCTTGCACATCTCGGCCAGACGCCGTCCCACATGGCCGTAACCGATGATGCCGACCGTCTTGCCGAGCGCGTTGCGGCCCAGATAGTGCGCGCGCACGACGTTGGCCGTGCGGCGCATGTTGCGGTCGGCCTCGACCATGCGCTTGGACAAGGCCAGCATCATCGCCAGCATGTGCTCGGCCACCGCCTCGGCATTGGCGCCGCCGGCCTGATTGACCACCAGCACACCGGCACGCGTGCAGGCGGCGACATCGACCGGATCGTAGCCCGCGCCCATGGCGGAAGCGAGCAGCAGGCGCGGCGCACGCGCCAGCAATTGTTCGTTGAGGTAGTACTGCGGCACCATGTCGCGCGCCGAGGAACTGATGTGATACACCGAGGCCGAAGCCAGCACGGCGCTGGCTTCGGCCTCCGGGCTGTCGTCGCGCAGGCCGACAAAGCGGAGATCGGGGCGCGTGTTCAAGACCTCGCGAAAAATATCGAGACCGAAAATGTTGACGTAAAACACCGTCTTGACGACTGGGCTCTGGTTCATGCCAACCTACTCCGACTGTTCCAGCTGGCGCGCGGCGCCCATCAGCGCGGCCACGGCAGCATCAAGCTGGCGTTCCATGCGCCGCAGCGTGCCGGCCGCAGTGAGCACGTAGATCGAACCGCTCCACATGAAGCGCGTTGAAATGGTCAGCGCATCCTCGACGCTCTCCTCGCGATTGAGAAACCAGCCGCGCGCCTCGCCCTGCTTCAGATCGCGCAGCAGCACGGTCTTGGAGGTAATGGTCGCCGGCGTCATGGGCACCAGTTTGATGCCGGCGAGGATTTCCTTTTGTGCCTTGGTGGAAAAGCTGGCCAGCAGCGCCTTGCCGGCCGAGGTGGCATACAGATTGCGCGCATTGGTGCCAGCCGCCACGGCAAAGCGCAGCGGGTCAGTCGGCATGCTGACCAGCAGGTAGGTCAGTTGCGTGCCCTTGGCCTTGGCGATGGAAATCGAGGCATTGAGTTCATGTGCCAGGCGTTCGAGCACGGGCTCGGCGCGCAGCGTAACCGGATCGTGCTCGACAATGACCCGTGCCAGATCGAGCAGCCGCACCGTCGGGTAATAACCGGCGCGCGGCTTGACCTCATAGAGATAACCGCGTTTTTCCAGCGCCTGCACGACATCGTGGCAACTCGACAGCGGAATATCAAGCACCTTGACCAACTCCGACAGCGACAGCGGCCGCTTCTCACGGGCGAAGGCCTCGAAAAAATCGATGGTGCGATAGACGATCTTGGACATGAAGGGAACTGCCGCGGGTGGGTTCTGAACCAGTTTATCACGCACAACGCCATGGCGAAAATTGTTTCAGTACGGCGAAGTTCCTGCTACATGGAAATGCCACACCGGCTTGCCAGTAGGACAACATATGTCCTAACATCCGTACAAGCTGAAATTTTCACCGTCGCGCAGTACGCGGCCGAACATCTGGATGTGTCCCATCGAAGCTCTCACCACCCCTGCTGATTCATCCGCCACCCCGCTCGACGCCCTGCTGCGCCCCCGTCACGTTGCCGTCATCGGCGCCTCGGCCAGCGTCGGCAAACTTGGCCACACGGTGCTGCGCAATCTGGTGCGCGGCGGTTTTGCCGGGCCCATTTATGCGGTCAATCCCAAGGGCGAAGACGTCGAGGGTCAGCCGGGTTACCGCTCGGTCGGCGATATTCCGGGCGGTGTCGACTGCGCCTTCATCGCCATTCCGGCCGCCGGCATCACCGACGCCGTGCGCGCCTGCGCCGCTGCCGGCGTGCGCGCGGTGATCGTCGGCGCTGCCGGTTTTGCCGAACTCGGCGACGACACCGGCAGGCGCCGCCAGGCAGAACTGAGCGCCATCGCGGCAGCCGCCGGCATGCGCCTGCTCGGCCCGAACACCAATGGCGTGCTCGATACCGGCCATCAGCTTTATCTGGGCTACAACTCGTCGCACGCCGAGCGTTTTGCCAGCGGACCGGTGTCGATCATCTCGCACAGCGGCGCCCTGTTCGATGGCGTTGCGCGGCGCCTGCGCGCCGCCGGCGCCGGACTCGCCAGCTTCATACCCGTTGGTAACGAAGCCGATATCACCCTGCTGGAAGTGTCTGACGCCCTGATTGCCGACGCGCGCACGCGCGTCATCGGCCTGGTGATCGAAGGCATCAGCGATGGCGATGCGTTTGTGCAATGCTGTCTGGCCGCGCACGCCGCCGGCAAACACGTGGTCGCGCTGAAGATC
>CANJOT010000050.1 GCA_947475815.1 Burkholderiales bacterium | reverse complement strand
GCTGAACTGGATCTGCCTGGCTGGCGCCATGGAGGGTCGTCGCGCCAGCCATCTTGAGATGGTCGAAACGCATATCTTCAATTCGACCAAAGTGAGTGCGATCTTTCAGCCCTGAAGCAAGGCACCCCGTTTGATGACATGCACGGCGGACGCTTTTGATGGACTCCGATACGTTGGCATGGGTGCTACCGTGTCGACGCGCGGCGCTGCGGTTGACAGCGGCGCCCTCAGCCCATAGCATCCTTGCTGTCATTGCGTAAAATAGAAAAATCAGAAAATCTGGCCCTCAGAGACAGCGCGCTTCGCCAAACGCTTGGCGGCCAGCGATCATTGCGCGGCACGTCCAACAACATGCCAACAAGCAGGAGACTCATGCATCATTCAGCGAATCAGGCCACCGTCCGGGCACAATACGCGGCGTCCGCGCACGGCCAACCCCATCAGAGCCTGCCATGACGCGCGTACTCGAAGGTATCCGCGTGCTCGAGCTGGGCACCTTCATCACCGGCCCGCACGCCGGCCGCCTGCTGGGCGACCTCGGCGCCGATGTCATCAAAATCGAACAGCCGGGCAAGGGTGATCCGTTTCGCGTTCACGACGGCCAGTTGTACGGCCCGTCGTTTCGCGCCTACAACGCCTACAAACGCAGCCTGACGCTCGACCTGAAAACGCCGCGCGGCCGCGAGGTGCTGCGTCGCCTGGTGGTGCAATCGGACGTGCTGATCGAAAACTACCGGCCAGGCGTGCTCGCCAGTCTGGAGTACGACTGGGACCATCTGCACGCGCTCAACGAACGTCTGGTGTACTGCTCAATCACCGGCTTTGGCAGTTCCGGCCCGTATGTGGACCGACCCTGCTACGACACCGTCGCCACCGCCCTGAGCGGGTTTCTGAGCCAGAGCGTCGACCAGGACAACCCGCGCATCGTCGGTCCGGCACTGGCCGATGCGGTCAGCGGCATGTATGCGGCCCAGGGCGTGCTGGGCGCGCTGGTCGAGCGTGGCCGCACCGGCAAAGGGCGCCATGTCGAAGTCGCCATGCTCGACAGCCTGATCGCACTCGGCGCACCAGCCTTCGCCAGTTATTTTCTGACCGGCAAGCTGCCCGGGCCGGTGACGCGCGCCCACGGTTCGCAGTCGTATGCGCTGACCTGCGGCGATGGCAAGCTGGTTGCCCTGCACCTCTCGAGCGTCGACAAGTTTTTCAAGCTGCTCATGACGGCGGTCGGCCGGCCCGAGCTGATCAGCGACGCACGTTTTCTGACGGGCAAGCTGCGCGCCACCCACTACGATGCCCTGGCGGCAGCCCTGCAGGAAGAATTTGCCAAACAGCCTTTGGCCTGGTGGCTCGAACAGCTGACCCGGCACGATGTGCCACACGCACCAGTCTCGACCATCGATGAAGTCTGCCGCGACCCGCAGGTCGAACACAACGCCATCTTCGAGAAAATGAATCATCCGACCGAAGGCGCACTCACCAACGTTGGCCGGCCCATCCTGTTTGACGGCAGCCGCGACGCCGGTGGCCCGCCGCCGCCGATGCTCGGTGAACACAATCAATCCATCCTGAGCGATCTCGGTTACGACGCCGACAGCATCAGCGCCATGCAACGCGACGGGGTCATCTGACCCGGCCGGCCCATCCAATCCCCATCGAAAGCAGAACCATGCAAAACAACAAGCCGGTCACCCTGATCTCAACCTTCGACGAAAAAGGCTCGACCATCCGCGGCAAAGACCTGGTGCGCGATCTGATCGGCGAGATCTCGTTCACCAACATGATTTATTTCTACATCCTCGGCACGGTGCCGACACCGTCGCAGGCACGCATCCTCGACGCCGTGCTGGTGACGCTGATGGACCACGGCATGGCCGGCGCCTTTGCAGCACGCCTGGTCTACCGCACGGCGCCGGACTCGATCCAGGGCGCGGTCGCAGCGGGCATGCTGAACATGGGCAGCCAGTTTGGCGGCGTGATGGAGCAGGTCGGCCGCCATCTGGAAGAAATCATGGCGGCTGACGACGGCGACGCCAAGGCGCGCGAAATCGTGCTGGCCTACCGCTCGACCAAACAGCCGCTGCCGGGCTTTGGCCACAACAAGTTTTCGCCGGAAGATCCCCGCACACCCAAGCTGCTCGCGGTGGCCGAGGCCGAAGGTGTGGCCGGCCAACACATCGCCGCCTTGCGCACCCTCTCGAAGGCGGTCGACAGCGTGCTGGGCAAACACCTGACGGTCAACGCCACCGCCGGCATGGCGGCCGTGCTGGGCGAAATTGGCGTGCCCTGGAAAATCATGCGCGGCTTTGCACTGATCTCGCGCGCGCCCGGCATCGTCGGCCAGATTTTCGAGGAAATGCTGCGTCCTTCCGTCGGGTATGTCACACGTCTGGCGCAAGAGGCGGTCGAGTATGCCGGCGAGAAGCCCGCGCCCTGACGCGCAGCGCCTCCGTATCAATCAACGAAACACGAATCGGGAGAATGATTTTGAGCAGCAAAGACCTGAGCTACGACGACCTTCTGCAACTGGTGAAGGTATTTGAATCCTCCACCGAATTCAATGAATTCCATCTGAAATATGGCGATGTGGAACTGGACCTGCGCAAGCATGGCGCAGGGCTCGCGCCCGCAGCGGTCAGTGCGCCAGCGCGCCCCGCAACAGCAGTCGCCGCCAAACCAGAGGCGCAAGTGGTGACCGCGCCAGTCCCGGTCAGCGCCACGGAAGCAAGCATTCCGGCCGGTTCGCACGCCGTCAAGTCCCCCATGGTCGGGACCTTCTACCGCAGCCCGGAGCCAGGCGCGACGCCGTTCGTGAGCATCGGCCAGCGCGTCACCGCCGAAACAACGGTGTGCATCATCGAGGTCATGAAATTGATGAGTTCGATCCGCGCCGACCACGCCGGCGTGGTCACCGCCATTCTGGTGCAGGACGCCACGCCGGTGGAGTTCGGCCAGACGCTGATCGTCATTGATCCGAACGCGTGATGATCGGGCCGCGTCATTCATGAGCAAACCAATCCGCAAAATTCTGGTGGCCAATCGCGGCGAAATCGCCGTGCGGATTATCCGCGCCTGCAAGGAGCTGGGCATCACCACCGTGCAGGTGTACACCGAGGCCGACGCTGGCTCACTGGCCGTGCAACTGGCCGACCAGAGCATCTGCATCGGCCAGGCGCGCTCCACCGAAAGTTATCTGAACGCGCCTTTTCTGGTGCAGGCCGCCCTGATGCACAAGGTCGACGCGGTACATCCGGGTTATGGCTTTCTGTCCGAGCGCGCCAGTTTCGCGGAGTTGTGCGAGCACAATGGCCTGATCTTCATCGGCCCGAGCGCCGAAGTGATCCGCAACATGGGCGACAAGGCCATGGCACGCAAACTCGCCCGCGCGGCCGGCGTACCCACCACGCCGGGTTCGGAGGGCAATGTTGCCGACGTCGAAGAGGCGGCGAGCGTAGCCGATACCATCGGGTATCCGGTCATCCTCAAGGCTTCGGCTGGCGGCGGCGGGCGCGGCATGCGCGTGGTCTGGCAGGCCAATGAGTTGCGTGACGCCTACAACGAAGCGACGCGCGAGGCCAAAAGCGCCTTTGGCGACGACGCCATGTACGTCGAAAAATATCTGACGCGCATCCGCCACATCGAAATCCAGGTGCTCGGCGACGGCGTCGACGTGCTGCATTTCGGCGAGCGCGACTGCTCGATCCAGCGGCGCAACCAGAAGCTGGTGGAAGAAAGCCCGTCACCAGCGCTGACCACGGAATTGCGTGCCCGCCTCGGCGAGGCCGCCCTGCTGTTATGCCGGCAGGTAGGCTACCGCAGCGCCGGCACGATTGAGTTCATCTTCGATGAACAGAGCGGGCAGTTCTACTTCATGGAAATGAACACGCGCATCCAGGTCGAACATCCGGTTACCGAGATGGTGACCGGGGTTGATCTGGTCAAGAGCCAGATTCGCATCGCCGCAGGCGAGCCGCTGGGCCTGCTCCAGCAGGACATCCGCATGCATGGCCATGCCATCGAATGCCGCATCAACGCCGAAGACCCCGACCGTGACTTCATGCCCTGCCCTGGCCGGGTGACGAGCTTTCAGGCCCCTGGGGGGCCCGGCGTGCGCGTCGACAGCCATCTGTTCCCGGGTTACGTCGTGCCGCCTTATTACGACTCCTTGCTGGCCAAGATCATCTGCTGGGGCCAGACGCGCGAGGAAGCGCTGATGCGCATGCAACGCGCCCTCGAAGAACTGGTGATCGAAGGCGTCCGAACGACCGCTGGCTTTCACCGCAAACTGCTCAGCCACGAACAATTCCGTCTGGGCAATTTTCACACCCGCTACGTGCAGGAGGGGTTTCTCTCCTGAGTCAGCCCTGCGGCCGCAGCGCCGGCATAACCCCTGAATGAGTAGGGGCACTGATTGACTTGCAATGCGTTCTATACGATCCTCAACGATTCAAAACCCCTTTTTCACGGAGAGCGGCATGACGATCCAAGCAGGCGACAAACTACCCGAAGGCAAGCTGATGGAAGCCACCGAATTTGATGGCGCTACCGGCTGCCCGATGCCCCCGAAAGAAGTCAACGTGGCCGAGGCCAGCAAGGGCAAAAAAATTGTCGTGTTCGGTCTGCCCGGCGCCTTCACGCCCACTTGCAACAACAATCACGTGCCGAGCTATGTTGCCAATTTCGACAAGCTCAAGGCCAAGGGCGTCGATGAAATCTGGTGCCTGGCGACCAACGACGCCTTTGTCATGGCAGCCTGGGGCAAGACCCTCGGCACCGCGGGCAAGGTCCGCATGCTTGGCGACGGCAGCGCCGACTACGCCAAGGCACTGGGCCTGTCCCTCGACCTGACGGCACGCGGCATGGGCGTGCGCTCGAACCGTTACGCCATGATCGTGCAGGACGGCGTGGTCAAGGATGTCGCCGTCGAAGGTCCGGGCAAGTTCGAAGTCTCGGGCGCCGAGGCAGTTCTGGCCAAGCTGTAAGCAACACCGGCAAAAAACAGTAGCACACGACAGGCAGCAACAAGGCCGGGCAGCACGACTGCCCGCGCCGACAGAGACAGCAATCGACTTGCACGACAGACACGGCGACGCACGGCGCGCCGGCGTCTGCTCGGACGGTCGCGTCGTTCAGGAGACGTCATGCCCACAGCAGCTGCCGAGCAGTTCGATGTCATCGTTCTCGGATCCGGCATTGCCGGCCTGTCGGCCGCGCTGAGCGCGCAGCGTCTGGGCAAACGCACCTTGCTGCTGGAGAAATCGGCAAAGATGGGCGGCAGCACGGCTTACTCCTACGGCCTGATCTGGATGGGCCTGAGCCATCTGGCCAAACGCGCCAAAGTTGCCGACAGCCGGGAAGCGGTGCTCGATTACATGCGCTTTCTGGGTGGTGGCCAGGAGATCCGCGCACACATGGAGCAGATGGTCGATCAGTCACCGCGCGCCTTGAAATTTTTCGAAGAGTGCGGCATCCGCTTTCGTCTGGTCGACGGCGTCGCCGACCATTACGCTGGCATGACACCCGCCGCGCGCGACTTCGGGCGCTCGATCGAAGCCGACCTGATCGAAGGCAAGCTACTCGGCAAGTGGCGCAACAAGATCGTTCGACCACACAACGCGCCCTACCGCGTACGCGCCGAAGAACTGGTCAAGTGGGGCGGCATGAGCAATGCCTCCAACTGGGATGCCGCGCTCATGGCAGAGCGCGAACGCAACGACGTGCAAGGGCTGGGCGTGGGACTGGTCAGCAGCTTTCTGCAGGCCGCGCTGGCCGCTGGCGTCGAAGTGCGGCTGGCCCAGCACGTCAGGCAATTGCTGATGGACGGTGAGCGCGTCACCGGCGTGCTGCTCCGCAACGGCAAACGCCTGCTGGCCAGCGCCGGTGTGGTGATTGCCGCCGGGGGCTACGAATCCAATCCGGACATGGTCAGCGACTTCGACGGCCTGCCCGGCTGGCAGGCGCTGATTCCGCTTGAGATGCTCGGTGACGGCCTGGTGCTCGGCACCCGCGCGGGCGGCGCCATCCATGCCATTCAAAACAGCATGCGCCTGCAACTCGGCTTTCGCGTGCCGGTGGCCGACCCAAAGATCAAATATGAAGTGCAGGCGGCCAGCATCATCGAACTCTGCAGTCCGCACACCTTCGTGGTCAATCAGGCCGGCAAGCGCTTCGCCGATGAATCGTATTTCCAGCACATGGCGCCCAAGCTGCGTGCCTACGACAACGTACTGCGCCGCCATCCGAACCTGCCCTGTTACCTGATCTTTGATCAGCAGTTCGCCAAACGTTATTCCTTCGCCGGCAAACCGGCCGGCGCGGCCATCCCGGACTGGGTCACGCGTGCCAGAACACCGGCCGCGCTGGCGAAAAGGCTCGGCATCGACGCCGCCGGTCTGCAACACACCACGACCCTGTTCAATCAGCACGTTGAACAGGGCAAGGATGTTGAGTTTGGTCGCGGCGAATCAAAATGGTCGCTGGCAGTGGAAGAGGCCCGCGCAAAACCACGCAGCCTCGGCACGCTCGACCAGGCGCCGTATTACGGCATCGAACTTTTTCCCACCGGTGGCGTGTCCGCCGGCCTGCTGGTGAGCAAACATTCTCAGGTGCTGCGTTTTGACCGCACGCCGATCAGCGGCCTGTACGCCGTTGGCAATTCAACCGCCCGCACCGAATTTGGCGTCGGTTATCAGGCCGGCTTCACGCTCGCTTCGGGCATGACGTTTGGCTATCTCGCGGCAAAACATCTGGCACGGCAGCGTGCCTGACTTCATGTTCAAGGAGGAGGCCCCCATGTTACATCCCGTGCTCCGTTCTGGTCTGGCCGTGCTGGCCAGCATCGTTTTATCCTGCTCCCTGAGCGCGCGCGCCCAGGACTATCCCAACAAAGCGATCCGGCTGGTCAGCCCGTATGCGGCCGGCGGCGGCACCGATATCTCGCTCAACCTGTTACGCGACCGGTTGACGAAAAAGTGGGGGCAACCGGTGATTGTTGAATATCGCCCGGGCGCGGCCGGCAACATCGGCATGGAATCGGTATTCCGCTCACCACCCGACGGATATACCTTGTTGCTCATGCCCACCTCGCCGCTGGCGGCCAGCAAATTTCTCTATTCAAAACTGAGCTTTGATCCCGATGGTTTTGTGCCGGTGTCGATGGTGGCCGACGTACCCAATGTGCTGCTGGTCCATCCCCGGCTGCCCATCGAAACCGTGCAGCAGTTCATGGACTATGCCAAGGCCAATCCGGGAAAGCTGAACTATGCCAATTCCTCCAATGGCGGCATTACCCATCTGGCACTTGAATCCCTGCAGACGCTCACGGGCATCAAGCTCACCAAGATTCCCTTCAGTGGCAATGCCCCGGCGGTCACCGCCCTGCTTGGTGGTCATGTCGACATGACCCTGATGGTCATGAACCTGGCCCTGCCGCACATCAAGGCCGGCAGCGTGCGCGCCATCGCCGTCACCAGCGACAAACGCAGCAGCCTGCTGCCCAATGTGCCGACGCTGGCCGAAACCTATCCCGGCTTCATCTGGCGCAATGCCAGCGGTGTGCTGGCGCCCCCGGGAACACCGCCGGCCATCATCAACAAACTTGGCGCCGAGATTGCCGAAATCATGCGCGATGCGGATGTGGCCAAACGTTACCTTGAGGTCAGTTCACTGGCGGTGGGCAACACCCCTGCGGAATTTTCCCTATACCTCAAGCAGGAAAGCGAAGCCATCGGCAAGGCGATTCGCCAGCTTGGCTTGAAGCTGGATTGATCAAGGAATATGTTGGACCAATTGACAACACCCAGAGGGTATTGGTATTGTTTCCAACATGAGTGCTATCGCCCTGATCCGCCGTCGAGTCGTGGTGGCCATCGACGCCTTTGCGGAAATAGCCGTCTGGCAGGTTCCTGATCCAATACATCCTTCCAGGCACTATTACAAATACCGACTCGCCTATGTAGTTCGAGGGCAATGCGTACTCCGCTATGACAATGAACGTGGCAAGGGTGATCATCGGCATGTTGGAGCGAAGGAATCACTCTACCTGTTTTCAACGCCGGATCAATTGATGCTTGATTTCGACGCAGACATAAAGAGGTGGAACCATGAACACGATCGTTCTTGAGGTGCGCAGTCTCGCCGACACCCTGGCCGACGTCGCGAAGTCGATGAAAACCGGCAAAGCAGAGCACGACGCGCATATCGGGTTTGCAAGCCCCGAGTTACTTTGGAAAGTCCTTACCGCCAAACGCTGGGAGCTACTCAAAATCATGTGCGGCGCGGGATCGCTCTCTATTCGGGAAGTGTCCCGGCGTGCGCATCGCGATGTCAAGGCAGTGCATGGTGACGTCAAGGCCCTGCTGGATGCTGGCGTTCTCAATCCCGGACATGATGGCGGTGTTGAATTTCCATTTGACGCCGTCAAGGTTGAGTTCATGCTGCAAGCCGCCTGAGCCGTACCAAGCTCCACGACTGTTCATGCGGTCAGCATCCTGCAAGGCCGCATGTGGCAAACCTGAAACGGAAGACCGAATCATGTCCACTGTCGCCACCATCCTTGCCCTGCTCATCATTGCCCTGATCATTTTCGTCGCCACGCGACCGGACGACTTTCGCATTGAACGCGCGACCGTCATCAACGCCCCGGCACACACAGTCTTTGCCCTGATCAGCGACTTTCATGCCTGGGAAGCCTGGTCGCCCTGGGAAAAGATCGATGCACAGCTCACCCGCAGTTATGCCGGCCCAAGCAGCGGCAAAGGCGCCATTTATGCGTGGAGCGGCAACAAGAACATCGGCCGCGGGCGCATGGAGATCACCGAGGCGATCGCGTCTTCGGCGCTGCTGATCAAGCTCGATTTCATCACGCCCTTCGAAGCGCACAACATGGTGGAATTCACCTTGCTCACGCAAGGCAATACCACCGTGGTGACGCAGGCCATGTTCGGACCCAGTCCGCTGATCTCCAAACTCATGAGCCTGGTGTTCAACATGGAAAAAATGGTCGGCCCAAAATATGAAGAAGGACTGGCCAGCCTGAAAACGCTCGCGGAACAATCCGCAACCAAAGCCTGACTCCCCGCGGCGCCAGGAAACGATGCCATGCGCACCCCTCCTGAGCGCATCGCCATCCCGCCAACGCTCGTCAATGACGAACCAGAAACCCGACACCACTAAAAATTCTCGCCATGTCGGCTATCCTGCGACTGGCCTGGGCGCGCTGCGTGCGGGCCGGAACATCCAATCTGGGGAAGCAAACGTGGCGAGCAAAGAAGAAGTGGCGGCCTTCATCCGCGCCGAATTTCCACAGACCAAGTGCGTAGTACTGGAAGTGGGCGCTCGCGGCGCTACGGTGACACACGCGGTCGGCCCCGATGAACTGCGGCCGGGAGGTTCGGTTTCCGGACCGGTGCTCATGGGCGTGGCCGATGTCGCCCTGTACGTGGCCATTCTCGGCGAAATCGGCATCGTGCCGCTGGCCGTGACCACCAGCATGACGATCAACTTCATGCGTAAACCTTCGGCAGACAAAAATATTGTTGCGGTATGCAAACTCATGAAAGTCGGCCGCTCACTGGCCGTTGGCGAAGTCTCGCTCTACTCGGAAGGCTCGGACGATGTGGTGGCGCATGTGGTCGGCACGTATTCCATTCCGCCCCGAGACGCGTCCTGAACACCGACCGGTTGCCGGATGGGCGTGCCCGGGCGGCATCGGCGCAGGAAGACGGCAACAGCGGCCACAGCAGACCGGACGGCTAGCCGTGCCACCCCTGTGATCCTGAAAAACAACCGGGTTTCGCGCCCTCTGGCGACCATCGATTCCCGGCAAATCGATAATTTCAAGCATGCATGGGCCGGGATTAGGTATCCTTGTCGAATTACGATCAAGGAATAGCCATGGCCAAGCCAAATTATCAGTTCGAAAAACGCAAACGCGAACTCGAAAAAAAGAACAAGAAGGCTGAAAAAGCAAATCGCAAGACACCCGGCGATGCGGCCGAGCCGGTGAGCGAATCCACCACCCCGCCCGAACCAGCCAGTCCGGCGGGAGAGGCCTGAGCCGGCAGGGGATCAGGCGGGTCGAACACACGCAGCCCACTGGAACCGGCATGAGCATCGAACTTTCAAAGGAAGGCCACAATCAGGCCGTCGCCTCGATTGAGCGTTATTTCCGCGAAAACATGGATGAGCCGATCGGCAATGTCGTGGCAGGCGGACTGCTGAAATTTTTTCTTGAAGAGATCGGTCCGAGCATCTACAACAAAGCCGTCAGCGATGCACAGGAGCGCTTGCAGGCGCGTGTTGCCGAGCTGGATATCGACGTGCACGAGGACGAATTCCTGTATTGGCGCAAACCGGGCCGCGCCGGCAAATCACGCTAACGCGCCAAACAGACGAATTTTTTAACCCTTTTCTGGAGAAAGCCATGCTTCTGGTTCTCTATATTTTTAGCACCTTGCTCACCATCGTTGGCGCCGTCTGGATTCTGCAGGGCATCAACCTCCTGCCGGGCAGTTTCATGACGGGCCAGATTCAGTGGGCGGTGTACGGCGCCATCACCTCGGCGGTCGGCATTGGTTTGTTCATCATCGCCAAACGGAGTCGTGCATCCGGCGCGCGCAAGACGGACCGCTCTTCGAAGTAATTGGCGGGCTTATTGCCGGATGTCGGCCCGGACATCGGCCCACACCGCACCAGTCAGACCCGGCAACTGATCGGGGTGCATGGCAAACACGGAAAAAGGCGTGCCGGCAGCCGCCCAGACCTTTTCGAAACGGCGCAGGTCTTCATCGAGCAACAGCTTGACCGGCTGCGCATGGCCTAGTGGCGCGACCCCGCCGATGGCATACCCCGTGGCCAGGCGCACAAAATCAGCATCTGCGCGCGCCAGCGCCTCGTCGACATGCACACTCACCTTGGCCTCGCTGACGCGATTGTCACCGCTCGTCACGACCACCACGGCCAGGCCGCTGGTCTTGCCGCGAAAGACAATCGACTTGGCAATCTCGGCCACCGAACAGCCGATGGCGGCAGCGGCCTCGGCGCTGGTGCGCGTGGGCTGCTCGAACTCCACCACCTGCGTGGTGACGCCGGCCTCGATGAGAAGCCGGGCCACCCGCAGGGCGTTGGGATGGCTGGCCGGCTTCAACGCAGTGAAGCGTTGATCTTGTCGAGCGCCGCCACCCCCGGGCACAGATCGCCCAGACCCATGGCATTGAGCGGCAGGTGCGAAGTGTTGAGCGAAGCGTGCAGATCCAACGATTGCCCATCGACATACAACAGGCCGGTGACGATCTCGCCGCGCTCGTGGCCTTCATTCAGGTAGTTCAGTGCGGCGTAGCGGTTGGTGGGATCGTAGTCTTCATGCAGCTTGCGCAGGCGCAGCATGGTGCCGTCGTGCTGCTCGATCTCCACCAGTTCGCCCGGGCGGTATTGCGTGGTGATTTCCGTGCCCGGCGTCATGAAGTCGATACGACTGACGGCTTCATTGTGTTCGCGCACGTAGTCGTAACTCTTGGTGCTGCCGCCGTGGTTGTTGAAGGTCACGCAGGGACTGATGACGTCGATGAAGGCCGCGCCGCCATGGCCGATGGCGCCCTTGATGAGCGGCACCAGCTGTTCCTTGTCGCCCGAGAAGGAGCGTGCCACGTAGGTGGCACCCAGTTGCAGGGCGAGGGCGACGAGGTCAATCGGGCTGTCGTTGTTGACCACGCCCTTCTTGCTTTTCGAACCCCGGTCGGCGGTCGCCGAAAACTGCCCCTTGGTCAGACCATAGACGCCGTTGTTTTCAACGATGTAGGCCATGCGCACACGCCGGCGCATGGCATTGGCAAACTGGCCCAGGCCAATCGAGGCCGAATCGCCGTCGCCCGATACGCCAAGGTAGAGCAACTCGCGGTTGGCCAGATTGGCACCGGTCAGCACCGAGGGCATGCGGCCGTGCACGGTATTGAAACCGTGCGAGGCGCCGAGAAAATAATCGGGTGTCTTCGAGCTGCAGCCGATACCCGACAGCTTGGCGACCCGATGCGGCTCGATGTCGAGTTCCCAGCAGGCCTGGATGATGGCCGCCGAAATCGAATCGTGGCCGCAGCCGGCGCACAGGGTGGACACGCGCCCTTCATAATCGCGCCGCAGATAACCCACCCCGTTCTTGGCGAGGCTGGGGTGATGCATCGTCGGCTTGGTGATATAGGTCATGCCAGCTCCTTGGAAGCCTGATTCAGTTTTTCGCGTATGGCGGCAACGATAAATCGGGCCGTGATCGGCGTACCGTCAAAATGCAGGATCTTGGTCAGGCGCGACGGGTCGATCGCCAGTTCGGTGACCAGCAGGGTATGCATCTGCGCATCGCGGTTCTGCTCGACCACGAACACCTGATCGTGGCTGGCGATGAAAGCCGCCACATCATCCGGGAACGGGAAGGCGCGCAAACGCATGGCGTCAATGTGCACGTCCTGCTGCTGCAGCACGTCCAGAGCTTCGTGCATCGACGGGCTGGTCGAGCCAAAAAAGATCACGCCCAACCGGGTCGGTTTCACGGCCTTGCGCACCACGGGCTGCGGTACCAGCGTGGCGGCGGTCTTGAACTTGTTGATCAGCCGTTCCATGTTGTACACATAGTCCGGCCCGCGTTCGGAGTAGCGCGCATACGGGTCACGCGTCGTGCCACGGGTAAAGAAACTGCCCTTGGTGGGATGCGTGCCCGGCAGGGTGCGCCAGGGGATGCCGTCGCCATCAACATCCTTGTACCGGCCGAAATCCTTGCCGGCCTCAAGCTCTTCGGCGGTCATGACCTTGCCGCGGTCATACTCCTGGGCAGGATCCCACTTGAATGGCTTGGACAGACGCTGGTTCATGCCAATGTCCAGATCCGTCATGAGGAACACCGGCGTCTGCAGGCGGTCGGCCAGATCCAGCGCGGCGGCCGACTGCTCGAAACACTCGTAGGGGTCTTCCGGAAACAGCAGCACGTGTTTGGTATCGCCGTGCGAGGCATACGCGCAGCACAGGATGTCGGACTGCTGGGTGCGCGTCGGCATGCCGGTCGACGGACCGCCACGCTGCACATTGATGATGGTGACCGGAATTTCAGCGAAGTACGCGAGGCCTATGAATTCGGTCATCAGCGATACCCCCGGACCCGAGGTGGCCGTGAAGGCGCGCGCGCCATTCCAGCCGGCGCCCACCACCATGCCAATCGAAGCCAGTTCGTCCTCAGCCTGCACGATGGCAAAACGATGCTGGCCGGTGGCCGGATCAACGCGGAACTTGTCACAATACTTCTGGAAGGCTTCGGGCACCGACGACGAAGGGGTGATCGGATACCAGGCCGCAACGGTGGCGCCACCATACACACAGCCGAGCCCCACGGCGCTGTTGCCATCGGTGAAGATGCTGTCGCCGACATTGTTGGCGCGGCGCACGCGCAGCCCTATCGGCTCCTTGATGTGCTGCTCGACATACTCGCGCCCCATCTGCAGCGCCTTCATGTTGGAATCGAGCAGCATTTCCTTGCCCTTGTACTGCTCGGCAAACAGGGTCTGGAACACATCGACATCCAGACCCAGCAGCACCGACAGGGCGCCGATGTAGATGACGTTCTTGAACAGCTGGCGCTGGCGCGAATCGCTGTAATTGGCGTTGCTGATGTCAGTCAGCGGCACGCCGATGGTCCGCACATCGTCACGGAATTTTGATGCCGGTATCGGCCGCGTCGAATCGTAAAACAGATAACCACCGGGGGTGATTTCGGCCACATCCGAATCCCAGGTTTGCGGATTCATGGCCACCATCATGTCGGTGCCGCCACGCCGGCCGAGATAGCCTTTTTCGGTGACGCGCACTTCATACCAGGTGGGCATGCTCTGGATGTTGCTCGGGAAAATATTGCGCGGGCTGACCGGCACGCCCATGCGCAGGATCGCCTTGGCGAACAACTCATTGGCTGAGGCCGAGCCGGAGCCGTTGACGTTGGCAAACTTGATGACAAAATCATTGATCGCTTCGACAGGCTTGATTGCGGGCGGATTACTCGGCTTCAGTGATTGCCCTTCCAGCGGCGAATTCATGCCATCTCCCTTACGTTTTCATTCAACTGGCTGTCGCGGCATGCCGCGCCGGCCTTGGTCGTATTCAACAGGAACTTCTGCATGTCCCAGGCGCCCGTCGGGCAACGCTCGGCACACAGACCGCAATGCAGGCAAACGTCTTCATCCTTGACCATCACCCGGCCAGACTTCAGATCTTCCGAGACATACAGCGCCTGGCCGAGGTTGACCGCCGGCGCTTTGAGACGCGTGCGCAGATCGGCCTCGTCACCATTCAGGGTCATGGTCAGGCTGTCGACCGGACAGACATCGATGCAGGCGTCACATTCGATGCAGGTCTTGGCCGTGAACACGGTCTGCACATCGCAGTTCAGACAACGGTTGGCTTCCTTGAACGCGGTGGCGGCATCAAAGCCGAGTTCCACCTCGACGCGGATGTTGGCCAGCGCCGTTTCGGCCTTGGCCCAGGGCACCTTGAGGCGCGTCTGATCGGATATCTCGTTGTGATAACTCCACTCGTGGATGCCCATCTTCTGCGACATCAACTGGGTTTGCGGCGCCGGCCGGCGATTGACATCCTCGCCGCTGAGAAAGCGGTCGATCGACACCGCCGCTTCGTGGCCGTGGGCCACGGCGGTGATGATGTTTTTCGGACCGAAGGCCGAGTCGCCACCAAAAAAAACATGGGGTAGGCTGGACTGGAACGAGGTTTCATTCAACTCGGGCAGACCCCAGCGGTTGAACTTGACGCCGCAGTCGCGCTCGATCCACGGGAAGGAATTTTCCTGGCCGACGGCGAGCAGCACGGTATCGCAAGGGAAATAGGCATCGGGTTCACCGGTCGCCACGAGCGAGCGTTTGCCCGCGGCGTCGTACTCGGCCTTGACCACTTCGAATTCCATGCCGACCAGCTTGCCGCGCTCAAGCACAAACCGTTTGGGCACGTGGAAGTTGATGATCGGAATGCCTTCGTGGACGGCGTCTTCCTTTTCCCAGGGCGAGGCTTTCATTTCCTCGTAGCCGCTGCGCACGATCACCTTGACGTCCTTGCTGCCCAGACGCAGCGAGGAGCGGCAGCAGTCCATGGCGGTGTTGCCACCCCCGAGGACGATGACTTTCTTGCCCACGCTGGTGATGTGACCAAACGAAACCGAAGCCAGCCAGTCGATGCCAATGTGAATGTCGGCCTTGGCTTGCTCGCGTCCGGGAATGTCGAGATCGCGGCCGCGTGGTGCGCCGGTGCCGACAAAAATCGCGTCATAGCCTTCGGACAGCAGCGCGTTCATCGACTCGATCCGCTGTCCGGCGCGGAATTCGACGCCCAGATCGAGAATGTAGCCGGTCTCCTCGTCAATCACCGCCTCGGGCAGGCGAAAGCGCGGAATCTGTGAGCGGATGAAGCCGCCGGCGCGGGTCTCGCCATCAAACACGGTGACCTGGTAGCCATTGACCACCAGATCGCGGGCCACGGTCAGCGACGCGGGTCCGGCGCCGATGCAGGCAATCTTGCGCCCATTGCTCGCCGCCACGGTGGGCATGTGGGCACGCAGATCGTCCTTGTTGTCGGCGGCAACACGCTTCAAGCGGCAGATTGCAACCGGATCGGGTTTGACGCCGTTGTTTTCTTCCACCCGGCCACGCCGGCAGGCGGGCTCGCAGGGTCGGTCACAGGTGCGACCGAGTACGCCGGGAAAAACATTGGAGACCCAGTTGATCATGTAGGCCTCGGTATATTTGCCTTGGCCGATCAGACGGATGTATTCGGGAACGGGGGTGTGCGCGGGACAAGCCCATTGACAATCAACCACCTTGTGAAAATAGTGGGGGTCCTCGGTGACTCGCAAAGCTGTCTCCTTGCTATAACCCGGGCCACACGTGTTGCCAAACACGAATCAGATCGATGCCATGGTCTACACTTGGACTGCCCGCAATCGAATGCCCGTGCCTTGAATGCGGCCAGTTCAAATACTACACCCTCGGAAGGTTTTATCTTGCCTACGGGTTTACCAGAGCGGCTGCAAATTTGAGGCAGATCAAAAGAGCTGTTTCCAGAGATCCGGTCTGGGGGCCATGAGAGAGGAAAACAGTTCCATTGCACGCTGCAAACAGGGAACAACAATGAACCAAAACACCGGTTTAGCTGGGATATTTATTTTCAGTGTATGTCTCTCAACCCAGCGTATTTCAATCCGACGCCCGGCTTGCGCAAGATTGCTGCAGCGCATCAAGGCGCTGTCCAGGCAGAACCATTGGCCCGCGTCACCAATCGGCTGACCGGTTGCGACGAAGAATTGCTCGGCATCCAGGCCGAATGCCGGCCTTCGCCACCCACCACCACAATATGGATTTCGCGCGGCGATTCGCTCATCGGCACGCCGAGCCGGTCGTCCGCCGCCGACAACCAGTGCGCCAGCGGTGACACCCCCTTGGCCTCGTTGGCGCGGTACATGCCCGCGGTGCGCCACAGACCGTAAGGAATGCGTGCCCGTTCATACAGATAACGCTGCACATCCTCGCGGCTAAAGCCGTCACGCGCGAAGATGCGCGCATGCTCCGGGCTAACCCCGACAAAATAATGCGCCATGCGTGAATAGGCGTTGTTTTTGCCCATGCTGGCAATGGTTTCGCAAAAGGTCATGAACAGGGTGCGCGCATCCGTGGCGACGTGATCGTTGATTTCGTTGGGCGCCTCGGCTGAATGCACCGTCACGACGCTCTCCTCGGGCTGGAAACCGCAGCTGACGTGATACGCCGGCCAGGGACTGGCCGCTTCGTTCTCGGCAAAACAAAAGCTGTATTTGGCCGGGCTGCCCTGTGAGGACATGTCACCTTTGCCAGGATAGGCACCGCCGATGTTCTGCAAGACCAGGCGCACAGCGCGGCCTATGGTGGCATTGGCGCGCCAGCCCGGGCCGAGCGCGCCGGTGCCGCCATGCAGGCCCAGATGCGCTGCGATCGGGCCATTCACCAGCACCATTGGCCCGCAGGGATGGGTCGTGGCCTGCATGGTCAGGAGAGAAAAGCGCGGCTCAGCGACCGCCTCGATGGCGGCGATCAGGACCGGCATATAACCGGGCAGGCAGCCCGCCATGACCGCGGTAATGGCCAGCTTTTCAATGGTGCAGTCATTGAATAGCGGCGGCACGCTGAGCAACACCTCGCTGGCCGGGCGATCCGTGCCGGCCAGCATCCACGCCACCCGCGCCGGCGTAGGCGGAATCAGCGGCAAACCGTCGCCCCAGCCGCGCTCCATGGCTTCAGCCTGAAAGCCGATCAGGTCATCGGGCAATTCGATGGCTCGGCTCAGGAAATCATCCGGTTTATGGGTCATGCGCTGCGCTTCATGGCTGCGGGGTGAGCTGCAACATCCGCTCGGCATGCGGCAGGATTTCTGCTGCGCGTGCCCGCACTTGTGCCGGTGACAGCTCAGCCAGCGGATGGGGAATGATCACCAGACCCTGGTCGACCAGCGCCGGCATGTGGGCGCCACGCATGGCGGCACTGGCCATGGCAGCAAAGTGCGCCGTGCAGATCGTCACCGTCATGACGCCGCGTTTTTCAAGTTCCACCGAGTCCTGGACACTCCAGGACGCGCAGCTGCCTCAGTCACCACTGGCAACCAGCACGGCCTTGCAACGCCCGGCCAGTTCATTGATCCAGGCCGTCGGACTGGGCCGGCCGGC
>CANJOT010000049.1 GCA_947475815.1 Burkholderiales bacterium | reverse complement strand
GGAGCCTGCACCAGAACAGGCACCACTTGAGACCCGCGGTCCTGGGGCTCCAGATCTTGATGCACCCTCTCCTGACGCACCCGCTCTGGAGACCCCCTCCCTCGCCATGATTTTCCTGTCCTTCGCGAAAATCGGCCTGACCAGTTTTGGCGGTGGCCTGAGCGGCTGGCTGCTGCGCGAGTTCGTGCAGAAGAATCGCTGGCTTACCGAAGAAGCCTTCATGAACGGCATGGCCATCTCGCAGGCCCTGCCGGGCGTCAATGTCGTCAATCTGGCCATCTGGATCGGCTATCAGTGGCGCGGCGGCCTGGGCGCCCTGCTCGCGGCCCTGGGCATGGTGGTACCACCGATGTTCGCGGCCCTGCTCGTGCTGTTGATGTTTGATCAGGTGTCGCACTACCCGCTGACGCGCATCGCGCTGGCCGGCGTAGCCGCTGGCGCGGTCGGACTGACCTTCAACATGGGCCTGCGCGCCTTGCGCCGTTCGGCGCGCAGCATCGTACCGGCGCTGTTTGCGCTGGCGACCTTCAGCGCCATCTTCATCTTCGAGATGCCGCTCTATATCGTCGTGCTGACCCTCGGGCCGCTGTCCATCGCCTGGGCTTACTGGCGCATGCATACCAAGGGGAAGGTATGAATACCGAAGTCCTGATGAACCTGGTGCGTGCCTTTGCGCCCCTGTCATTTCTGACCATCGGCGGCGGCCAGAGCGTGGTCGCCGACATCCACCGCAATGCCGTCAATGATTATGGCTGGGTGACCGATGCCCAGTTCATGGAACTGTTCGGCCTGTCGCGCCTGACCCCGGGTCCGGGTTCGCTGCTGGTCAGCATGGTCGGCTGGCGCGCCGATGGCTGGGCCGGCGCGATTGTCGCCTCGATGTGTATCTTCATACCGACCTCGCTGTGCATCTACATGCTGGCGCGCCTGTGGGGCAAACATCGCGACGCGCTCTGGCCGCGCGCCGTCGAACTCGGCCTCGCGCCCGTCGCGGCGGGCATGGTGCTGGCCGCATCGTGCACCGTGCTGCGCGCCGCTGAGGGTGGCTGGCTGGCCTGGGTGGTCGCCGGCATCTCGACCGCAGGTCTGCTGTTCACGCGCATCAATCCTTTCATACTGCTGGGCGGGGGCGGACTGGCCTTCCTGGTGGCGCTGCACTGAATGGTCGGGACGGACGCCGGACCGGACCGCAACAGGGGTAAAATCGGCGGGCGCCTGTAAACTCACAATCGCACCCGAACACAACAACAATGCCGGGCTCATCCCCGGCCATACTTGGGAGAATATCGTGAACCAAACATCACTGGCCCGTCGTGGCGCCATCATCTTCGCTGCGCTTGCAATCGCCCTGCCCGTGCTCGGCCAGGCGCAGGAAACCTACCCGAGCCGCCCGATCAAGCTGCTGGTGCCGTTCGCGCCGGGCGGCACGACCGACCTGTTCGCGCGCAAATATGCCGAACGCCTGGCACGCCGCCTTGGTCAGCCGGTGGTGATCGAAAACAAGGCCGGTGCCGCTGGCGCCATTGCTGCCGCCGAAACCGCACGCGCCAAGCCGGACGGCTACACGCTGTTTTTTGCCTCGTCGACCACGCTGGCCATCTTGCCGTCGATGATGGCCAATCCAACCTACGATGTGGAGCGCGACTTCGCGCCCATCGCGCTACTCGGCATCACACCGCTGATGGTCGCCATCAACGGCGCCGTGCCGGCCAAGACCCTGCCGGAACTGCTGACCCTGATCAAGGCCAATCCCGGTAAATATTCTTACGGTACATCGGGCACCGGCAGCGCCAACCATCTGGCCGGCGAGCTGTTCAGGAAAATTGGTGGCGTCGACCTGCTGCACGTGCCCTACAAGGGTAGCGCACCGGCCCTGCAGGACGCTCTGTCGGGCATCAACGCGGTATTTTTTGACAGCTTCGTGACCATCCTGCCGCACCACAAGACCGGCAAGATGCGCATCCTCGCCATCTTTTCGGAAAAGCGCTCCAAGCTCGCCCCAGAACTGCCCACGGCCATCGAAGCCGGCATGCCCGGCATGGTCGGCGGCTCGTTCCAGGTGGTCGTCGCCCCGAACGGCATGCCCGCAGCCGTCATGAATACGCTGCAAACGGCCACGGCCGAAATCATGCGCGACGGTGTGTTCCAGGCGGAACTCGAAGCGCTGATGTTCGAACCGGTATCGGAATCGACGCCGGAACGCACCAAGGCCTTTATCCGCGGCGAACTCGCCAAGTGGGCGCCGATCATCAAGGCGACCGGTGCAAAGCTCGACTAACTTGTCGATCAACCCGGTCAATCAAACAGGACGCCATCATGAACTACGAATGTTTCAAGCTTGAAATCAAGGACTACATCGCCACGGTCACCTACAACCGTCCGCCGGTGAATGCGCAGAACCGGCGCTCGCGCGACGAACTGACGCACATCTTTGATTCGCTGTCCGACAACAGCGATGTGCGCGTCATCATCCTCACCGGCAGTGGCAAAACCTTTTCGGCCGGTGCCGATGTCAAGGAACGCCATGTGATGGCAAAGGAAGCCGGCGAATACATCCGCCACAACCGCGTGACGCGCGAGTACTTCTACGCCATCGAAGACTGCGCCAAGCCGGTCATCACCGCGGTCAACGGCCCGGCCATCGGTGCCGGCTTTTGCCTGATGATGAGCGGCGACATCATCATCGCCTCCGACAACACGGTAGTGGCCATGACCGAGGTCGATGTCGGCCTGTCCGGCGGCATGAAATTTTTGACGCAGCATTTCGGCCGATCGATGGCACGCACCATGTATTACACCGGTGACCGCGTGCCGGCTGCCGAGCTGTATCGCCTCGGTGTGATCCAGGCCTGCGTGCCGCTCGACAAGCTGATGGACACGGCCATGGAATACGCCCGCAAGCTCGCGTCGAAAAGCCCGCTGGCGCTCGAGACAGCCAAGCGCGGCTTCAACACCGTGGCCGAGATGCCGATGCGCGATGCCTACCGTTACGAACAAAGCCTGACCGTGATGTTGTCGCGCACGGAAGACACCAAAGAAGCGCAGGCAGCCTTCGTTGAAAAGCGCACGCCGGTCTGGAAAGGCCGCTAAGCGGCACACAGAAAGAGTTCATGGCCAAGCCGTTTGAAAACGTACGCATCCTCGACTTCTCACAGGTTGTCTCCGGTCCGTTTGCCACCAGCCTGCTGACGCTGATGGGCGCTGATGTCATCAAGTTCGAACGTCCGCCGGGCGGTGATGAATCACGCACCTTCTGCGCCAGCAAGGAATTGCTCGCGCTGGGCATTGGCTCGGCCTATCTGGCGCTCAACGCCGGCAAACGGTCGATGTCGCTGGACATGAAACGTCCCGAGGTGATTGAGGCCATCTTCAAGCTCATCGCCACGGCCGATGTCATCATCGAAAACTACCGGCCGGGTGTGATGGCGCGGCTCGGCCTCGGTTATGAAGCCGTCAAGGCAGTCAAGCCGGACATCATCTACTGCTCCATCTCAGGCTACGGCCAGGAAGGTCCGGAACGCGACTCGCCGGCCTATGATGGCGCCGTGCAGGCCGCCTGCGGCGTGATGTCGATCACCGGGTATCCCGACCACAATCCGGTGCGCGTTGGTTTTCCGTTTGCCGATGCCTCGACGGGCCAGGCCGCGGCGCTGGCCATCTCGGGCGCACTGTATCGCAAGCTGTCGAGCGGCAAGGGGCAGTACATCGACATTGCCATGGTCGATGCCAGCCTCGCAATGATGACGCAGATCGTGGCCTTCACTTCGGTAGCGGGCGTGGTGCCGGGGCGCATTGGCAATCAGGCCTGGAGCCGTCGGCCGACCTCCGACATGTTCAAGGCACGCGATGAAAACCTCTCTCTGGTGGTGAACTCGGAGAATCATTTCATCGCCCTGTTCAAGGCGCTGGGCCGCGAGGATGTGCTCAGCGATGCGCGCTTTGCCAGCTGGGATTTGCGCACGGCCAATGTTGCCGCGCTGCGCGAAATCATCGAATCCGCCATGGCCAGCGACAGCGCCGAAGTCTGGGAAAAACGTCTCAAGGATGGCGGCGTGGCGGCGGCCCGCGTCAAGGACATCGGCCAGGCCCTGTCCAATCCGCAGATGAAATACCGCAACCTGCTGCTGACGGTGCCCGGCCCCAAGGGGTATGACAAACCGGTCACCATCATGAACGCGCCGTTTCTGTGCAACGAAGACGGACCCGGCACCGACAAGCCGGCACCGAACGTGGGAGAGCACAACGATGAATTGCTCGCCGAGGCCGGCTACAGCGCCGAGCAGATCGAAGTCTTTCACCGCACTGGTGCCATCTGGGAGGTGCCTGCGCCGCGCTGATCCACAGCATTGATCCATTCCGAGCAAGACCCGCCCATGGTTGCCCAACCGGCGCCGGACGAATACCATACGACCATCCACAATGGTCCCGCACAACAACACTGGAGATCCGAATGAAAAAAAACCTGCTGGCATTTTTCTCGCTGCTGCTCATGGCATCGCTGGCCTTCGGTCAGGCGCGTGACTACCCGAATCATGCCGTCAAGATCATCGTGCCGTTTCCGACCGGCAGCAGCATCGACATCACCGCGCGTTATTTTGCCGATCAACTGTCAATCGCATTCGGCCAGCCTTTTGTGGTTGAAAACCGCGCCGGCGCCAACGGCGCCATCGGCGTGGCCGCCGTCAAGGCCGCGCCGGTCGACGGCTACACCATACTGATGGGTAGCAACTCGTCGCTGTCGGTCAATCCGCTCGTGGTCAAGAACCTGCCCTATGACCCGATCAAGGACCTCAAGCCGATCTCCGGCCTGACGCGCATCGTCTCGGTGCTGGTGGTGGCAGAAAACGGCAAGTACCGCACCCTGGCCGATCTGGTCAACGCGGCCAAGGTCAAGACGGGCGATGTCACGGTAGGCACCTTCGCCGCTGGTTATCTGCTCGGCCAGGCCTGGTTTGCCAGCGAGGCCGGCGTGCAGTTCCGCCACATCCCGTACAAGGCCGTCACGCAGGTGCTGACCGATATCATCGGCAACCAGCTTGACTTCACCATTGTCGACAGCCTGAGCGCCGCCTCACTGATCCAGGCCGGCAAGCTGCGCGCGCTGGCCGTCTCGGGCGACCGCCGCCATGCCGATTACCCGAACATACCGACCTTTGTCGAAAGCGGTTATCCGGAGTATGTGAACTACCTCTGGAACGGTTATTTCGTGCGCGCCGACATGCCCGATGACATCACCAACAAGCTGGCCGATGCCATGGCAAAGATCATCGCCACCCCGGCGGCGCGTGACTTCGCCCGCAAGAGCGGCCTGGAAGTGCTGCCGCTCGGCCCGGACGCGATGCGCAAGTATCACATCGCCGATCTGGAGCGCCTGCGCAAAGTTGCCAATAGCGCCGGCATCAAGCCCGAATAAAAAATAATAAAAACCATCAGAGCGCGCGCAAGCCCGCCATCAGTTCGCCGACATCGCCGAGCCGGTCTATGTTCAGGACCTGCTCGGCCAGTTGCTCGCTGCGCGCGCGGCCCAGCGCCGCCGTGTTGGCGTAAAACTTGGTGAGCATTTCTTCCTGCGGAATCGGATAGGCCGCCGCGCCACGCACGTGGGCGATCTCCACGGCATGCCGTGCGCCGCTGGTGAGCGTAACGATGATCTCGCAAGCCATGTCTTTGACGTTGTAGGCCGGATTGACGGTATAGCGGATCTTTTTCATGCAGGCCTGCACGCCAGCATCGGCGCAGGAGGCCTCCGAGAATTCAGGCATGCCACCCTTGCCCTTGACCAGCATGATGGCAATCGCAAACGCCAGGCTGAAGCGCGCGTCATAACCGGTCACCGGCGTGATCTTGCGCGCCCACGGCTCGCAGACGATGTTGACCGCGCCCTGCGCTACCCGGCATTCAATCTGTTCGATGTCCTGCCAGCGCACGCCATGGCGTTCACGCAGCGCCAGGGCACAATCGAGCGGTGACTGCAGGTAATGGCAGCAGGGATAGAGTTTCGGACTGATGTTGAGCACTTCCCAATCCTGACCGAGGCCGGTGAAGATGCTGTCCAGATCCAGTTCATCGCCGCGCAGGAACGAGCGGTAGACCCCAAGCGTGCCCTCAAACACCGTCGTCGGACCGGTGGTGCCAGCGGCCGCAAAACTGGCGGCCACAATGCCGTTGCTGCCGGCCCAGCCGCCATGCAGACGTTTCGAGCCCGCTGCGGCCGGCACACATTCCATCACGCCCGACGCAAAGCTGCCCGTGATGCCGAGCGCATGGGTGGTCTGGGTTGCATCGAGGCCGCGCAACTTCGCCGCCAGCAGCGCGGCACCAAAGGGCGCGCAGACTGCCGTGGTATGAAACCCGCGCAGATGAAAACGGTTCTGCGCCGGCAAGGCAATGCGGATGGCGCTCTCCAGGCCAACCGCCAGTGCAGCCACCAGTTCACGTCCGGAACGATGGCCCTGCTCGGCCACCGCGAGGGCGACGGGCACCAGCGCCGCGCTGCCATGCACCACCGACTCGGTGTGCGTATCGTCGTAATCCTGGCCGTGCGACAGGATGCCATTGAACAGGGCGGCGTTCTGCGCCGACACCTGCTGTGCCTGACCGATCAGCGAACTCTGCGCCGGACCGCCCCAGCCGGAGATGAGATCACGTGCCGCCACGCCAAAATCACTGTGGACAGCCTCGATAGCCACACCGATGGTATCGAGCAAAGCCATGCGCGTTTTATCGGCCACGGCGGCGGGTAAGGCGTCATACTGCAGCGGCAAGCCAAATGCGACCAGCCGTTGTGAAATGGAAGGATTCATGGGAGAGGGCCTGTTTGTCTGGTTGGACTTAATTAGAATGGACTGAATTAGAATTTAAAAATCACATGGTAATACTACCAAACTCCAGAAGCGCTACAGTGCGCTACAGCGCGATTGACGGCAGGCAGCAGCCTTATTACCATCGGCCTGACCCGAATCCAATCCGTGGCGTTCGACCGTGCCCATCAGCACGCGTGCCCCATTCCCATCACGGCGAGACACTTCATGCACCACGCATCCTGCGCGAGACGACGCAGTCACAGCAAAGCGCCCTCTTCCCATGACTGATCTGTTTGGCAGCATGCCTGCGGCCGACGATCCGATGTCGCGCCTGATGATGCCGCGCTCGGTCGCCATACTCGGCGCCTCCACCGACCCCGGCAAATTTTCCAACCGCCCGCTGGTGTATCTCGCCAGGCTCGGCTTTGCCGGCCCGGTCTATCCGGTCAATCCGGAAGCCAGCGAGATCGAAGGTTATCCTTGCTACCGCTCGGTTGAAGAAATTCCCGGACCGGTCGATGTGGCCATCATTGCGCGGCCCGCCGCAGCCGTCAACGACGACGTGGCGCGCTGCATCGCACTGGGCATCCGCGCCTTCGTGGTGTTCTCCGCCGGATTCGCCGAAGCGGGCCCTGAAGGCGCAGCGCTGCAGGCCCAACTGGTAGAGCAGTGCCGTGTCGCCGGCGCCGTGCTGTGCGGCCCCAACTGCACCGGCATCGTCGACGTGCCTGGCCGCGCCGCGCTCAGCTTCATGACCAATCTTGACGAAGAAGTGGTCGACGGCGGCAGTGTCGCGCTGGTCTCGGGCAGTGGCTCGATTGCCGCCATCATGGTGCAGGGCCGCGGCCGCATTTTTCATTCGATTGCTTCAATCGGCAACGAAGCCGTGACCACCTGCGCCGACTACATCGCCTGGGCAATTGAACAACCGCGCACCAGCGGCGTGGTCGCCTTTGTCGAAGCGATCCGCGACCCCGCCCGCCTGATCAGCGCGCTTGAACGCGCCCGCCAACTCGGCAAACCGATCGCCATCCTCAAAGCCGGACGCACCGAACAATCGGCCGAGGTCGCCGCCACCCATACCGGTGCACTGATCGATGACGACGCCACCATTGAGGCGCTGTTCCAGCATTACAACGTCATTCGCGCCAACTCGCTCGACGAACTCAAGACCATCGCCGTGCTGATGCACGCTGGCGCGTCGCGTTCCTTCGGGCCAGGCATCGGTGTGCTGACCCCCTCGGGCGGCACGGCCGTGCTGATCGTCGACGAAGTACTGGGGCATGGCATGAGCCTGCCCGCACTGGGCGCCGACACGCGCGCGCAATTGCAGGCCATCATCCCGCAGGCCACCCCAGCCAACCCGATGGACGTGACCGGATTTGGCGCCTCGTCCCCGGCCATCCTGGCGCGCTCGGTAGAAACCATGCTGGCCGATAGCGCCATTGACGCCGTGCTCGTGCCCATGGGCGGCGGTGTCAACAAGGTCGGCAGCGGCCGTGCCGAGGCGCTCATCAATGCCGCCGCAAGGACCAGCAAGCTGCTCGTGCCAATCTGGCAGGGCGCCACGCGCGAGCAGCCGGGTTACGACGCCCTGATCCACTCCGGCCTGCCGGTGATGACCGATTACGCCATTCTCACTGCCGCGCTCGGCCATCTGGTGCGCCATCGGCTGCGCTGTGCGGCAACACCGCAAGCAACACCTGCGGCCGATACCCGCCTGCCCCCGGCCGCGCGCCAGCGCCTGCTGGACGTGCGCGCCGGCGAGCAGACCTCGCTGTCCGAACCGGAGGTCAAAGCCCTGTTCACGCTGGCTGGCCTGCAGGTGCCAGGCGCCAGCCTGTTTGATGCCCAAGCGCAGCCGCTGCCGGGCCAGCCGACAGCAGTGTTCCCGGCGGTACTGAAAGTGGTGAGCCGCGACATCGCCCACAAGAGCGCGGTGTCGGGCGTGGCCGTCGTGCATGTCGCCGAGCAGCTGGCGACGTCCATCGCCAGCATGCATGCGGCCGTCAGCCGCCTCGCGCCCGAGGCGCGCATCGATGCCTACCTTGTCGAAGAAAAGATCGATGGCGGACTCGAGCTGATGATCGGTCTGAAACACGATGCACGGTACGGCACGCTGGCCAGTTTCGGACTGGGTGGCACCTGGGCCAACGCCTTCAAGGGCGCCGTCACCACCCTGCTGCCACTCGACCATCCGCAGGCGGCGCAGCTGGTGCGGCGCTTTTTTGCCAGCATGGACGATGAGGCCGTGGTCAACACGCTGGCCGGGTTCATCGTCACGGTCTGCGCCATCGCCAGCGGACTGGGCGAGCGCCTTGATGTCCTTGAGATCAATCCGGTGAAACTCACCGGTAGTGGCGCCGATACGCGCGCCATCGCGCTCGACGGCGTGCTCACGCTCCAGCCCTTGACCGGGCAGCACGCATGACCGCCCTCATCGCGCGCACCGCCGTGTTCAAACTGAAACCCACACACATCATACCGAGGAGAACACCATGAGCCTGCCAACACCCGCCGCCCTGCTGCGCACCCTGTGCCTGGCCAGCCTGTGCACTCTGGGCCTGACGCACGCCGCCAGCGCACAGCAATACCCCACCAAGCCGGTGCGCATCGTCGTGCCCTACACTCCGGGCGGTGGCATCGATGTGCTGGCACGTCTGGTCAGCGCCAAACTGACCGAGATGTGGGGCCAGTCGGTGTACGTCGAAAACCGGCCCGGCGCGGGCGCCAATCTGGGCGTGGATCTGGTGGCCAAGTCGGCGCCCGACGGTTACAGCTTTGTGATCGTCTCGAACACCGTGGCGCTGGCGGCCAGCTCGGCGTCGAAGCCGTCTTACGATCTGTTCAAAGACCTGACCGCGGCCGCTCTGGCCACGCGCGCGCCGTTTGTGCTGGGCGTTAATCCCAAAGCCGGCGCGACCACCGTGAAAGGGTTGCTGGACGTCGCAAAAAACCGCCCGGGCGGCCTCAATTTTGCATCGGCCGGCCAGGGCACAACGACCCACCTGGCCATCGAACTGCTCAAGCGCCGCACCGGCATGCCGGCCCTGCATGTGCCCTACAAGGGTAGCGGCCCGGCCATGACCGATCTGCTGGACGGCCGGGTCGACGCGCTGTTCGCCACGGCGGCGGCGATCATGCCTTACGCCCGCGACAACCGCCTGCTCGCGCTGGCCGTGACCGGCAAAACCCGGTCACCCAGCGCGCCCGGCGTGCCCACCATGATCGAAGCCGGCGTGTCCAATTTTGAAGTGGTCGTGTGGTTCGGATTTCTCGCCCCGGCCGGCACGCCTTCGGCCATCCTGCACAAGTTTCACGCCGACATGAGCAAGGTGCTCGCCATGCCCGACGTCGCCGAAAAACTCAAGGGACAAGGCCAGGATGTGGCCGCCATGGGCCCGGAAGATTTTGGCGTTTTCCTGCGCGAGGAAGTGACGACCTGGGCGGACGTAGTGCGTCAGGCCAATTTGAAATTTGACTGATCACGACAGGCCTTGATGCCCGCATCGGCACGTCCGGACAAGCCTTCATCGCCGGCGGCCAGTTCGCGGCCGCACAAGTCTTCCGGCGCGTCGATGGCAAGCCACGCGGCAATGCGTGACGGCGCGTGCGTCGAGGGCAGCTGATCGCGCCGGTGCGCGGTCACCTCGTTCTCGATCCCCGACGCATGGATCGTATCCTGCATGCCCGTATCCATCAGTCCGGGACGCAGGCCAAACGTGCGGATGCCACGACCACCGTATTCGAGATGGACGCTGCGCGTCAGCAGGGCCAGACCGGCCTTGCCGGCACAATAGGCACTCCAGCCCAGATGCGGCCGCGCCGCGGCGCCCGATGAAATATTGACGATGCAGCCGTGCCCGGCCGCCAGCATGGCCGGCAGCACGGCGTGGATGACGTTGTAGCCGCCCACCAGATTGACGCTGATGGCGTGCGCCCAGACGGCCGGGTCGCCATCGGCCAGCATGGCAATCGGCTCGATCACGCCGGCATTATTGATCACCGCGTCGATGCGGCCGTGCTGGCCCAGCACGCGCGCGACAAAGCGGCTGACCTGGCCGTAATCGGCCACATCACAGTCGGCACGCGTGGCACCGATGGCCGTGACACCAGCCTCGGACAATTGCCCGACGATGGCCGCGCCCAACCCGCGTGCCGCACCTGTGACCAATACGACCTTCATGATCGCGCCCGGTGAGTGCTTATTCAGGCTTCAGGCCAGCGGCCCGAATGACCTTGCCAAACTTTTCGTAATCGCTGTCGATCAGGGCGGAGAACTCGGCCGCGCTGCCGCCGCCCGGTTCGGAACCGGTCTCGGCAATCCTGCGACGTATTTCGGGCATGGCCAGCACGGCGCGCAGGGCGGCGCCAATGCGGTCGGTCATTTCCTTGGGCGTGTTGGCTGGTGCGGCAAAGCCGGTCCAGAAGCCGACTTCAACCCCTGGGTAGGATTCTGCCACGGTGGGCAGATTTGGCAGGGTCGCCGTGCGATTTTTGCTGGTAATGGCAATGGCGCGCAGCTTGCCGGCATCGACCAGCGGCTTGGGTGAGATGTAATTGTCAAACGACACCTGCACCTCGCCCGAAGCCACCGCGGTATGGATTTCGGCCGAGCCCTTGAAGGGTACATTGGTCATCTGGATATTGGCGGCCTGCTTGAGGAATTCAGCGGCCAGATGGGTCGTGGTGCCCGCGCCCAGCGTGCCGTAGAACACCTTGCCCGAATTGGCCTTGGCGTAGGCAACGAACTCGGCCAGGGTTTTGACTGGCAGGGTGACCGGCACGGTCATCACCAGCGGGCCGGAATACAGCAGGGTCAGCGGGATGAAGTCCTTGCGGATGTCGAAAGGCAGATCCTTCGTCAGCCAGGGCTGGGCCGCATTGCCGGACACCAGCACGCCAATGGTGTAACCATCGGGCGTTGAATTCTTGAGCGCGTTGACGCCAATGATGGCGCTGTTGCCGGGACGGTTTTCAACGATCACCGGTTCCTTGAGTCGCTCGGCCAGCTGCGCGGCAATCATGCGTGAAACGATGTCGGCGCCGCTGCCGGTGCCGTAAGGAACAATGATGCGCACCGGCTTATTGCCCTGCGCCAGGGCCGGCGACATGCTGCCGGCCAGCAGGACTGCTGCGAGTGCAGGAAACAAGCTGCCAATAAATTTTTCACGGATAGACATCCGGATCTCCTGTTGATTTTGATGGTTCTTTTGTCATGTTGACCGTCAGTGCTACAGGCCCTGCTCTGCACCGACGCCGCCGCAATCCGTATGCTACCCGGTATTGCCCTTTGATTGCCAGCGTAACGATTGGTGGCGCGGTCAGCCAGCCGTATTGAGGAAGGCGGCGATCAGCTTGGCGGTCGCCGCGGGCGCCTCAAGCATGGGAAAATGGCCAACGCCCTGCATGATCTCAAAACGCGCGCCTGGCACACCGGCGCGCACGGCGGCCATCCATGGCGTCTCGGTACCTGGTGGAATCGGCACGCGCTTCATGTTGGCGTCGAGCGCGGTCGATTGAATGACCAGCAGCGGCGCGCGGATGCGCGCCAGCGCGGCCACTGCCGCAGCCGCATCCCAGCGTATGAAATTGAGCAGCAGCTCGCGCGCCAGCTCGTGGTCCATGCGGTCGCGCCGCGCGTTGATGAAAGCGCGCACCGCCGGTGGTGTGGCGTCGATGTAAAAATCTTCGTAGAAGCCAGGCAGGAATTGCGCCATGGCACCGGCCGGCGCCAGCCTGCGCTCCAGCTTTTCCAGCGCACCCGCGCCATTAACCCGGCTGCCATCAATACAGACGATGCCGCGCACGCGCCCACCCGAACGGCTGGCCGCTTCGCAGGCCACGCGACAACCCATGCTGTGGCCGATCAGCACGACATCATCGAGACCCATTTCATCCAAAGTCTCATTGAGCGCCATGGCACACGATTCGACCGACAGCGGCCGCGCCGCCGGCGAGTGACCGTGACCGGGCAAGTCGACGGTCAGGCAACGATGGCTGACCGACAACAGCGGCACGACGTCTTTCCAGTCGCTCAGATCACAGGAAAAACCGTGAATGAAGACCAGAACCGGGTGACCCTGACCATGGGCTTGAGTTTGCAACATGATGGTATTCTGCCCCGAAACAAAGGCGTGCAGCTGCACAATTTGATAAAATTCGAGCGAACGAGACGCAACTCAAGCCCAGCCCGCGGTAGATTCCCTGGAGTCCGCTGTTCATCAGCACCATAGAGCACCAGTCAGGACCGCCGTGATCGAACGTTTCGCCGATGCACAAACCCTGGAACTCCAGGCCGAAAAAATTCTGACCCCCTGTGGCGATGGCAAACTTGTCTGGCGCGTCTGGGGTGCCGCAACGGCCACGCCCCTGATCCTGCTGCACGGCGGATCCGGCAGCTGGAACCACTGGGTGCGCAACATCGAAGTGCTCGCCCAGTCCGGCCACCGCGTCATCGTGCCCGACATTCCCGGATTTGGCGACTCCGCCACCCCGCCCGATGGTCACGACGCCAACGTCTTGCCGGGCTGGCTGGAGCGCGGCGCAGCCATTCTGCTGGGTGATCAGGCAGTCGATATCGTCGGGTTTTCGTATGGCGGGCTGACGGCCGGACTGTGGGCCCATGAATGTCCGCAGCGTTTTCGCAGTCTGGTGCTGGTCGGCGCGCCCAGCCTGACCCACAACCCGCTGCCGGTGCTCGATGTCTGGCCCTTTCATACCACTCCGGAAGGACCGCAGCGCGACGCCATCCACCGGCACAATCTGCTCACACTGATGCTCGCTCATGAGGCCTCGGCCGATGAATTTGCCATCCGCCTGCATGCCACCAACGTGGTGCGCGACCGGCTGCGCAAACGCCGGCTGATGCTCACCGATGTGCTGCGCGAAAAAGTGGCGCACTACCCGTGCACCGTTGCCGGCATCTATGGTGAGGAAGACCCGCTCTACCAGGGCCGGTACGAATCGATCGAACAGGCCCTGCGCAGCGCACCGCGCTTTCATTCACTGACCAAGATCGGCAATGCAGGACACTGGGTTCAGTTTGAAAATGCACCCGCCTTCAACGCGGCCCTGCTCGGATTCCTGCAAGACCGGCAGCGCTCACCGGAGTGAACGCTGCCCGCGTCTGCTAGCGCACCGTATCGGCCACGCCAAACAGGTCCTTGAGCATGCCGTTGAGCGGCGAATACAACACCGCCTGCGCATTGAGGATGCCGGCAATATAGGTCTTGTTGTCGCTGAACGGTTTGGTGCGCTCAACCGGCAGATCGATCACAACATTGCGCGCGGCATCACGCACCACGCCAAGCGGATCGCGATTGGCCTCGACGTTTTCGATCTGCTCCTTGAGCATCTGCCGGTACATGGCAATGCCAACGTCGGCATGACCCAGCAGCTCGCGCGTGCGGTCGGCAATCACCCCCTGACGGCCCCAGGCTTCAGCATCCTGACCATCGATGAAGTTCAGGATGGCCTCGCCGTGTTCGTCTTCGATCGGCACCTGGTAACCGGGCACGGTCTTCTGTTCGGGCAACTGGCCATCGGGTTTGTAGATGGTGTACCAGAGATGCCAGATGTTTTCATCATCCATCGGCACACGGATCTGGATCTGCTGAAAACCGCCGCCACCGATCTTCACCATGTTTGGAAACACCAGCGGATGGCCGATGGTCCATGCATCTTCGGTGGCCTCGCTCTGGCCTTCCAGCAGGCGGCGCTTGATGATGCCGTATTCAAACGCATCAAAGCCCACCTTGACGTGTTTTTTGGCATAGTGCGTCACCGGCGACTTGCCTTCGCGGGCACGCACCGAATTCATGAAGTGGCCATGCAGCCATTCGCCATGGTAGGGATCAACGGCGTTTTCCATTGCCTGCAGCCAGTTGAACTTGTAATGCGACCAGCCGATGTCGCGGATCACACCATCCATGACAAACAGGTCAAAGCGCGGCAGCAGCGGCGCCGGCTTGGGACCGAGGTAGGCAAAGATCAGGCCGCCGAGTTCTTCCGCCGGGTAGGCGGTGATATCAGCGCGCGGAATCATGCGCGGCTCGGGCGGCTGCTCGAGGCAGCGGCCATCGAGGGCAAATTTCCAGCCGTGATAGCCACAGCGGATGCCATCGGCCTCGGCGATACCCACAGTCAGCTGGGTGCGCCGGTGCGAACAACGATCCTGCACCACGCCGACCTTGCCGGTGGTGGTGCGAAACACCACCAGATCTTCACCCAGCAGGCGCCGGTGCACCGGCTTTTCGGTGATGTCCGATGAAATGGCAATCGGCATCCAGTAACGGCGCATCAGATTGCCCATCGGGGTGCCCGGACCCACGCGGGTCAGGCGTTCATTGTCTTTTTCGCTCAACATGGCAACGCTTCCTTATTGGTTTTATAGCTTTTTTCAGATCAACATCCCACGACATACACCTACTCTGCCGCTCCCGCAAACTTGGCCGCTGCCGCCCAGCGCGGAATGTCAGCACGCACCATTTCCAGCGTCGATTCCGGCGACGACTGGGCAACGAATTCAATATTGTTGGCCGTCATGCGCGCCGTCACTTCCGGTATGGCATACGCCTTGTCGAAGGCGGCGGCCAGCTTGGCAATCACCGCCGGCGGCGTGCCAACACGCACAAACATGGCCGCTGCGCTGCCAAAGTCAAAATCGGGCGCACCGCTCTCGGCCACCGGCGTGATGTTGCCGGCCAGCGGCGTGCGTTTCTTGTTGGCCAGCGCAATCACCTTGACGCGATTGGTCTTGACGAAGGGCGTGATCGAGGCCAGTCCGGCAAACATCATCTGCAGCTCGCCACTGACGATGGCCGGCAGCGCCAGACTGCTCGACTTGTAGGGCACATGCACGATCTCCAGACCAAAGGCGTTCTTGAAGGCCTCCATGGTCAGATGATGCACGCTGCCGATGCCCGCCGAACCGTAGTTGAACTTGCCCTGATTGGCCTTGATCAGGGCCACCAGCTCCTGCAGGTTATTGACATTGAGGCTGTTGTTGACCACCAGCACAATCGAGGTCTGATGCGTCTGACGAATAGGCGTAAAGATCTTCAGGAAGTCCGTGGCCTGCTTGGGGCGCAGCGCCTGGCTGATGGCCCAGTGCGCCGCATCCGCCACAAAGATGGTGTGGCCATCGGCCGGTGCAGCCTGCGCCGTGGCGATGGCGGCCACGCCACCCGAACCGGCGATATTGTCCACCACGAAGGGCTGGCCCAGAATTTTGGTCATCGGCTCGGTCAGAATGCGGCTGACCGCATCCGGCTGCCCGCCTGGTGCCGTGGGAATGATGACCCGGATCGGTTTGGTCGGAAATTCCTGGGCAACTGCCAGACCTGCCGCTGCCAGCAACAGGATGGCAGCGCACTCGCGCAGCCCGTGCAGGAAAAATCTCATGCTTGTCTCCATAGTCCGCGTGGAACGCGGCGTCTTTGATCGCGCCATCATGGCGAGCGCGTTTTTCTTACTTCACTCGGCGACCATCATCATCGCAGATTCACAGAATCTTGCAAGCATGGAGTACCCCGCCCGCAAGCAGAGTTCGGGCAGCATTCAGGCGGCTTCGTAGCGCGTCAGACTCGCCGGTAGCTTGCAGGCGAGATCCTCAGGGCCACTCAGGGTCAGGTCGAGATCGCGCAGCAAACCATCCTCAATGCCATACACCCAGCTGTGGATGGTCAGTGGCTGGCCCTGATCCCAGGCATCCTGCACGATGGTGGTCTGGCTGACGTTGGCGGCCTGCTCAATGGCATTGAGCTCACACAGACGGTCATGGCGGGCGCGCAAGGGGAGCACCTCGCCCAGATAGCGGTTGTACTTCTGGTGCACATCCTGCACATGGCGCAACCAGTTATCAGCCAGGCCGATGCGCCGCTTGAGCAGCGCCGCCTGCACCCCCGAACAGCCGTAGTGGCCACAGACGATGATGTGGCGCACCTTCATGACCTGAATGGCGAACTGCAGGACCGACAGGAAGTTGAGGTCACTGTGCACGATGACGTTGGCGACATTGCGGTGTACAAACACATCGCCGGGCAGCAGGCCAAGCAGCTGATTGGCCGGCACGCGGCTGTCGGAGCAACCGATCCACAGGAATTCGGGCGCCTGCTGGGCCGCAAGCTTCTGAAAAAAATCCGGATTTTTAGCGACGATGGCGCCGGCCCATTCGCGATTGTTGGCAAACAGGTGGGCGAGTGAATTGGGATCTTGAGCGGCTTCGGTCATGGTCTACACATCAACGGGGGCAAAGGTCTGGAGGAGCAATTTCAGCGGGACGGAGGCCCGCTTGCAGTCGATATTGTAATGGTTTGCGCCGGTTTCGCCCGCCAGTCAGGTGGCAGCCCACGCCGAGCCACCATCGGGAAGCTGGGAACTACCTCACCTAGGATGCAACTCAGTCAAAACCTTAATGCAAACAATGAGACCAACTGAGGTCGACTGAGGTAAACACCGTGGCTTTCGGACTATTCGGTGACCGCAAACGCCAATCACCGGCTTCGCCGCTGGACGCTGCCCGCTCCTCATCGGCGTTGCCAAGCGACGCTGTCCGAGACAAAGCCAAGGCGCAGGCCGTACCAGCCCGCAGCGTGACTGTTGCAACACCTGCGGCCACCGGCAAAACACCGCTCAGTGCGCGTGCCGCCAGTGCCCCCGTCCCAGACGCCATCCGCAGCGCCCTGCCGACTCGGGCCCAGGCCGTTCAGGACAAGACCCTTGGCAAACCGCTCACGTTCAAATCAAGCCTGTACGACAAAGTGCTGGAGGGCCTGGATCGCATTGCGGCCGCGCACAACACCATCGCCCGTCCCGACCAGCAAACATCGCAGGCCGGTCTGCTTCAACTGAAAGAGGCCCATGAAACCCTGGTCGCCCAGGCCAAGCGCTATCTCGATTCGCCCAAAACGCGCCGCTCGGGCGTGGCGCCCCTGATC
>CANJOT010000048.1 GCA_947475815.1 Burkholderiales bacterium | reverse complement strand
TCCATCAGTACAGGATTGCCTGCACATAACTAACGGTATTGCGGGGACCGGCGGTGCGTGCCGTGATGCGGTAATACACGTAGGTCACGCCAGTCAGCGGCAGCGAGCCATACGAGGCGCCCCCTTTGGTGCCGGTAGCGCCGGTCAGTTGCACCGTGACGCACTGCTGCAAGGGCGCGTTGGCGGTCAGGCCCGAGGTGCTGCACAGTCGGTGAATGATGTAGGACACTGTATTGCCACCCGCATCCGTTCCGACGGCAGTGGCATTCGTGGCCCAGTTGAAGGTGGCCGGGTTGAAGGTGGTGTCCCAGTTGGACAGATAGCCCGGCAGTCCGTCAACGCGCAGGGTGTCGCCGCCTTGCACGACCAGCCAGGCGCGCGCTGCCTCAATGCCCGCGTCGCCGGAACTAGTCGCGCCCTGCTGGAAGCCCAGATTGCCGGCCACCAGCACACTGGTCGTGACCGAATGGGACAGGGCTAGCCCGGTCAGGGTCATGGCCACCAGCATGATCAGGGCGATGAACAGCACGACGCCGCGCTGGGCACGGCGCAGCAGCGAAGCCGGCCGGTGCAGGCGCGCCCGGACCACCGGACTAGGGCAACGCATCATGGCGATGTCCCCCACAGCATGTTGCGCAGCGGCACGACCGCCTGATGCACCCGGTAGCGATAATTGCGCCAGTTGTTCGCGCTGGCCGGGTTGTTGTCGGTGGTGCCGTCGACATTGCGCATGGTGAAGGTGCTGCCCATCCAGGTGGGTGCGGTGCTGGTGATGACCGACTTTTCGTACTGGCTGTTGCGCACCAGCAGGGCCACCCGAACGGCGAGCACGCGGTTCCAGGCCGTCGGCGTGGTGGTGGTCCATTCACTGGCTGAAATGCGGTTGTCGAGGTTGGCGTCGACACCGTAGTCGGCCTGCAGATCGATGATGTTGTCACCGATTTCGTTCCAGTCGTTCAGGCCATCCGAGTTGGTGTCGGCATAACGCAGGTCGTTGGTGACGATGAGGGTATTGAAATTGCGGATGGACCAGATGTTGCGGCTAGGCAGGGCACCGATGTCATAGAAATTGCCGGTCGTGAAGGTGACTACTGGGGTTGCGGTGTTGTAACGCGCGGTGACCGTTGTCCCTGAGGAATTCACATAACTGCCGGTGGCGTGGTTGACCGTGATGGTATCGACGTTGTTGGTGGCGCTGATTTCGACCATCTGGCAGAGCGGACCCGCAGCAGCGACGATGGCGAGGTCGCCGGCCTGCACGCCGCTGCGGCTTTGCAGGCGTTTGCTGCTGGCGCTTGATGTCGAAAACGTTTGCCCGCCGACCATCTGATTGCCGCCGCCATACAGTGTGGTGATGGTGTCTGGTGCACCCGCTGCTCCCTGCGTGATGATGACCGGTGCAAGCATGAAGGTGAATGCCGGTGTGGGACGTGCCGTGTCGATGGCGTTGACCGTGCAGCCCATCAGTGTTGAAAGGCTGTACCCATAACCGGCTGGTTTGATGTCGCGCTCGAGCGAGTGAATGGCGATGGCGCCGATGACCTGCGCATCGGCACCCCCTGCTGTGGAGTAACGGCGCGCCTCCCAGGACGACAGGGTCTGGAAAATCACCACAATACCCAGCATGCCGATGACCACACCGACGAGGATTTCAATCAGGCTCAGGCCGCTCTGGCGGGCCACCGAGGGATAGGTGAGTCGCGGCTTCATGTCAGGAGAGGTTCGCCATGATCACGTGTTGCCGCGGCAGCGGATCCTTGGGAGACTGCCAGCATACCGTGACCGAAACGAGGTTGTTGGAGGCTGTGTTGACGCCGACCTGCAACATGCCCGAGGCTGTGCCCGGCAGGCGTGTCGCCGCCGTCGAGGTGACCGAAGTGACCCAGGCGGATAGCACCGTGTTCGTGGTGTCGGCCGCGCCGCCGCTGAAGGCACAGTTGCTGCCGGTAGTGTTGTAGCGGAAGGTGTTGATCGAAGTCTGCAGCGTCGCGAGGCTGGTGCGGTCGGTATTGAGCCAGACCTGGGAGATGATCTGTTCCGCCAGCTGTGCCGCTTCACCACGGTACTGGGCGTCCGCGGCGGCCGAAATGGTCGAGGCTTGCAGGCCGATGAGTCCGAGCACGCCGATGGTGAAGATGAGGATGCCGATCAATGCCTCCAGCAACACCATGCCGGACTGGTCGCGCAGACGGGAAAGGGGCTTTAGCATCGTCGGGTATCCGCTGCCGCAAGACTGGAATCGGGGTCACACAGGCGTACCTGACCGCCAACCGGAACCAGAACATTCAGGCAGCGTACCTTGCCGGAGGGTGCGCAGGTGCCCAGGCTCGGATTGGTCAGGGTGATGGTGACCTGTGAGGTCAGATTGGTGCGGCCAAAGTTGTTGAACGGAATCGTTGCCACCGACGCCGTGGTCAGCACCGGTGTGGCGTCAAACATGCCGGTGCCGGTGGCGCCGTCGCGGCCTTCAATGAAATTGTAGAACAGCGTGACCGGGTCGTATTGGCGCACGATCCAGTGGACGCCATTGACGTTGGCGGTTGCCGAATTGACCAGTGTGGCGATGGGGTCCGCGTTGGTCAGGATCATTTCGACGCGGGCATTGCGCTTGACCGCCTCGGCACGCGCCAGTTGCAGTCCGGCGCTGAGCCCCTGGGCGGCGCCGCGCAGACGCTGGTTGTGCAGGAACACCGAGAACTGCGGAACGGCGGCAAACAACAGCACGGCGACGATCACCAGACCAATCATGGTCTCGATCAGACTGAAGCCGGCTTGCGGATGCTTCAACACGAACCATCCTTTTTCAGCGCCCAGCACGTGCCCGGGGCCACCCATCCGGTGGGCACGCTGGTGGTCGCCTTGGCATTGGATTGATTAATCGTATAGGTGAAATTACTCATGCCCTGCGTCGAATTTCCGGTCGCGGTGACGACAAAAGTGGAGGCCGTCAGCGTGGGGCAGGTGTAGGTGAAGTACTTGGCGTTGCTGCCGGCGGGTAAGGGGGCGATGGTGCTGGACACGCAGGCCCCGATATAACTGCGGTTGTCCTGGAAGTACTGCTCGAGCTTGGCGCGCATGTCCGAAAGATTGCTCACGGCTTCGGTGATCTTGCCGCGCAGGAGGTAATCGGAGTAGGCCGGCACGGCGATGGAGGCCAGGATGGCGACGATCACCACCGTGATCATCAATTCGATGAGCGTGAATCCCTGCGATCTGCTGACTGCATTTTTCATGTTGGCGCTATCCCTGTGCCTGCTGCGGAGACATCTGTTCTGGATGCAGCGACCGGTGCGGGCCATATCAATACAGTATTGCCCACCCTCGGTGATCGCAAGAGCGAACACCGAACGCCAAGGAGTGCAAGACATCCAGCAGGTTTGGACATCGCGGTTTTCGTTTGCTGCACCAGATTGTCAAAGGGGCCGGAAGACTCCTTTAGCCTTCTTCGGTACTCGTCAAAACTTGAGGTTGCTCAATGAGAAATTCGCTGCATTTCTACTTGAGGTCCATGGCTAAATAATAAAAGATAACCCCCTGAAATGCAAGCCAGAAGACTGCGGATTAAGTCACGATTTTCCTAATTTAGTCAGTTAGTTATCGCGAGGTTCTTATCCTGGAACTGATGTTCGGCACGATCAGCACGATCGGCACGATCAGCACAATCGGCCCATGGTCGCGTCGCACTCTGCTTCGCGCCATGTTCGTGCATGCCGCCGGAATTCGATGATTCAGCCTGCGCGCGGTGCGCCGGACTGCTGAAAAACTGGAGAATATCCCGTTCTCTGGCGGTAAAAAACCCGCCAATTCAAAGGCGATTCGGATCAGGCCTGGGGTGCCGGGGGTTCTTTCCAGTGTTGCGCCGATGGCACATCAATGCCGAGCAGGCTGAGTGCGCGGCTGGTCGTCTGGTCGACCAGCTCGGCAATGCTGGCCGGCCGGAAGTAGAACGCCGGCACCGGCGGCATGATGATGGCGCCATTGCGGGTGGCCTGTTGCATCAGGTCGATATGACCGGCGTGCAGCGGCGTTTCGCGCAGCATCAGCACCACCCGGCGGCGCTCCTTGAGGCAGACATCGGCGGCGCGCACGATCAGTTCGCTGTCGTATGAATGGGCAATGCCCGAGAGCGTCTTGATGGAGCAGGGCGCCACCAGCATGCCGAGGGTGGCGAATGAACCACTCGACAGGGGGGAACCGATATCGCGGTATTCGTGCACCACATCGGCCATGGCGCGCACCTGCTCGAGGGTATGGTCAGTTTCCTCGATGATGGTGCGCGCGCCCGACGGCGACACGATCAGGTGACTTTCGAAGCCACCCAGCTGGCGCAGCATCTGCAGGGCACGAATGCCGTAAATCGCGCCAGATGCGCCGGAAATGGCGATGATCAATCGCTGCATGGGGGTCCTGGAGGGCGCTGGCCCTGGTTGGCGGAGAGTCCGGAGGGTCTGATTGTAACAAGCGCCGGGCAGCGCCGGGTTGCGGGCCATTCGCGCTTGCGGCGCTGGCTTGTTACCATCGGGTCTTTCGCCCGTCAGGCCCGCGGAGATATTTTCCCCTGGCCATGATGCGCGGGCGTTACCAAAGCAATTCCGGGAATATTCGTTGAAACAAGTCTTTTTGCTGATCGGCATGACCGCGCTGGTTCACGTCACCGTGGGGGTGAACCGGCTGGGGGTATCGCTGTCGGCGATTCACCTCGGTGCCTCGCCGGCGGTCATTGGCGCGCTCATGGCCCTGTTTGGCATCGTTAGCATTTTCATCGCCGTGCCGGTCGGACGCTGGATCGACCATCATGGTCCGCGCCTGATCATGATGGCTGCGCCGACGGCCATCTGTCTTGCTTCCTGCCTGGCCTGGTTGTGGCAGGGATTGCCGGGACTGTTCGTGGTCGCCCTGATCACCGGAACCTCCTGGGGCATGTTTTATGTGTCCAACCAGCACACCCTGGTTCACACGCAGGATTCGGCGCAGCGTCTGCTCAGCTTCACTTATTCGGGGACAGCCTTCGGATTCACCAGTTTTGTGGCGCCGATGATCGGCGGATTTTCCATCGACCATCTGGGCGATGCCAATACCTTTCTCGCTTTTGCCGCCTTGCCTTTGATCTCGGTGGCGCTGGTGGCCGTCGGCTGGATTCCCCTGCCGGGACCGGTGCGCCGTACTGAACCGGCAGCCCGAGCGGTGGCGCGGCGTGGCGCCTGGACGCTGCTGCGCCTGCCGGACTTTCGTCGTGTTTATACCTGCACGGTGCTGACCCAGCTGGTGACCTACAGTTTTCTGTTTCTGGCGCCGATCAAGGGTGTGCATCTGGGCTGGAGTGCCTCGAGCATTGGCCTGCTGCTGGGTGTGTATGCCGTTGGCATGGTCGCTGTGCGCGGTGTCACGGGTTTGTTGGCACGATGCTTTACGCCCTGGCAAATGATCCTCGCCGCCGTCTTGGCGGGTGGCTCGGCGATGGTGTGCGTACCGCTGTTCACCAGCTTCACGCTGCAGTTGCTGTGTGCCGCCTTTCTGGGGATCTCGACCGGTCTGACCGCGCCCTTGTTGACCTCGCTGTTGCATGACAGCGCGCCGCAGGACCGGATCGGTGACATCGTTGGCCTGCGCGTGTCGCTGCTCTACACCATTCAGGCGATCGCCCCGCTGGTCGCCGGCACGATCGGTGCGCTGCTCAGTACCGACCATGTGTTCTGGGCGATGAGTCTGCCCATGGCCGGCGCCGCCTGGCTGGCTGGCAGTCAGTGGCGGCGCAGCGCTCAGTCGGGCGCGCGGCAGTCGTAGGTCTTGACCACGGCGCCGCTCGGGCCGATGCTTTCGAGCCGCACATCAAAGCGCCACAGCCGCGCCACGTGATGGAGCACCTCCATGGTGTCGTCACCAAGCGGCCGTCGATTGTGCTGCACGTGGCGCAGCGTCAGGGAGCGGTCGCCACGCAGGTCGACATTCCAGACCTGGATGTTGGGTTCAGACAGGCTGATGTCGTACTGGCGCGCGAGTTTTTCGCGGATCTGCTGGTAGCCGGCATCGTCGTGGATGGCCGAGACGTGGTATTTGGGAAATTTGTCGTCATCGAGGATGGCGAACAGGCGGAAATCACGGATCAGCCTGGGCGACAGGAATTGCGCGATGAAACTTTCGTCCTTGAAGTTGCGCATGGCAAAGTCGAGGGTCTTGCACCAGTCGCTGCCGGCGATTTCCGGAAACCAGCGGCGGTCTTCCTCGGTCGGCTGTTCGCAGATGCGCCGCAGGTCGGCGTAGATCGCCAGACCGAGCGCATAGGGATTGATGCCGCGGTACCAGGGCGCGCTCACTGGCGGCTGGTTGATGACGCTGGTATGCGAATGCAAGACCTCGAGCATGAAACTGTCGGTTAGCAGTCCGTCATCGTAGAGCGTGTTGAGGATGGTGTAGTGCCAGAAGGTCGCCCAGCCTTCGTTCATCACCTGAGTCTGGCGCTGTGGATGCAGGTACTGGGCGAGCTTGCGCACGATGCGCACCACTTCGCGTTCCCAGGGCTCCAGCAGGGGCGCGTTTTTTTCGATGAAATACAACAGGTTTTCCTGCGGCTCGGCAGGAAACCGTTCCTGCTGGTTTGAACTGCTCGACGAACGCCGTTGCGGCACGGTGCGCCACAGTTCGTTGACCTGAGACTGCAGATGGGCTTCGCGCTCCTCGCGGCGCGTCTGCTCTTCGGTGAGGGACAGTTTACGCGGCCGCTTGTAGCGGTCCACGCCGTAGTTCATGAGCGCATGGCAGGAGTCGAGCAGGCCCTCGACGGCGTCTATGCCATGGCGATGTTCACATTCGAGGATGTAGGCCTTGGCGTAGACCAGATAATCGATGATCGAGCTGGCGTCGGTCCAGGTGCGAAACAGGTAATTGCCCTTGAAAAAGGAGTTGTGGCCATAGGCCGCATGGGCAATCACCAGCGCCTGCATCGGCATGGTATTTTCTTCCATGAGGTAGGCAATGCACGGATCGGAGTTGATGACGATCTCGTAGGCCAGTCCCATCTGGCCGCGCTTGTAGGCGCGCTCGGTGGCCAGAAAGCGCTTGCCGAATGACCAGTGGTAATAACCGATGGGCATGCCGGCCGACGCGTATGCATCGATCATCTGCTCGGCGGTGATGATCTCGAGTTGTACCGGGTAGGTGTCGAGGCCGAAGCGCTGCGCCACGCGGGCGATTTCATCCTGATAGTCCTGCAGCAGCGTGAAGGTCCATTCCGATGGTGAGGGCAGGGGTTTGCGGTGGCGCGCCAGAAACTCCGGCACGGGCGGCAGGTCACCTGGATGCCAGATGGTGTGGGTGTTGGGATCGTGGTCGGTTTCCATGCTGCGCTTTCTGGCTTGCTGGTTGGCTCGATGCTCAGGCCTCCGGGCCACGTTCAGTCGTGACCCGTTTGTGCCTTGAACAACTCGCGAAACACCGGATAGATATCGGCCTGTGAGGTAATGCGCTGCATCGCGAAAAAGCGCTGCTGCGCTTTGACGCGCTGGTATTCCTGCCAGAGGTTCTGCGGTTCGCCATCGGTGATTTCGATGTAGGCAAAATACTGCACCAGCGGCATGATCTGCTCGTTGAGCAGGTCGCGGCAGGCCGGCGAATCATCGTGCCAGTTATCACCGTCCGAAGCCTGGGCGCCGTAGATGTTCCATTCTTCTTGCGGATAACGCGCCTTGATGATGTCGATCATCAGGTGCAGGGCAGAAGAGACGATGGTGCCGCCGGTCTCGCGCGAGTTGAAAAAATTGTCCTCGTCCACTTCGCTGGCCTGGGTGTGGTGGCGGATGAAAACCACTTCGATGGTGTCGTAGCTGCGTGTCAGAAACAGGTAGAGCAGGATGAAAAAACGCTTGGCCATGTCCTTGCGGCTCTCATCCATCGAACCCGAAACATCCATCAGGCAAAACATGACCGCGCGATTTGAGGGCTTGGGCTGCCTGATGCGGTTGACGTAGCGCAGATCGAACGGATCAAGATAAGGAATGCCGAGGATGCGCGCGCGCAGTACGCTGATCTGGTCTTCGAGCGCAGTGATGTCTTCGGCGACAGGGGGCTGGGCGGCGCGCAGCAGTTCGAGTCGGGCTTCCAGTTCATGCAACTTTTTTTGCAGCGGCCCGCCGAGGGCGATGCGCCGGCCGATCGCGCCTTTGAGGCTGCGCACCACGTGCAGGTTGGCGGGCATGCCGTCGCTGGCAAACCCGACGCGCACCGTCCTGGTTTCGCGCGGCTCGAGCAGGTGTTCCTTGACGAGGTTGGGCAGCTCCAGATCATCGAAGATGAAGTTGAGGTATTCGTCGCGCGACAGGGCGAAGGAAAAATCGTCCTCGCCCTCGCCGTCTTCGCTCGGCTTGCTGGCGCCGCCCTGAGCACCCTGCGGCCGATCGATCTCATCGCCGGCGAGATAGTCCTGATTGCCCGGATGGACGCTCTCGGTGCTACCGCCATGACCGTGTGAGAAGGCGGGTTCACGGAGTTGGCGTTTGGGGATCGATACCTGATCGCCGTGGTCGATGTCGGTGACGCCGCGGGTCTTGATCGAGCGCGTGACTGCGTCCTTGATCTGGTCGCGGTAACGCCGCAGGAAGCGATCGCGATTGACGATGCTTTTGTGTTTTGCGTTGAGGCGCCGGTCGATCAGTTGAAACATCGGGATTCCCGTGGTTTCAGGACGACTTTCTAACCCGCAGATACCATTCGCACAACAGGCGCACCTGTTTGCGCGTATAGCCTTTTTGAATCATTCGATTGACGAAATCCTCATGTTTGGTCTGATCCTCGGCCGAGGCCTTGGCGTTGAAGGAAATGACCGGCAGCAGATCTTCGGTGTTCGAGAACATTTTCTTCTCGATGACGCTGCGCAGTTTTTCGTACGAGGCCCAAAGCGGATTGTTGCCGGCATTGTTGGCGCGCGCGCGCAGCACGAAGTTGACGATCTCGTGACGGAAGTCCTTGGGGTTGCTGATGCCGGCGGGCTTCTCGATCTTTTCGAGTTCGTTGTTGAGCGAGGTGCGGTCAAACGACTCGCCGGTATCGGCATCACGATATTCCTGATCCTGAATCCAGTAGTCAGCAAAGGTCACATAACGATCAAAGATGTTCTGGCCATACTCGGAGTAAGACTCCAGATAGGCGGTCTGGATTTCCTTGCCGATGAAGCTGACGTACTTGTTGGCGAGGTACTCCTTGACGTAGGTCAGGTACTTCTGCTCGATCTCCTGGACAAACTGCTCGCGCTCGATGCTCTGCTCGAGCACGTAGAGCAGGTGCACCGGATTGGCCGCCACCTCGGAATGATCGAAGTTGAACACCTTGGAGAGGATCTTGAAAGCCCAGCGTGTTGAAATGCCGTTCATGCCCTCGTCGACGCCGGCATAGTCGCGGTATTCCTGAATCGATTTGGCTTTCGGATCGGTGTCCTTGAGGTTCTCGCCGTCGTACACCTGCATCTTGGAAAAAACGCTGGAATTTTCCGGTTCCTTGAGGCGCGTGAGCACTGAAAACTGCGCCATCATGCGCAAGGTTCCCGGTGCGCAGGGCGCATTGGCCAGCGAGGAGTGGCGCAGCAGCTTTTCGTAGATGCGCACCTCCTGCGAAACGCGCAGGCAATACGGCACCTTGACGATATAGATGCGATCCAGAAATGCTTCGTTGTTTTTGTTGTTCTTGAAGACTTTCCATTCCGATTCGTTCGAGTGCGCCAGGATGATGCCCTCGAATGGAATGGCGCCAAATCCTTCCGTGCCTTTGTAATTGCCTTCCTGCGTGGCAGTCAGCAAAGGGTGCAGCACCTTGATGGGTGCCTTGAACATTTCGACAAACTCGAGCAGGCCCTGATTGGCCAGACACAGTCCGCCGGAAAAGCTGTAGGCATCGGGATCGCTCTGCGAAAATTGTTCGAGCTTGCGGATATCGATCTTGCCGACCAGCGATGAGATGTCCTGGTTGTTGTCATCACCGGGTTCTGTCTTGGACACGGCGATCTGCCTGAGCACCGACGGATAACGGCGCACGACGCGGAACTTGCGGATGTCGCCATTGAACTCGTGCAGCCGCTTGACCGCCCATGGCGACAGAATCTTGTTGAGGGCGCGCCGCGGAATGCCGTAACGTTCTTCCAGAATGCTGGCGTCTTCGTCAGGGTCGAACAGGGCCAGCGGCGAGTCGTTGACGGGGGAATCCTTGAGCGCATAGAAGGGCACGCGCTCCATCAGGTGCTTGAGGCGTTCGGCAATTGAAGACTTGCCGCCGCCGACCGGGCCAAGCAGATAGAGAATCTGCTTTTTTTCCTCAAGGCCCTGGGCCGCGTGCCGGAAAAATGACACGACCTGATCGATCACTTCTTCCATGCCATAAAACTCGCGGAAGGCGGGATAGACCTTGATGATTTTGTTCTGGAATATTCGCGACAGCACCGAGTCGTTGCGTGTGTCGAGAAGTTCGGCCTCGCCAATGGCGATGAGCATGCGCTCGGCCGCCGTGGCATAGGTGATGCGATCCTTCCTGCACAGCTCAAGATATTCTTCCAGCGAGTACTCTTCTTCGCGGACGCGATCGTAACGCGCGGTGAAGTTGCCAAAGATGTCCATGAGCGCCCCTAGTCAGAAAAAGCGTGCAGGTAATTCACTAATATTCTATGTCAGTACGGCATTTGCGATAGGGCCGCGTCGATGTTTTTTGCGTGCTGCTGGCACATCGTCGCGGCTCAACAACTTTGTGTGTGAAACGTCACGGTTTGTCGGCCTTGCCTGTTGTCTTCCTCAACGCTTGTGTGATCATGGCTGTTGACCATTGCGCTGAATATTTTCGCGCGCGCCGCTTGCACAAGCCTATTTGCCGCCAACTGGCTGTTGATGTTCTGTCTCTTCCGTCAATCTTGACTACAATGCCTGTCTGCTCCCGCGCGGTCTGCGCCGGGAGGCGCCCACTCGGAGAGATCGCATGCAGGGCATCATTGACTACGACTTTGGCATCAGTGCACTGGACTCCCTGTACGAGCGCCCCATCATGGCGGCGATTCATCTGATCGTGGAAGATGGCCGCTGCGCGATCGTTGACACCGCCAGCAATTCGGCTGTGCCGCGCGTGCTGGCCGCGCTGCAGGCCAAGGGGCTTGCGCTGACGGCGGTTGACTACGTGGTGCTCACCCATATCCATCTTGATCATGCCGGCGGCGCCGGATTGCTCATGAGCCTGTTGCCCAATGCCCGTCTGGTGGTGCATCCGCGCGGCGCACGCCACATGCGCGACCCGGCGGCGCTGATTGAAGGGGTTAACGCCGTCTATGGCGCCGAGAATGCGCGCCGTCTCTATGGCGACATTCTGCCGATCCCGGGTGAGCGCATCTTTGAAGCGCCAGATGGCGGTTCTGTTCCGCTGGGGAATCAGGGCCGCCGGCTTGAGTTCATCGATACCCCGGGGCATGCCAAACATCACATGGCGATCCGCGACACGCTGTCCGGGCATGTGTTTACCGGCGACACCTTTGGTTTGTCCTACCGCGAGTTCGATGTCGATGGCCGGCCGTCGATCCTGCCGACGACCAGCCCGGTTCAGTTCGACCCGGTGGCGGCGCATCGTTCGATTGATGCCATCCTGGCCTGCAAGCCTGGCGCTGTGTATCTGACCCATTATTCGCAGGTGCGCGATGTCGAGCGTCTTGGTGCCGACATGCACCGGCTGATTGATGCGCACGCTGCGCTCGCCGAAGCGGAGCGTGGCAAGCCGGCGGATGCCGCGCGGCATGCGCGCATCAAGGCCGGTGTCACCGCCCTGGTGCTGGCGGAGCGGCAACGCCAGGGCTGGACCGTGTCCGTGGAAAAAATGTTCGAGGTTCTGGCGATGGATATAGAACTCAATGCCGCGGGCCTGGGCTGCTGGCTCGATACGCGCGCACGCGCCTAGCCGCGCAGCACATCCCAGCCGCTTGATCCTTCGGCCCGCCGGCCGACCGGTTCGCGATCGGTCTCGGAAAAATCGGCTGCGCCGGTGGTTTGCTGTACCTGCTCGGTCCAGAGCTCCGCGATCGCGACAAAACGTTCCATCAGCTGTTCAAGCTGCACGGGCGTTCGGGACGTCCATTCCCACGACAGGGCGAGTACTACGCGTGCCGGGCTGTGATCGGTGATGGCCAGGGTGGCGCCGTCAGTCGATTGCCAGAACAGATTGGCCTGCAGCAACGCCGGGTACAGCATGGTCTCGCTCCCGAACGGCACCGCGCCCAGATCGGCATACAGCAGCAACTGTTCTTCGCGGGCGGCAAGCTCTACCGTGGTTTGGCCGGCAAAGCGCAGTGCGCTGCGGCCCTCGTCATTCATCTCCAGATCGGACAGGCCGATCGCGTGCGCAAACTGGTTCAAGAGCTGCTGCAATCCGGGGTTGTTGTTCATGCTTGCATCCTGGTGTTGAGCGGGATTAAAGTTCGTAGGGGAAACTGGATTCAAAGCCGGATAGGCTCAGCCGACGCCGGGCGCTCTGCGGGCCCACAGGCCCGCTGCCCCGTTGTTCGAGAACATGTATCCAATTCAGCCGGTGGGTAACTCGGCCTGTCTCTTAGTTCACACCCGGGTCAATTCCCGAATCAAATTTCTTGTAGCGGCTTGGAGCCGCCTGGCGTGTTGATTCTTCCAACAGGCTATAAAAATTACCGATGAGTTGGCCGTCCGGCAGTGCTGGTCGCGTCGCCGCATGCGCCGGACGTCGCGGCCCTCGTGACGCGAGCGTGGATTTGGCCGTTTTGTCGGGTACGGCACGGGGATTGCTTACAGCAAGAACAAACCGCATTCCGGCAGTCAGCAGGATGCACAGACGCAGCAGTGGAAGGCGTAGCAAGTGTGCGGCGCAAGATTGTTCCGAACGAATGTCGCAAGGCGTGGTCTTACGACAAGGAACGGTTCAGCCGTGTTTTGAATGACCATTTTTGCCGCATGAAGCGGCTTGGAATAAGGAGTACCGATGTTGCCCCAATCACTCACCGTAGAATCACTGATCGGTCGTTATGTCGCCGACAAGGTGCCGATCAGCCCCATCGACTGGGTCACCGTGATCCGCAACGGCCTGCCGGTACAAGTCATCGAGTCGGTGACGAAGGCGACGAATCTGACGCAGGCTGAGCTGGTACGTTCGCTCGGTATGGCCGAGCGGACCATCCTGCGGCGCAAGAAAGCCAGCGCAAGCAAGCCCGACACCAAGCTTACGCCTGACGAAACCGCGCGCCTGCTGCGTTTTGCCCGTATCGCCGAGGCGGCCAGCCGGACCTTTGAGGACGACGAACTCGCCCTGGCCTGGCTGCGGCAACCGAACAGCACCATGGTCGGCAACCGCCCGCTGGACCTGCTCGACACCGATCTGGGTGCCGGGTTTGTGGTCGATACCCTGGAGCAGATTGCGGCATCGCATCAGGCTACCCAGTCCTGACCGGTATCCATGGCTGCATCATGGGCCAGCGCCACTCCGGTGGCGCTGGCCCTTTTTTCTGGCTGATCGCCGTGCCACACAAGACCAATCCTTGCTGTCCGGGCGGACCGCGCAAAACGTGTTTGTTTGCCCAGTATCGGTCCGGCGGGCTTGGCCTATAATGATTTGCACAATAAGAACCGCCAGTGGAGATGCCATGAAATACGTCAACCTCGGAAATTCCGGTCTCAAGGTCAGCCGCTTGGCTTTGGGTTGCATGAGTTTTGGCACCCCTGGCAATCGCCATCAGCCTTGGGTGATCGGCGAGGACGAGGCGCGGCCGATCGTACGTCGCGCGGTCGAGGCCGGCATCAATTTTTTTGACACTGCTGATGTCTATTCCTGGGGCAGCAGCGAACAGATCACCGGCAAGCTGCTGGCCGAGTTTCTGCCTCGCGAACAGGCAGTCATTGCCACCAAGGTGTTTCATATGGTCGGTGCCGATGGCGGGCCCAACGATATGGGCCTGTCGCGCAAACACATCCTTGCCGGCATTGATGCCAGTCTCAAGCGACTCGGGACCGACTATGTCGATCTGTACATCATTCACCGCTTTGACTATCGCACGCCCATCGAAGAAACCATGGAGGCCCTGCACGATGTCGTGCGTGCCGGCAAGGCGCGCTACATCGGCGCATCGTCGATGTTTACCTACCAGTTTGCGATGATGCAGGAGGTCGCCCGGCGGCATGGCTGGACGCGTTTTGTCTCGATGCAAAATCATTACAACCTCGCCTGGCGCGAGGAAGAGCGCGACATGAACGCGTATTGCATCGATACCGGTGTCGGCCTCACGCCCTGGGGGCCGCTGGCGGGCGGCTTTCTGGCGGTGGACCGGCGCCTGACGGGACCGCAGTCTTCCGGCCGCGCCCGGCTCGACAATTCGCCCACCAACGCCGCCTATGGCACCGAGAGTGATTACCGGGTCGTCGACGCCTTGTCAGCCCTGTCGAAGGTCCTTGGTGTGTCGATGGCCGAAGTGGCCCTCGCCTGGCTGCTGCGTCGCCCCGGGGTGAGCGCGCCCATTACCGGCGTGACCAAACTGGCGCAACTCGACAATTCGCTGCGTGCGCTGGAGCTCAGCCTGACCGGTGCCAATGAGGAACTGCTGTCGAATGCGTATATCCCGAACCGGCATCTGGGGAATTTTGCAAAGCGGCGTTGAGGTCCGACGTTGAGGGCCGCCGTTCAGACCTGACGTTCAGACCTTCTTCTGAAGGTGGATGGGGTATTTTTTGCCGGGTATCGCTGCCTCGGCTAAACTCGCTGCTCCTGCGGTCGAAGTTTGCGACCCATTCCGATCCTTGCCGGAGCCCCCATGAACAAATCCGTCCTCAGCACCCCGCGCGCGCCCGCCGCGATTGGTCCGTATTCGCAAGCCATCCGTGTCGGTGACATGGTGTATGCCTCGGGCCAGATCGGCCTCGATCCGGCCACCGGCGAACTGGTCTCCAGCGACCTTGAGGCGCAGACACGGCGCGCCTTTGCCAACCTTGCTGCCGTGGCGGAGGAGGCCGGCGGCTCGCTTGCCAATGCCGTCAAGCTCACCTTGTTTTTGACCGATCTGTCGGGTTTTGCCAAGGTCAACGCCATCATGTCCGAACTCGTACCGCAGCCCTACCCGGCACGCTCGACCGTGGGGGTGGCCAGCCTGCCCAAGGGTGCCGTGTTCGAAGTGGAAGCGATCTTCGCATTTTGATGGCGCGCGCCGCGGCCGGTGTGGCGAAAAAAGCAACGCTCCCGGCCAGTGGCGCGAGCGGGCTCGTCGCTGCGTCAGCGCGCGCGCTCAAGCTGGTGCGACTTGGCCTGCGTGGCGATGCCGACCTGGTCCTGCATCTGCCACTGCGGTATGAAGACGAAACCAGCGTCACGCCGATTGATCATGCCATCGGTGGCGATGTCGTACAGGTTGAGGGGGTGGTGCAGGACTGTGAGGTGCAGTACCGGCCGCGCCGGCAACTGGTGGTGCAGCTCGCAGATGGCAGTGGCGAGCTGACGCTGCGTTTTCTCAACTTCTACGGCAGTCAGATCAAACAGATGGCGGTCGGCACGCGTCTGCGCGTGCGCGGTGAACTGCGCAGCGGCTTTTTCGGCCGCGAGATGGTGCATCCGAAATGCCATGTGGTGGAGGAGGGTGCGCCTTTGCCTGACCGGCTCACACCGGTCTACCCGGCTGGCGAAGGCCTGAGCCAGACCCTGCTGCGCAGCCTGATCACGCGCGCCCTGAAGAGTTACCCGCTCGACGATACCCTGCCCGACGCGCTGCGCTCGCGCTACCGCCTGATGCCCTTTGGTGCGGCCGTGTTGGCGCTCCATTTCCCCCAGCCGGATGTGAACGAGGCGGCGCTGGCTGAGCGCAGTCATCCGGCCTGGATTCGTATGAAGTTCGACGAACTGCTGGCCCAGCAGCTGTCGCTCAAGCGCGCCCAGCAGGCACGGCGCGAGCGCAACGCACCGCCTTTGCGGGCCGGCGGACCCCTGGTGCAGCACTTTCTCGAACAATTGCCGTTTGCGCTGACCGGCGCGCAGCAGCGTGTCTGGCGCGAAATTTCCGCTGACCTGCTGGCCCGTTATCCCATGCAGCGCCTGTTGCAGGGCGATGTCGGCAGTGGCAAAACCGTGGTGGCCGCACTGGCCGCCCTGCAGGCCATTGACAACGGTTACCAGGCCGCACTGATGGCGCCCACTGAAATTCTTGCCGACCAGCATTTTCGCAAGCTTTCGGTCTGGATCGAAGCGCTCGGTGTGCCGGTGGTGTGGTTGTCGGGCAGTATGAAACGCAAGGCACGCAACGAATCGCAGGCGCGCGTGGAAAGCGGTCAGGCGCGCCTGATCATCGGCACGCACGCGCTGATTCAGGACGCCGTGGTGTTTGAAAACCTCGGCCTGAGCATCGTTGACGAACAACATCGCTTTGGTGTGGCGCAGCGTCTGGCCCTGCGCGCCAAGTCAGACAACGCCGGCCAGAATCAGGTGCCGCATCAATTGATGATGAGCGCCACGCCGATCCCGCGCACGCTGGCCATGACCTACTACGCCGATCTGGAAGTGTCGACCATCGATGAATTGCCGCCGGGTCGCACGCCGGTGGTCACGCGGCTCATCGATGCCGGCCGGCGCGACGAAGTGATCGCACGGGTACACGCTGCGGTGCTCGAGGGCCGGCAGGTGTATTGGGTCTGCCCCTTGATTGAAGAGAGTGAGGTGCTGCAACTGCAGACTGCGGTGGATACGCACGCTGTGCTCAGTGCCGCTTTGCCGGACCTGATGGTTGGCCTGATCCATGGTCGCTTGCCGACGGCCGAAAAAGCCGAGGTGATGGATGCGTTCACGCTGGGCGCAGTGCAGGTGCTGGTGTCGACCACGGTGATCGAGGTGGGTGTCGATGTGCCCAACGCCAGTCTGATGGTGATCGAGCATGCCGAACGCTTTGGCCTGTCGCAGTTGCACCAGTTGCGCGGCCGGGTCGGGCGCGGCAGTGCCGCCTCGGCCTGCATCCTGTTGTATCAGACACCCCTGTCCCCCACGGCGCGTCAGCGGCTGCGGACCATGCGTGAAACCACTGATGGTTTCGAAATTGCGCGGCGCGATCTTGAGCTGCGCGGCCCAGGCGAGTTTCTCGGCCAGCGCCAGTCCGGCATGGCCCTGCTGCGCTTTGCCGATCTGAGCAGCGATGCCTGGCTGGTTGATCAGGCGCGTGATGCCGCCGTTGAAATGCTGCGCGATCACCCCCAGCTTGCCGATCAGCACCTGCAACGCTGGATGGGCGGGCGCGAAGAATTTCTCAAGGCCTGATGATCGAATACGGCCCGGGTATCGGGCCGTATTCGATGGCGGTGCCAAGGCAGATTGCGGCGTCGTTCAAGATTCGGTTTTGCGGCAATCGTGCCGGCTCAACCCAGCCGCGTGACCTGCTCGCGCACCTTCTCCAGCGTGGCGCCAAAACTGGCCAGGCGCTCTTTCTCCTGTTCGACCACCGTGGCCGGCGCGCGTGCAACAAAACCTTCGTTGCCAAGCTTGCTTTCGGCCTTGCGGATTTCGTTTTCGAGGCGGGCGATTTCCTTGCCGAGGCGTTCGCGTTCGGCGGCCAGATCGATCTCGATTTTGAGCATCAGCTTGAAGTCGCCCACCACCTGCACCGGCGCGGCGGTGTCGGCGGGCAATACCTCGACGATCTCGACGCCCGACAGGCGTGCCAGGGTCTGCAGATAAGGCGCGTGCGCGACCAGGCGGGTGCGTGAGGCCGCGTCCGATGCAGCGGCAATCAGCGGCGCGCGCAGCGAGGGCGCGACGTTCATCTCGCCACGCAGATTGCGCACGGCATCGATGACCGCCTTGAGTTCAAGCGCCCAGGCCTCGGCCGGCTCGTCGATTTTGTCGTCCTGGGCTTCGGGGTAGGGCTGCAGCATGATGGAATCGCTGCCTTCCGTGAAGCTGCGGCCGGTGCCGGGCAGGGCCAGCGGTGCCACCTTTTGCCACAACTCTTCGGTGATGAAGGGAATCACCGGATGGGCCAGGCGCAGAATGGTTTCGAGTACGCGCAACAGGGTACGGCGCGTGGCGCGCTGCTGGGCCGGGTTGCCATTCTGGATCTGCACCTTGGCCAGTTCGAGATACCAGTCGCAATATTCGTCCCAGACGAATTTGTAGATGGCGCTGGCGGCATTGTCGAAGCGGTAGTCGGCAAACCCCTTGGCGACGTCGGCCTCGGTACGTTGCAGGATGCTGACGATCCAGCGGTCGGCGGTCGAGAATTCCAGCTCGCCGCTGTCGGTGCCATTGTCCTTGCCCTCAGTGTTCATGAGCACGAAACGCGTGGCGTTCCAGAGCTTGTTGCAGAAGTTGCGGTAACCCTCACAGCGGCCCAGATCAAAGTTGAGCGTGCGCGCGAACGTGGCCAGCGAGGCAAAGGTGAAGCGCAGCGCATCGGCACCATAGGAGGCGATACCGTCCGGGTAGTTTTTGCGGAGGTATTTCTCGACCTTCTGTTTGTGCGCCGCCAGCATCAGGCCCTGTGTGGACTTGGCCAGCAGATCGGCCGCGCTGATGCCGTCGATCAGGTCGAGCGGGTCGAGGGTGTTGCCCTTGGACTTGGACATTTTCTGGCCCTCGGCGTCGCGCACCAGAGCATTGATGTACACGTCGTGGA
>CANJOT010000047.1 GCA_947475815.1 Burkholderiales bacterium | reverse complement strand
TGACCTACCCCGAGCCGGTGACCGGTCTGGAAGGCAAGTTCAGCATGCAGTATGGGCTGGCCGCCGGCCTGCTCGACGGCGCCTACACCCTGCACAGCTTTGAAGACGAGTCGGTCAAGCGGCCCGGCATCCACCAACTCTACCAGCGCATCAACGCCCACGAAGACGAATGCTGCCGCGGCGACGATCCCCTGTTTGAAACGCGCAGTTCGGGCAGCCGCGGTTTTGTCGAAGTGGAGGTGGTGCTGCGCAATGGCACGCGTGACATGGTGCGCATCCACAAAGCGCCCGGCCATCCCTCACGCGAACTTACCTGGAACGACATCGCGGCCAAGTTTGCCGACTGTGCCCACATGGCGCACATCGACCAGAACCGCGCCAGCGACGCGCTGGCGCGCCTGCGTGATCTCGAACACAACAACGACGTGCCTGGCATCGTCGCGCTGCTCCACCATTAAGCTCATTCCATGTCCATACACTCGTCCGCGGTAGCCGGTTTACCTCCCCAGGCGCTGGCCGGTCTGCGCGTGCTCGAACTGGCCCATCCTGCCGGCCAGTATTGCGGCAAGATGTTTGCCGAACTCGGCGCCGATGTCATTCTGGTTGAAGCGCCCGGCGGCGCGCGCGCGCGTCATGCCGCGCCCTTCATCGGCGATCAGTCCGGTGCCGTGGCGGGCCAGTCGCGCAGCCTGAACTTTTCCTATTTCAACACCAGCAAGCGCGGCATCACGCTCGATCTGGAACAGGCCGAAGGACAGGCACTGTTTCGCCAGCTTGCCAGTCAGGCCGACCTGATCATCGAATGTGAAAAGCCCGGCTACCTGGAGGCGCATGGCTGCGGCTACGGCACTCTCGCGGCGAAGCATGCCGATCTGGTGATGACCAGCATCACCGCCTTCGGCCAGAGCGGACCTTACGCCCAGTATGAAGCCGAAGACCTGATTGGCCTGGCCACGGGTGGTTTTCTGTATCTGGGCGGCTATGCCGACAGCGAACCCGTCGGCGCCTGCGGCGACCAGGCGCTCGCCGGCGCCAGCATGTTCGGCGGCGTGTCCGCCATGCTCGCCCTGACGCTGGCCGAAACCACCGGCCAGGGCGAACACGTCGATGTGTCAATGCAGGAATGCATGGTGCTCGCGATGGAAAACGCCGTGCAGTTTTACGACCTGGAAGGCACCATCCGCAAACGCACCGCCGGCCAGCAACGCTTTGCCGGCACCGGCGTATACGAATGTGCCGACGGCCACGTCTACATGATGGCGGGCGGCATCGGCGCGAACCGTTTCTGGGGCCTGACGCTCGACTGGCTGGCCGAAGAAAAGGTCGCCGGACTGGAACGCCTGCAAGGCCCGGAATGGGCGCGCACCGACTACCTCGCCTCCGCCGAAGCCAAGGACATCTTCCTGGAAGTATTTGGCGCCTGGGCAAAAGGCCGCGACAAGGCCTACATCTACGTCGAGGGCCAGCGCCGGCACGTGCCGGTGGCGGCGATCAACAATACCGCCGACCTGGTGGCCAGTCCGCAACTGGGCGCGCGCGGATATTTTGTGACCGCGCCCCATCCGGCCAGCGACAAACCGCTGCTCATGCCCGGCGCACCGTACAGGCTGGACCTGACGCCATGGCGGCTGCGCTGCCCCGCGCCCGCGCTCGGCCAGCACAATCAGGAAGTGTATGGCGCGCTCGGCCTCGATGCGGCGCGCCTGACCCGTCTGCACGCACTGGGAGTGATTTGATGACCCGCCCTGCCCTCGCTGGTATCCGCGTCACCGACTTCACCTGGATCGGCGCCGGTTCCTACACCACCAAGATGCTCGCCGATGCGGGCGCCGACGTGGTCAAGATTGAAAGCATCGGCCGCATCGATTCGCTGCGTCTGGCCGCGCCCTACAAGGATGGCGTCGAAGGCCTCAATCGCAGCGGCTATTTTGCCGATCGCAATTCAAGCAAACGCAGCCTGACGCTCAACATGAAACACAAACGCGCACTGGAGCTGGTGACGCGCCTGATCCGCCAGAGCGATGTGATTGCCAACAACTTCACACCGGGCGTGATGGAACGGTTTGGCCTCGGCTACGACGCAGTGCGCGCCATCAAACCGGACATCATTTATCTGGCCATGTCGATGCAGGGCAGCTCGGGTCCGCAGAAGGATTTTCTCGGTTATGGCGCAACGATGGCGGCAGTCACCGGCATCCAGCAGCTGACCGGCCTGCCCGGTCGTGTACCGGCTGGTACGGGCACGAACTATCCGGATCACATCCCCAACCCCTGCCACGCCACCTTTGCCCTGCTGGCGGCCCTGCGCCATCGCCGCCGCACGGGTCAAGGCCAGCGCATTGAAGTGGCGCAGACCGAACCTACCGTCGCCCTGCTCGGTACCGCCGTGCTCGATTACACCGTCAACGGCCACATCCAGCAGCCGCGCGGCAACGATCATCCCGATGCCGCACCGCATGGGGTGTATCCGTGCAGCGGCAAGGATCGCTGGATAGCCATCAGTGTGATGACGGACGCGCACTGGGCAGCGCTGCAATCGGTGCTGGGTGATCCGGCATGGATGAACGAAGCCGCATACCAGCACACCGCAGGCCGGCTGGCGAACCGGGCGCTCATCAACGCACACCTCCATGAACAGACGCTGAGCTGGGACCACAAAACTCTGATGCAGAAGCTGCAGGCGCGTGGCGTACCCGCCGGCACGGTCAATGATGCAGCCGACATCATTGGCGATGAACAGTTGGCCCATCGCGGCCACTGGCTGACCCTGCCGCATCCCGAAATGGGGCCATCCCTGTACAACGCCCAGCCCTTCCGCGCCTTGTGCCATCCTGTCGAAAGTTCGGCGCGGCCGGCGCCACTGCTCGGCCAGCACACGCGTGAAATCTGCAGCAGCCTGCTCGGCCTGTCGGACGTCGAAATTGAACAACTCGCCAGCGAAGGCGCGCTGACCTGAAGGCCGCGCACCATCCTGTCGCCGCCCATCGAACCCATTTAAACCAGGGAGTATCTTTTGGCTACCGTTGAAGTCAGCGTCACCAACCACATCGCCACGGTACTGCTGAACCGTCCCGAAGCACTCAATGCCGTCGACCCGGAAATGCGCGGCCTGCTGCACGCCGCCTGGGAGCGCATCCGCACCGACGACGACATCTGGGTCGCCATTGTCACCGGCGCCGGGCCGAAGGCGTTCTGCACCGGCTCGGATCTGAAAAAAACCCTGCCCACCGACGAGACCGCCGCGCAACAGCAATTCGGCAACGGTACGGTCGCCTCGCTGATCGCCAACCTGCGCACCATCAAGCCGCTGATCGCCGCGGTCAATGGCTATGCCCTCGGTGGTGGTATGGAACTGGCGCTGGCCTGCGACATCATTCTCTGCAGTAGCACGGCCCAATTCGCCCTGCCCGAAGTGAAGGTCGGCAGCATGCCCGGCGCGGGTGGTTCGGTGCGCCTGCCGCGTTACATCGGCCGCTCGGACGCCATGCTGATGCTGCTCACCGGTGACCGCGTCGATGCCCAGGAAGCTCTGCGCACCGGGCTGGTGAGCAAGGTGTGCGCACCGGAAGAACTGATGGCCACCGCCCTGTCGATCGCCGAAAAAATCGCCGCCAACGCGCCGCTGTCGGTGCGCGCCGTCAAGCGCAGCGTATTGCAGGGACAAGACATGCCGCTGGATGCCGCCATCGATGTTGAACGTTATGCCTTTGGCCTGCTCTACAACAGCGAAGACCGCATCGAAGGCCGCAAGGCATTTGCCGAAAAACGCAAACCGCAGTTCAAGGGGCGCTGAAATGAGCACCCGTCCCCGCATCGCCATCCTCGACGATTATCAAAACCTCGCCTTTCGGATGGCCGACTGGTCGGCCCTGCGCGAGCGCTGTGAGGTGCAGATTTTTGACCAGCATCTGAGCGAAGAAGATGCCGCCATCGCCCTTCAGGATTTTGACGCGATCTGCCTGCTGCGTGAACGCATGGCTGTGCCGCGCTCGCTGATTGAACGTCTGCCGCGCCTCAAGTTCATCGCCATCACTGGCCATCTGCACCGCACGCTCGACATGGTGGCCGCGGGCGAACGCGGCATCATTGTTTCGGCCGCGCCGCGTGGTGGCCAGGGCGGCTGGGCCACAGCGGAACTGAGCTGGGGCCTGCTGATTGCGCTGGCACGCCATATTCCGCAGGAAGCCAACGCAATGCGTGCTGGTGGCTGGCAAAACAGTTATGGCACAGCGATTGGTGGCCGCACGCTCGGGTTGCTCGGGCTGGGCCGGCTGGGCACTTACATGGTGCCCATCGCCAAAGCCTTCGGCATGCGCGTATTGGCCTGGAGCCAGAACCTCACCGAGGCCGCGGCCACGGCCGCCGGCGCCGAATATGTCAGCAAGGACGAGCTGTTCAGGCAGAGTGATTTTGTCAGCGTGCATCTGGTATTGAGCGAACGCACGCACCACATTGTCGGCGCGCGCGAGCTGTCGCTCATGAAACCCTCGGCCAGCATCATCAACACCTCCCGCGGGCCACTGATCGACACCGAAGCACTGATGGTCGCCTTGCGCGGGCAGCACATCGCCGGCGCAGCACTCGATACCTTTGACGTCGAACCGCTGCCCGACGACGACCCGCTGCGCAGCCTGCCCAATGTCATTCTCACGCCGCACCTCGGCTATACCGTCGAGGATCTGCTACGCGAGTTTTACGCCCGTACCGTCGAGAATGTCGGCGCCTGGCTCGATGGCGCGCCCTTGCGGGTGATCGGGCCACACTGAGCCCGTGCTGCCCGCCCGGCCCTCGCGGGCCGGGACTTCAGCGCATCAATCCACCGTAATGTTGGCGTCCTTGATGAGCCCCGCCGTCGTGGCGATGTCTTTTCTCAGGAAGGCCGCAAATTCTGCCGGCGTGTTGCCAACGATTTCCCCTCCCTCACCGCGCAGCTTGTTCTTGATTTCCGGCTTGTTGAGGATACGCACGATCTCGGCATTCAACCTGTTGATGATCGTTGGCGGCGTGCCTGCGGGCGCCATGAATCCTACCCACGAGGTCTCGCGATAGCCGGTCAGGCCGAGCTCGCTCAGGGTCGGGTAGCTCGGTTCGGCTTCGGCGCGTTTCAGGCTGGTCACGCCGATGGCGCGCAACTTGCCCGCGCGCACGAAGTTCATGACGCTGGGCATGGTGCCAAAATACATCTGCACCTGACCCGAAATCAGATCCACCGCTGCCGGCGCGCCGCCACGATAAGGCACGTGCACGATGTTGACACCGGCCATGCTCTTGAACAGTTCACCGGCCAGGTGGGTGCTGCCGGCCGTGCCGGCCGAAGCGAAGCTGAGCTTGCCCGGCTGCGCCTTGGCCAGTGCAATCAGTTCCTGCAGATTCCTGGCCGGCAAGGACGGCGTGACCACCAGAATATTGGGGGTGTCGCTCAGGATGCTGATGGGTGCGAAGTCTTTTTCAATATCGAACGACAGCTTTTTATAAAGCGTGGCGTTGACGGCATTGGCGCGGCTGGCTGCGAACAGGGTGTAACCATCCGGTGCCGAACGCGCCACCTGCTCAGCCGCGATGTTGGTGCCACCGCCTGGCTTGTTTTCAATCACAAAAGGCTGGCCGAGTGCCTCCGACAACTGCTGCGCAACGATGCGTGACACGAAATCGACGCCGCCGCCCGGGGCATAGGGCACCAGCACCTTGACGGCGTGGGTCGGGTAGGCTTGCGCAACAGCATTCTGGGCCAGGCCCAGCAGGCCAGCGGCGGCCAGTGTAGTGCTCATACGGACCATCCCGGACAGGAACAAGTTCATGGTGCTCTCCTCAAAATCGGATGAAGTATTCAGATCACTCAGGCAACGCCGAGCAGCCGCGTCAGTTCAGTGATGTGGGTCAGACGTTCAAGGCGGCCGACGGTTTCGATGATGGCAGCTGCGCGCGCAGTGCCGATGACATCGACGACGTTGGCCAGGAATTTCTGCTCCACCGCGCCATCATCCATGGGTCGGGTGGCATCGCCGTAGGGCACTTCCTGGAACTCGACAAATTTTTCGCCATTGGCCAGTTCCACCGTCAGGCGCGCCGGGCGTCCCTGCGGGTAGTCAGTGGCCAGACGTTCTTCGGAGATGACCTCGGTGCGGCTGACCAGCTCGGTTACATCCACATCGGCCCAGCGGCCATGCTCAAACTGCGCCGCGGTAAGCTTGCCATCAAGCAGCGACATGGCGACCGTGACCGGCAGGCTGTGATCGGCAGTTTCGCGGTTGGCCGGTTTGAACTTGGACGGGTCAGCGGTGCGTTTGGCGGTAATCGGCGGCACGGCAATTTCTACCCGGCGGATCGGCGCACCCGTCAGTTTGGCATGCAGGCGAATCGCCACTTCATTGGGCGTCTGCAATTCAAACTGCACCGGAAACTGCTTGAAGCTGGTCTTTTCGATCAGCGGTGCCGCGCTGCGCGTCAGCGCCTCGGGGTCGTAGCTTTCCTTGAGCGGCCCTTCGCCGGTCAGCCAGTCAAGAAAATGCGTCGGCCCGGTAAAGCCGCTCTGCGCCAGGCGCACGGCGAGTATGCTGTCCATCGACGACCAGGCATAACCAATGGCCTTGGCCATGCTCAGATTATTTTTTGACATGGCGTGCACCGTAAACTGGCGACAACCGCCCAGTGCCACCGCATGCGCCATGACCCCGGCATCCAGCTGCCAGGCTTTGCCGATCACCAGCGGCGCGACGATGCCACCGGCCGTGACATGATGCATGCCCATCCTCTGCAGCGACACCGCGTGGGTCAGGCGCATCTGCGCCTCATACCCGGCCACCACCGCCTCGATCAGGCGTGCACCCGAACCCCCGATGGTCTCCACGCTGGCCAGGGCCACTGGCACGTTCTCGGAGGGATGGCAGACGTCCTTGGCCCAGTAGACGTCCATCATGTCGAGGTAGCGCAGCAAGATACCGTTGAGCAGCACTGCACGCTCCAGCGTCGAGATGCCCGCCTCGCCGATCACGGTGGCGCGGTCGCTGCCGCCGTGAATGAGCGGACCAGCGACGCGCACCGGCTCGCAGCCAATGGCGGCGATGGCGCAACCCAGACTGTCGAGCACCGCGCGCCGCGCCGCCGCAACGGTATCGGCACTCATGCTTTCAATTTGAAACGACTGGCTCAGGGCAACCAGTTGTGCAACGGCGTTCATGACGCGCGCTCCGGCACATCCAGACCAGCAGATTGACTGTGGGGCACGATGGATCTCCTCGACAATAGGTCCAAACAACAAGTTCAGCGAATAATTCCAACATACGGGATGAGCCGTAAAATCAGCAATGAGTGTAGTTTTGAAAGGTCGGCACTGCCATGTCGAGACACCAAAAAGAAGTCCATATATTGGCATTCCGCTGCCGTCGCGGCGACGGACATGGAGAATGTCGCGATGTGATCGGCGCCCGCTCCCGGGATCCATGAAAATGATCGAAGCGAGACCTGAAATGAACCAACAACTGCTCGAATTGACGCGGCTGGCCGGGCTACCCGACGAGTTGGCAGCGAACGTCAGGATTGTCGGTGACGACCCTATCGTCGCCACCCGCTATCGTATCGCCGGCCCGGGTGCCGCGTCGATCGGCGCGGCAGCCCTTGCGGCTGCCGAATTGTGGAAGCTGCGCACCGGCGAGTCGCAATCGATCGAAGTCAACGCGCGCGCCGCTGCCGCCTCGATGCGCAGCAACCAGTATCTGCGCATTGATGGCCAGACGCCACCGCGACCGACCGACAAGGTGACTGGCTTCTACCAAACCGCCAATGGCCGCTGGATCTACCTGCACTGCAACTTTGCCAATCTGCGCGACCGCAATCTGAGCGCGCTCGGCGCCAGCGCCGATCCGGAAGAAATTGCCCGCGCCATCGCCCAGCGCGACGGTCTTGAACTCGAAGAAACCATCGCCAACGCCGGCGGCTGCGCCGCCTTCGTGCGCAGCGAAGCCGAATGGAACGCCACACCCCAGCGCGCCGCCGTGGCCCGCGAACCGCTGCTGGAAATCTTCCGCATCGGCGACGCCCCGCCCGAACCGCTGCCGGCCGGACCGCGTCCCCTGTCCGGCATTCGTGCCCTTGACCTGACGCGCGTGCTTGCCGGGCCGACCGCCGGACGCACTCTGGCCGAGCATGGCGCCGAGGTGATGCGGGTATCCCGTGAAGGTTTGCCCGACTCGGGCCTGTTTGATCTCGATACCGGCTTTGGCAAGATGTCGAGCTATGTCGATCTGCGCGAAACCAAGGGTGTTGCCACCCTGCGCACCCTGATCAAACAGGCTGACATTTTTTCGCAGGCCTACCGGCCAGGATCACTGGCCGCGCGCGGCTTTTCGCCCGAGGATCTGGCCGCCCTGCGACCCGGCATCGTCTACGTCACACTGACGGCCTGGGGGCATACCGGGCCATGGCAGAACCGGCGCGGTTACGACACGGTCGTGCAATCGGCCAACGGCATGGCGTATACCGGCGAGACGACACGGCCGGCCTTCATGCCTGTTTCAGCGCAGGATTATATTGCCGGGTATCTGATGGCTTATGGAGCGATGGTGGCTCTGGCGCGGCGGGCACGTGAGGGCGGCAGCTGGATGGTGCGCATTTCACTGGCGGGCACGGGACATTGGTATCGGGAACAGGGGCTTATTGATGTGGCCGATTATGGCAAGCTGCCCAATCATCTGACGCATGAGGATCTGAAGGAGTATCTGACGGAGTCGGATTCGCCGGTCGGCCGCTTGACGCATTTGGCACCGGTGGCAAGGATGTCGGGGACGCAGCCGCATTGGGTCTTGCCGGCGGTGCCGTTGGGGACCCATCCGGCGGTGTGGCCGGGGAAGTAAATCGGGGTTTTTTTGGTTGAGGTATCGGGACTCGCGTCTAGTCCCAAAAAAAAGCCAAATCCAGAAAAATCCGGATTTGGCCCTCTTTACTGCCAGCCCAACCAGTCAAATCAATTCTTTGACTGATCCACCAGCTTGTTTGCCTTGATCCACGGCATCATCGCCCGCAGCTGCCCGCCGACCTGCTCAATCGGATGTTCAGCAGTCAAACGACGACGCGACAGCAAGGTCGGCGCACCAGCCCGGTTTTCAAGAATGAAACTCTTGGCGTACTCGCCCGTTTGGATATCCTTCAACACCGCCCGCATCGTGTTCTTCGTCTCTTCGGTCACAATGCGCGGGCCCGTCACATACTCGCCGTACTCCGCATTGTTCGAGATCGAATAATTCATGTTGGCAATGCCGCCTTCATAAATCAGATCAACAATCAGCTTGAGTTCGTGCAGACACTCGAAATACGCCATCTCGGGCGCATAACCCGCTTCCACCAGCGTCTCGAAGCCCGCCTTGATCAGTTCTACCGCGCCACCGCACAGCACAGCCTGCTCACCGAACAGGTCGGTTTCGGTTTCTTCACGGAAATTGGTTTCGATGATGCCGGCACGGCCGCCACCGATCGCAGCGGCGTACGACAGGGCCGTATCACGCGCCAGGCCCGAGCTGTCCTGATAAACGGCGATCAGCATCGGCACGCCGCCACCCTGGGCATAGGTACCACGCACGGTGTGGCCGGGCGCCTTGGGCGCAATCATCACCACGTCAAGATCGGCACGCGGCTGCACCTGACCATAATGCACGTTGAAGCCGTGGGCGAAGGCCAGCGTGGCGCCCTTGCGGATGTTCGGCTCAATTTCAGTCTTGTAGACCGCAGCGATGTTTTCATCGGGCAACAGCATCATGATGAAGTCAGCATTCTTGACGGCATCGGCCACTTCGGCGACAGTCAGGCCGGCATTTTTCGCCTTGTCCCAGGAAGGACCGCCGGCACGCAGGCCGACCGTGACCTGACCACCGGAATCACGCAGGTTCTGGGCGTGGGCATGACCTTGCGAACCGTAACCGATGATGGCGACTTTCTTGCTCTTGATCAGAGAGATGTCGGCGTCTTTGTCGTAATAAACTTTCATGGGTATTCCCTTCAATTTTCGTGAGTGTCAGACTTTGAGTATGCGTTCGCCGCGACCGACGCCGGAAGCCCCGGTACGCACGGTTTCAAGGATTGCAGCACGGTCGATGGCTTCGATGAACGCATCAAGCTTGCTCGCGTCCCCCGTCAACTCGACCGTGTAGGTTTTTTCGGTTACATCGATGATCCGGCCGCGGAAAATATCCGCGGTACGTTTCATTTCTTCACGCTCCTTGCCAACGGCGCGCACCTTGATGAGCATCAACTCACGCTCAATGTGCGCACCTTCGGTCAGGTCAACCACCTTGACCACCTCGATGAGGCGATTCAGGTGTTTGGTGATCTGTTCGATCACGTCGTCCGAACCGATGGTAACGATGGTCATGCGCGACAGGGTGATGTCCTCGGTCGGTGCGACGCTCAGCGATTCAATATTGTAACCACGGGCCGAAAACAGGCCGACCACCCGGGACAGAGCGCCCGGCTCGTTTTCAAGAAGAACGGAAATGATATGTCTCATGGTCGCCTCACAGATCTTCGGAACCGAGCAACATCTCGGTCAGGCCCTTGCCCGCCTTGACCATCGGCCAGACGTTTTCGGTGGGATCGGTGATGATGTCCAAGAAGACCAGCCGGTCCTTCAGACGCAAGGCTTCCCTGAGCGCCGGCTCGACTTCGGAAGGCTTGTCAATGCGGATGCCCACATGCCCATACGCCTCGGCAAGCTTGACGAAATCGGGCAGCGCATCCATGTAACTCTCGCTGTAACGCGAGCTGTAATCGATCTGCTGCCACTGGCGCACCATGCCCAGATAGCGGTTGTTGAGACTGAGAATCTTGACCGGCAGATGATATTGCTTGCAGGTGGACAGCTCCTGCAGGTTCATCTGGATGCTGCCGTCGCCGGTGACACAGATGACGTCGGCACCCGGATGGGCCTTGAGCACACCCATCGCATACGGCAAACCAACCCCCATGGTGCCCAGGCCGCCGGAGTTGATCCAGCGGCGCGGCTTGTCGAAACGATAATATTGCGCCGCCCACATCTGGTGCTGGCCGACATCCGAAGTGACGTAGGCATCACCACCGGTGAGTTCCCAGATTTTCTCGATGACCTGCTGCGGTTTGATGAGGGTGTCCGACAATTCATAAGCGAGACTCTTGCGACCCCGCCATTCATTGATCTGCGCCCACCATGCGGCCAGCGCGCCTGCGTTCGACTTGACCGGCCGCGACGGCTCGGTGCCACCGAGCTGCGCGAGCAGTTCGATCAGCACCTCGCGCACGCTGCCGACGATCGGTACGTCAACCTTGACGCGCTTGGAAATCGACGAGGGGTCGATGTCAATATGAATGATCTTGCGCGGCCGGGATCCGAAGTTCTCGGGGTTGCCGATCACGCGGTCGTCAAAGCGCGCGCCCACGGCAATCAGCACGTCGCAGTGATGCATGGCCATGTTGGCTTCGTAGGTGCCGTGCATCCCCAGCATGCCGAGAAATTTCGGGTTGCTGGCTGGAAAACCGCCCAGACCCATCAGCGTGTTGGTACAGGGGTAACCCAGTTCGTTGACCAGTGCCGTCAACTCGGCGGCAGCATCCGACAGAATCACGCCACCGCCGGCATAGATCACCGGACGCTCGGCCGCCTGCAGCAGTTGCGCCGCTTTCTTGATCTGGCCCAGATGCCCCTTTTCGACCGGCTTGTAGGAGCGCATCTCGATCGTCTCGGGATAAAAATACTCACACCGCGCCAGGCTGACATCTTTCGGAATGTCGACCAGCACCGGACCGGGTCGGCCGGTGCGCGCGATGTAAAACGCTTTTTTCATCGTCAGCGCCAGATCTTTCACGTCCTTGACGAGAAAGTTGTGCTTGACGCACGGTCGCGTGATGCCGACGGTGTCGCATTCCTGGAAGGCATCCTGGCCGATGGCCGTGGTCGGCACTTGACCGGTCAGGATGACCATCGGGATCGAGTCCATATAGGCGGTGGCAAGGCCAGTGACGGCATTGGTGACGCCCGGACCACTGGTCACGAGGACCACGCCGATCTTGTCGCTGCAGCGCGAGTAGGCGTCGGCGGCATGCACCGCGGCCTGCTCGTGACGCACGAGGATGTGCTGAAAACGATCCTGCTTGTAGATCGCGTCGTAGATGTATAAAACAGAGCCGCCGGGATAGCCGAACACATGTTCGACCCCTTCCTCGATCAGGCATTGCACAGCGATTTCCGCGCCGTTCATTTCCATGTTGCTTCCTTTCAAGGTCCACGGGAGATTGATCGGATGTTCTCCCCACGAACTTTTGGCCCGGGCTTGAACAACGCATTTTCAGCGCGTCTGAACGACCTGCAACGTTTACGCGGCAGGGGAAACAGACTTGATTCGAATAAGACGTTTGTAGCGAACCTCGCACCATAATGCAGCGCAACAATTTCGTCAAGTCTGGCACCGGGTGACTTTTCGGCGCGCTTTGGCAGCAGCAAGCGCGTCGAATGCCCCGGGCAAGCGGACAAACGCGCGCCAATTTGCTACGATGGAGCGCGATACTGGCTCAACAATAGACACCGCAACAGACACAGACTCCCCGGCTTTTGCCGCAACCTTACGCCGACTACCGCCTGCAATCCCGCCTCAATGGCCAGTTCCGCAGAACTTTCCCGGTTTCTTGAAGACGTCGAACGACGCGCTTTCAAACAGGCCGTCTATGCAATTCGCGACGAAAGCGCGGCGCTCGACGTCATTCAGGATGCGATGATCAAACTCGCCGAGAGTTACGGCGACAAGCCGCTCGCTGAACTGCCGATGTTGTTCCAGCGTATCCTGCAGAACACCATCCGTGATCATTTCCGCCGGCAAAAGGTGCGTTCAACCTGGGTGACGCTGTTTTCATCGCTGTCCTCAACGCCGGGCGAAGACGACGGTTTTGACTTCCTCGAATCGCTCGCCCCCGAGGAAGGTTCGGCCCAGGCAGAAAGTCCTGCAGATAAAGTTGAACGGGCGCAGGTCTTGCTTGTCATAGAGGGGGAAATAAGGAAATTGCCAGCACGTCAACGGGAAGCCTTCATCATGCGTTACTGGGAGGATATGAGTGTTACCGAGACGGCTGCCGCGATGGGATGTTCCGAGGGCAGCGTCAAGACGCATTGCTCGCGGGCTACCCAAACCCTTGCGCAAGCGTTGAAAGACAAAGGAATCAGGTTATGAACCGCCAAACCGCCAACGAGATCCGCTTCGCCTACAAGGTCAAGCAGGCGCTCTATGAATCGACCGAACAGATCCCCGCTGATCGCCTTGAACGGCTTGCCGCCGCACGCAAAGCCGCCCTGCAAAAACAGAAACCCGAACGCACCGCCCTGCAATGGAACACCCGTGCAGCCCTTTCTGGTGCACAGTCGTCCAACCCGACCTTCAGTGGTGAACCGGGCTGGCTCAGCCGGGTCGGGCTGGCGTTTTGCCTCATGCTGCTGGTCGGCACTACCGTGGTTGGCCTGTACAAAGCCGAACAGGACAACCGCATCAACGATCTGGCCGAAATCGATAGCGGCGTGCTGATCGATACCCTGCCCATCAGTGCGTATGCCGACCATGGCTTCAACGCTTATCTGCAACGCACCGCATTGCGGGCGCAGTAAGTTGGTGATGTCGTCCCTGCGCGCCATTGCCGTTACGTCTGGCGCTGGCCGCAATGGTCACGCCGGCCGTTGCGGCGCAGCGGCGCTGCTGCTCGCTCTGGCCAGCTGGATCCATCCCGGACTGGCGCAGACGCCGGCGGTCCCGACCACCAAGGCGGCGGTCGCCCCGCCCAAACCCGCCCTCGCCCAGCCCGCCAAAACGTTCTGGAACGAATTGAGCGCCACCCAGAAACAGGCCCTCGCACCGCTCTCGGCCGACTGGGAAACGCTCGAACGGCAACGCAAGCTCAAGTGGCTGGAAGTGGCCAACCGTTACCCCGGCATGAAACCCGAGGAACAACAGCGCAGCCAGGAACGCATGCGTGAATGGACCCGGCTCACGCCGGAACAGCGCCGGGTCGCGCGCGACACCTATGCCCGCGTACAAACCCTGCCGCCGGAAAAGCGCGCCGAGTTGCTCGAGAAATATCAGAATCTCCCCGAAGAAAAGAAGCGCCAGCTCGAGGCAGAAAGCAAATCGACCAAGAGCCTCACGCCGGTCAAACCACCGTCCAAGCAGTTACCCCCACAACCCACCCCCAATAACGCCCAGATTCGTCAGGGCGTGGCACTTGGCATGCCCAAACCGCCAGCCCCATCGGCTGGCGCCGTTCCGGTCCAACCGGCCCCGGCCACATCGGTGCCTGAGGATGCCGCACCGGTTTCGGCCGACAATACGCCGGCCAAATCCTGAATCTTCCCCGGCCGATTCCCGCAGAGCAGCAGTCGCGGTAAACTGGTGTGCCATGCGCGGCTTCCACGGTTTAGCCTGCGCACACCCCGACTGATTGCCCATGCCCCCAAGTTCCCTGCCGCCTGCCCCCACCTTCAAACGCCGCGTGCTGTGCATGGTCTATGAAGGACTGCTGCTGTTTGCCGTGGTGTTCATCGCCGGCTATCTGTTCGACACCCTGACCCAGAGCCGCAACCCGGAAAACCTGCGCCACGTGCGCCAGTTTGTGCTGTTCCTGATGCTGGGCCTCTATTTCGTCTGGTTCTGGATGCATGGTGGCCAGACCCTGGCCATGAAAACCTGGCGCATCCGTGTCACCGCGAAGGATGGTGGCCGCCTGCGCCTCGGCCATGCCATCCTGCGTTATCTGCTCTGCTGGATGTTCCTGCTGCCCGCCCTCGCCCTGGCGGAAGTTCTGCAACTGCACGGCTGGCCGGCACTCGGGCTGACCCTCCTTGCCCTGCTGCTGCCCGGCGTCACCATGCGCTTTGACGCCGACCGCCAGTTCCTGCACGACCGTCTGGCCCGGACACGGCTGACCGCAAGCTGACTGCGCCATCGGACCAGACCATGACCGCCCGATTCCTGCGCGCCCTGCTCGCCCTGCAATTCCTGCTGGCCTGCGGGCTGTCGTGGTGGCTCGCCGAACTGGCCAGCGCCCATCTGCCCGCCTGGATGACTGTGGCCACGGTATTCATGGGCGTGGCCTTGTTGCACCCGCTATTTGTCTGCTCACAGTTCTTGCTGGCCTGGTTCGCACGTAGCCCCGTCCCGCCACAACATCGCATCACCCTCTGGCAGAGCACACGCATGCTCGACGCCGAGTTTGATGCTGCGGTCCGCACGTTTGCCTGGGCACAACCCTTCCTGTCCGAGCGGGCCATCCCCGAACCCGTGGCACCCCTGCACCCGATTCCGCTGCTGTTCATCCATGGATATTTCTGCAACCGGGCCATCTGGCAACCCATGATCCGGGCGGCCAGCGCACGCGGCCACCGCTGTGCCTCGCTCGATCTCGAACCCCTGCTTGGCAGTATCGACGCCTATGCCAGCCAGATTGAGGAAGCGCTCAGCGCCCTGCTGGCCGCGAGCGGGGCGTCACAAGCCGTGCTGATCGGCCACAGCATGGGCGGTCTGGCCGCACGGGCCTGGATGCGCGCCCACGGAGATACCCGCGTCGCCCATCTGATCACCCTCGGCACACCGCATGCCGGCACCGCACTGGCGAGCTTCGCGCAGGGCGAAAACGGCCAGCAGATGCGCCACCGCAGCAGCTGGACAACGGCGCTTGGTGCCAGCGAAACGCCGCAGCGGCGTGCCCTGATGACCTGCATCTACAGCCATCATGACAACGTCGTCGCACCACAGTTGAGCGCCCGTCTCGAAGGCGCCACCAACATCGCAGTGGGCGGTCTGGGCCACGTCAGCATGGTGTACGCGCAACGCATCCAGGCGCTGGTGTTCGCCGACATTGACCGGGTGAGGCCGCTAGGACATACTCAAATACCCCAAACTTCAGCATAGGAAATCTCTTATTTAATTTAGAAAACCTAACCTAAAATTCCAAATTAAAATGACGTCTCTGAACGCGAAGATTTAATAGAACTTGTTGAAAATTTTACACATTGGTGCCGGCCTGGGGATGTTTTACCGCTGACGCAGTCCCGATGTTATGATTTTGCCGGTTCCCCTATCCGGATTGCGCTTCTACCCATGTCCATCCCACCCGCGCTGATTTATGCGCTCCAGGCCGCCCTTGTGCTGGCCGGTATGTTTCTGCTCTGGTCTGCCTTCGAAATTCGCACGCACCACAATTTCGAACTGATGAAAAACGTCAGCGGGCGGAAGCTTGAAGCGCCACAACTCATTGAGCGGGAATTCGCGCAATACCAGTTCGCCTTTGCTCTGGCGCTGTTTGCCACCGTATTTGCCTGGTTTGCGATGGACTTGAGTTTCTCGACCGCGACGATTGTCACCACGTTTGTGGCTGTTGTGGCGACGGGGTGGCGGGGGACGCTGACGCGCTTGCACGATGTGCGGTATGGGGCGCAAAGCGGGGATCAATAGGTTTTAGGGTCGGGGCTTGCACCGACGGGCACTTTTGGCTTTTGGCTTTTGGTCTTTGGTTTTATTTTATTTCTGAGTTTGTTGATGCTTTGGGCGTCGGGTCTCGCCCCGACAGGCGAGTTACTTCTTTTTGCTTCGCCAAAAAGAAGTAACCCAGAAAAAGGCGACCCCGGAGGCCGCACCCCGAACAAAAAACGTTCGGGGTGCCCGGGCATTTCGGATCTGCTGGGGCGGCGAAAAAACTCGCCCTGCGGGCTCAAACAGTTTTCGCCTCAAAAACTCCCCAGCAGCCCCGAAATACCCGGTGCGGCCAACGGGGCCCCAACAGCGGGAGGGACCTCCACGCCCAGCGGACGCCGTTACATCCGTGCGGGCTCTGAGTCCGCGCGGCGGTGCTCGACGACCGGCGGTCGTCATTGCGCTTAACCATGCCAGTCCATGCCAGTTCTATGCCCTACCAAGGCAAGCCACCCGCAGGGAGCGCGCAAAAATCTACTTAGGCCGATGGGCTGTTGACGTTGGGGCCCCGTAGGACGCACCGGGGCTGACGCGTCCGACGCGGGGCTTTTAAGGCGAATATGTTTGAGCCCGCAGGGCGAGTTTATTCGCCGCCGCGGCGGGCGTGGCAGACCCGGGGACCCCGAACGCTTTGCGTTCGGGGTGCGGCCTCCGGGGTCGCCTTTTTCTGGGTTACTTCTTTTTGGCGAAGCAAAAAGAAGTAACTCGCCTGTCGGGGCGAGACCCGACGCCAAGGTCAATACAAACTCAGAAGCAAAAACAAACCAAAGAAAAATCCGCCTGTCGAGGCAACCCCTGAGCAAACCTCTACGAACCTCCCCCCCACCACTCCTCCCTCACCCCCAAGGGCGGAAACACCGGCGCCCGCTTCTCCTTCCGCGCCGCCGCAGCCTCTAGAAAATCCGCCGCCTGCAAACTAGGCGAAACCATCGTCTCACCACGGCGATCGGCATCGGCCAAAGTGATGTCGAAACTGCCATACAACTGCGTCTTGATCATCGCCAGCGCGCGCGGTGAACAGGTCGCCGCCATCTGCGTCGCCAAGGCCAGCACATACGGCAACAGCTCCGCATCCGGCAACACCTCATTGACCAGCCCCAGGCGCAGACAGGCCTGACCGTCATACAGCTTGCCACTGCTCATCACCTCAAAAGCACGTGACAGGCCCAGCACCCGCGGCAACAGCCAGTCGGTGCCATATTCAGCCGGCAAGCCCAGCGGCGCCATGCCCGGGCCGAACTTGGTACCGAGCGCGGCAAAACGCATGTCACACATCATCGCCATCGCAAAACCAACACCGATACAAGGCCCATTGATGGCCGCAATGATCGGTTTGGCAATGGTGGTGGTAAAAAGATGACGCCTCAGCTTGGTCGGACGCACGGCGCCCGCCGACATGTCGCCCAGCAGGCCCAGATCGGCACCCGCGCAGAACGCACGACCAGCGCCGGTCACCACGATGACCCGTACCTCCGGATTGTCGGCAGCGGCCAGCATGGTTTCAATGTAGAGGCGCTCCATCGGCGCGGTCAGCGCATTGAGGCGCTCGGGTCGGTTCAGGGTGACGCACAAGACGCCTTCCTTGAGACTGGTGACGACCAGCGCTTCGGTCTCGGTGACGGTCTGGACTTCGGTCATGCTGTACTCTCCACGATTGCAGCGTTGCGTATTGTTTGGGTCTGAATTCCCGGGTGGCATTATCCGCCAGTCTGGCCTTCAGGCACAGTCGCAAGCAGCTGATGCTGCCCGACATCCAGCCGTGCGCCCAAATCCGGTTCAGCTTCCTTCATACCCGGCATTCGTCTTGCCGGTGTAGTCGGCATGCATGGCTTCGACGGTCAGCTTTTCAATTTCATAAAACTCCGGCAGGCCGATGGCCGCCTCAATCTCTTCACGGCTCACGCGCGCCTGCTCGGGGTCCATGCTGGCGATGCCCGTGTTCAGCACGCCGCGATACAACTGCATGACGGCCGTGACCGAAGCGATGATGGTGGCCAGCGGATAACAGACCAGCTGAAAACCGAGGCGGCGCAACTCGGCCGGAGGCAGACCGTTGAAATAGGTGGTCGTCAACATTGGCAGATCGTCGTCGGGATATTCCTGACGGAACTGTTCAATGCTGTCCCGATTGCGCGTCATCGGCATGACGCCATCAACGCCCATGGCCTTGAGGGCGCGCACGCGTCGCGCGGCTTCCTTCCAGGAGCCGCCCTCGGCATTGCCGGCGTCAGTTCGCGCGAAGATCATGAAATCGGCATCCCGCCGCGCCTGCAACGCATAGTCCATCTGACGCAGAAAGGTGTCCATGTCGACCACATGCTCGAGCCCGCGATGGTAGGACGCGCGCTTGGGGTAGACTTGGTCTTCGATGTGGATCATGGCCACTCCCGCGGCCTCGAATTCGCGCACCGCGCGCATGGCATGGATCGGATC
>CANJOT010000046.1 GCA_947475815.1 Burkholderiales bacterium | reverse complement strand
CGGGCTCTGAATTCATCCAGGCCTCGGGGGTCGCCTGGGACTACTTCCGGCGCCACCCGCGGGCTGCTGTGCGCGATGGCGACACCAATACGCTGGACTTTCCAATTCGTGTGCATTGGGACGACGCATGGGCGCAACGTGTCGGCGTTCCGGCCGCGTATGACGATGCCGGTCAGCGCATCGCCTGGATGGGCAATCTGGTCACCGACTGGATGGGTGACGATGCCGTCCTGATCCGCCTGCGGGTCGAATTGCGCCGTTTTGTCATCATGGGTGATCTGCTCACCCTGCAAGGCGAGGTTGTGAAAAAATATGTCAACGAGCGCGGTCAGCATCTGGTCGATCTCGTGCTGCGCGGCGAAAACCAGCGCGGCGAGGATGTCTGTCCGGGAAGCGCGACAGTAGAACTGCCAGCCGGGACGTAAGGCGACGGTACAAGACCGCTGTGCCAGCCAGTTTTATCAGACCACGGACACAACAAGCCAGCAAGCATCAGCGCCAATTGAATGACGGAGCCATCAACAAGAACTAGGCAAGACCAACCACCGAGGGAGATGCAACGATGCACAAGATCCTGAATTCGATCGGGACGTTACTGGCCAGCGTACTTGCTTCAATACCGCTCACCCTCACGCTGTCAGGCGCTGCGCCGGCGCAGTCTGCTTATCCGGTCAGGCCGATCACCTATATCGTCCCCTACCCGCCGGGAGGAGTGACCGATACGACGGCGCGGGCCATTGCGGCAAAGCTGTCCGAAGCCCTCAAACAGCCTGTGGTGGTGGAAAACCGGCCCGGCGCTGGCGGCATCATCGGTACGGCTCAGGTCGCCAAGGCACCCGCAGATGGTTATACCCTGCTGCACGCCACGCTGGGTGTGCTGGCCATCGCACCGCATATCAATAAGATCGGCTACGATCCGCTCAGGGATTTCGCGCCCGTGGCCAATATGGTCACCGGTTATACCGCCCTGGTGGTGAACCGGAATTCACCGATTTCAAGCGTCGCCGATCTGCTCGCTTATGCCAAGCGCAATCCGGGCAAGACCTTCTATGCGTCTTCGGGCCAGGGCGGCATTACGCACATCATGGGTGAACTGTTCAAGGCTGCCACAGGACAGGCCGACATCATTCATGTGCCCTACAAGGGAGCCAGCCAGGCATTGGTCGATCTGATCGGGGGGCGGGTCGATTTCCTGTTTGATTCCACCCCGGTAGAGCGGGTTAATTCAGGCCAGGTCAAGGCGCTCGCCGCGATGGGGCCAAGGCGCTTTCGCAATCTGCCTGCGGTGCCCACCATCTACGAGGCAGGCGTAGCGAATTTTAAAGGTGGCAATTCCTGGCTGGGCGTGATGGTGCCGGCGGATACGCCGCGCGAAATCATCAACAGGCTGTCGACGACCCTCATGGCGATTGCCCTGATGCCCGACTTTGCGGAGAAGATGAGTGGGTATGGTGTTGAAGTGACAGCGCAGGATGCGGCCACCTTTGGCAAACAGATCCGCGAAGACTTCGAAACCTACGGCGCGGTCATCCGCGCCGCCAATATTACCGCCGAAGGGAGTTGATGGCAGGGGCTGCGGATGAGGATAGCGGCCGTGTGGCGCACCCATCAAGGTGGTGCCTACCATTTGACGCACATCGGTCGGGGCATCGTCGGCCGGCGCGAGGCGCATGCTGCAGCGCGGTATTGAATGTCGCTGGACAAGGCTATGCGGCGAGCGGAGAATCGTTCGCACAGTGTGGAAGTGTGGCAGCGCGCGATCGAACATCAGACCCCGCGAACGCGCCTGAGGGAGTTCATGTTCTGGCTGGGGTCTTTTTGTTGGATGCACAATTCTCGAGAATTGGAGACAACATGAACACCTTGTTCAAAGCCGTTCTGACCTGTACCGCCCTGTTTGTTTCAAGCAGTGCCATGGCCCAGAAAGCCGGCGACAACATTATCAGTGGTGGTCTGGCGTCGATCAATCCGCACGCCTCACTGGGCCCCCTCACCTCCACTGGGCCCGCTGCCGTGCCCTTCAATGCAACCACTGCCGGTGCGACGGCCAGCATTGCTTCAGCCACCACCGTGTCGCTGGGCTGGCTGCACATGTTTTCCGATCATCTGGGTAGCGAAGTCACCATCGGCGTGCCGCCCAAGCTGACGGTCGACGTGCAACTGGTGTCCGGCTCGCACCCTGGCGCGGCGTCGGCCAAAGCGCTGACACCGACAGCAATCGGCAAATATTTCTTCGGCACGGCCGCCTCGCAGGTGCGGCCTTATCTGGGGCTCGGTGTCACACACGCCAGTTTCAGTTCGGTCAAGGCGAATACGGGCGATCCACTGGTCAGCAATCTGGCCGGATCGGGCGCGAGCCTGAGTTCGTCGTGGGCGCCGGTCTACAACGCCGGCATTTCCTACAACATCAATGAGCGCTGGAGCATCAACGGCTCGATTACTTACATCCCGGTCAAAACCACCGCCACCTTCCAGGGCGCGGGAGCCGGGACTGGCACCACCACCAGCGGTCGCTTGAAAATCAACCCGACCGATTATGTGATCCGCGTCGGTTACAAGTTCTGAGCAGTGTCAGGGCGGCCGGCAGCGCGCCGGCCACCTCAGGCTTCAGAGATGCTGCTCGATCCAGGCTATCAACTGGCTGGCCGGGATGGCACCGGACAGTCGTGCCACCTCGTTACCGCCCCGAAACAGAATGAGGGTAGGAATGCTGCGAATCTGATAACGCGCGCTGGCCTGCGGCGCCGCATCGCTGTCGATCTTGGCGAAGCGAACGCGCGGCATCTGTCGCGCAGCCGCAGCAAAATTGGGCGCCATGGATTTGCACGGGCCGCACCACTCGGCCCAGAAATCGACCACAACAGGCAGTTCGGTATGCGCGATAAAGCGCGCCACGACCTCATCGCCCAGATTGACGGGTGCGGCCGCCATCAGGGCCACCCCACAGCGCCCACAGACCGGCTCATCGCCCAGACGCTCGTCGGCAATACGGTTGGTAGTAGCGCAGGCGGGACAGACGAGGTGCATGGCGAGATCCTTAGAGTTACCGGTTGGAGCTTCATTCTGTAGGTGGGCTTGAAACTGACAATTTCAAGCGCTGCGCGCCACGCTTGAAACGGCTCTGTGTATTCGGAATACAATTCCATAAAATTACATCGCAGACAGTGGCCTTCTCACAACCCGGCAACTGCCGGCAAATCGCCCCCGAGCGCGCTAGCCGGCGTTCTTATCCTGAAAGAGTTCCATGGCGAAAATCGTCCTCGGCATCGGCACATCGCATACCCCCATGCTCAACGCACCCGCATCCGACTGGCTGCGCTTCATCGAACGCGACCAGCCGAGACCGCATCTCGATCAACAGGGCAATCCCGTGACCTATGAAGAACTGGCACGGCGCGCCGGGCCAGCGATGGCCGCGCAGATCACGCCCGAGAGGATTGCCGCCCGGCATGCCGCCGCCATGAAGCATGTTGAACACATCAGTGCGGTGCTGTGTGAGGCGCAGATCGACACCCTCATCATCGTCGGCGACGATCAGAAGGAATTGTTTGGCACCGACAACCAGCCCAGCGTCCTGCTCTACCATGGCGACTCCATCCGCAACGTGCCGCTGCCGCGGCGCGCCGGACCCGAGTGGGCCTGGCGTGCTTCGGCGCGCTATTACGAGGCCGACGCACCGCGCGACTATCCGGTCGATGCGGCGCTGTCCCTGCATCTGATCAAGCGGCTCATCGAGCGTGAATTCGACATCGCCTGCGCAGATCACCTGCCCGACGGACTCGGTGAAGGTCATGCCTTCGGATTTGTGCACACGTGTTTGCTCAAGCGCGCACCGCTGCCGGTTGTGCCCGTGTTCCTCAATACCTACTACCCGCCCAACCAGCCGACGCCGGCGCGCTGTTACCGTGTGGGCGAGGTGATCGCTCAGGCCGTGGCCGATTATCCTGGCGATGCGCGTGTCGGCGTGATTGCCTCGGGTGGCCTGAGCCATTTCACCATCGATGAAGACCTCGATGGCCGGGTCATGCAGGCGCTGCGCGACAAGGACCGCAGCGCCCTCGAAGGCCTGGCGGTCAAACAGCTCAATGGCGGCAATTCGGAAATCCGCAACTGGCTCTGCATGGCTGGCGCGAGCGCGCATCTGGACCTGCAGAGCATGGACTACATTCCGGGCTATCGCACCCCTGCCGGCACCGGGACCGGGCTATGCTTTGCGGTCTGGAAGTAATGCAGCCCTATTTTGCCAAGGAGTATTGAGTGGGACGCCCGATCCGCGCGCAACGCCTCGCGGCCTCGCCAAATCCGTACCAAGAACTGAGCGTCCAGACCGAAGACGAGGATGCGCGCTTCAACAACATCCTCGCCCGCGGCCTGGCCGTGCTGCGCGCCTTCGACCGGCAGGACCAGTTGCTCGGCAATGCCGAACTGGCCGAACGCACGCGCGTGCCCAAGGCCACCATCTCGCGTCTGACCTTTACGCTGGCCCAGCTCGGTTACCTGAGCTACCGGCCGGAAGCCGGCAAATACGAACTCGCACCCGGCGTGGTTGCGCTCGCCTATCCCTATCTGGTGGGCCATGTCGTGCCACCGATCGCGCGGCCGCTGATGCACACACTGGCCAACGCAACGCGCAGCAACATCGGCTTTGGCATCATGGAGGGACTGAGCGTCATTTACCTTGAATATGAAATCGGCGAGCCCAATCCATCGCGCCGCCACCGTGTTGGGTTTCGCGTGCCGCTGGTGCGCAGCGGCATTGGCCGCGCCTGTTACGCCGCCCTGCCCCACGAGGAACAGCTCGCCGTGCAGGCGCAGGTGCGCGATCACTACCCCGACGAAGCGCAAGCGCTGTGTGATGAACTTGAGAAGGCTGCCGCACAGGTCGAAGGGCGTGGTTTCTGCATCGCCTCGGGCACCCTGAATCCGAACATCAACAGCGTTGCCGTGCCCTTTGTGTATGGTGAACGTCGCAAGATTATGGCGTTCAATTCGCAAGGCCCCAAACAGATCCAGACCGCAGCCCTGATGGCGCGCACCGGCGTGAAACTGCTTGAACTCGCCGAGGAGGTGCGCCGCCAGATTATCGCCGCCGAACTTGGCTCCGGCTTTGCGCGGCGCTGAGGTCTCATGAGCACCCCAGACCAGAGCCTGCAGATCTCCCTGAGCAGCGGCGTCGTGGCCGGATCCATGGAGGATGAAAACATCCGCGTCTTCAAAGGCATTCCCTATGCGGCCGCGCCAACTGGACCGCGCCGCTGGCGTCCTCCCGAACCGGTCGCACCCTGGTCCGGCATCCGGCCGGCAAGCGCGTTTGGCCCCGATTGTCCGCAGAACGGCGCCCGCACATCGAATGCCACGGCGATGGACGAAGACTGCCTGTATCTCAATGTCTGGGCGCCACGCAACGAAGCCGGCGCACGCGCACTGCCAGTGATGGTCTGGATCCATGGCGGCGGGTTCACGGCGGGCAGTGGCGCCGATCCGCGATGTGACGGCATGGCGCTGGCACGCCTGGGCTTAATGGTGGTGAGCTGCAATTATCGCGTCGGTCTGTTTGGTTATCTGGCGCATCCCGGTCTGAGCCAGGAAAGCCCGCAAGGCATTTCCGGCAACTACGGTCTGATGGATCAGATCGCCGCCCTGCGCTGGGTACAGAACAATATCGCCGCTTTTGGTGGCGACCCGCAGCGCGTTACGGTATTTGGCGTGTCCGCCGGATCGGCATCGATTTCGCTGTTGCTGGCGGTGCGTCAGGCGCACGCTTTGTTCCAGCAGTGCATCCTGCACAGTCCCGGCGCGGGCCGGCCACTGGCGAGCCTCGCCCAGGCCGAACAGGCCGGGCGGGCACTGGGAGAGGACATCACCGTGCTGCGCGGCCTGGGCACACAGGAATTGCTGGAGCGCACCAGCCTGCTGGTGCCCAAGGTGCGCGGCCTGACTACGGCGCGGGTGCTGCGTCCAATCCGTGACCAGGTACTGATCACCGAAGATGAACGACCGGCATTCCAGGCCGGCCGCCTGCACGCAATGCCCATGCTGGTGGGCAGCAATGCCGATGAAGGCAGTCTGCTCACGGCGAGCTGGCCGATCAGCACGCGCGAGGATTATCTGCACATCCTGCGCAGCAATTTTGCACCGATGCCCGAGCGGGCCATGGCAGCCTATCCCGTCAGCGCGGACGACCAGGCACGTGTGCGCGTGGCCGAGATGTTCGCCGACTGCCAATTCAATTATGGCGTGCGGCTGTTGGCACGTTCGATGGCGCGCACTGGCCAGCCGGTCTGGCGCTACCTGTTTACACGACGCCGCCCGCAGCAGCTGGATGGACCGCATCATGGTGATGAAGTCGGCCATGTGTTTGGCAATCTGGCCGCAGCCCGCCCCGGACGACCGGCTCTGTTCGATGCACGGGACCAAGAGGTTTCAGCGGCAATGATGCGCGCCTGGGCCGGCTTCGCCACAAGCGGCCAGGCGCCCTGGGAGCGTTACGACCCGGCGCGCGACAACCATCTCGAATTTGGTGATGTACTGCGCGCCGGGCAGTTCTGGCGTGCCGCACAGTGCGACTTTCTGGATGATTTTTTTGATCGGCAGGACGCACTGGCCAACGCCGCCGGTGCGCCGCCCTGAACCGGAAAGACGTGCATGAACAAGAATGAAATCGGCAGCGCCGCAGCCCTGCTCGGTCTCCTGCAAAGTCCGCATGCGGCCAGCGCCGACCTGTTTGCGACCCTGCTGCATCCTGAGGTGCGTTATGCACGGCTGTCAGAGCGTGTGACCGGCCGGGCTGCGGTAATCGCAGCGTTGCAGAAGGAAGCGACACTGGCACTGGTGCAGCGCCTGCACTGGAGCGCCCCGCGGAGCGGAGTCACCGGCGTGCAGTTGTGCGGCCAGCCCTCACCGGACAGTCGCGACCGCAGCCTGATCTTGACCCTTGCGTTCAGCGCGGGCCGGATCATTGAAATCCAGCAGCAGTTCGGTGCGCCCCTGCCTGCGCCGGCCAGCCCGCTCAGACTGAGCGCGGCGATCACCACGCTGATCAATGAGGCACTGGCCACGCGCCATCCCATGCTGCTGGCGTTTACCGGTGTGGATGAACAGCCCCGGCTGTCGTTTCGCGGATCGGTTCATGTCCATAGCCCAAGCCAGCTGGCCATGTGGGTGCGCAATGCACAGGGCGGGCTGATCGGCGCGATTGCGCAGCGACCGCGCGTTGCCCTGATGTATCGCAATGAAGACAGCCGCGCCACCTACCAGTTCGAAGGTCGCGCGCGCGTGCTTGATGGCGAGGCCGAACGCCGCAGGATCTACGAGGCCGCGCCGCAGGCTGAACGTGACCACGACTTTGCCATGCTGGGCGCAGCCGTGGTCATCGATCTGGACCGGGTGGAGGGCTATGCCGGCATGGGACCGGCGGGCCAGATGGACCGTGTGCTGATGCTTGCCGGCTCAGCCTAGGTCAGGGCACACCACCAGCTTGCCGATGGCCGTGCGATTGGCCAGTGCACGCAGGGCCTGACCGGCTTCTGCCAGCGAGTAGCGCTGGGCGATGTGCGGACGCAGGCGGCCGCTTTGCAGCCAGCCCATCATGACCTGCATGTCGGCCTGGAACGCCGCCGGTTCGCGCCGGCTGTACTCGCCCCAGAACACGCCCACCAGCGAAGCACCCTTGAGCAAGGGCAGATTCAGGCGCAGGCTCGCCACTTCGCCGTCGGCGAAACCGACCACCAGATAACGGCCGCGCCAGGCGATGCTGCGAAAAGCAGGTTCGGAAAATTTGCCGCCGACCGGGTCGTACACCACATCGACCCCGCGCCCGTCCGTGAAACTCTTGACGGCAGCGCGCAGGTCTTCTTCGGTATAAATGACGGTCGCGTCGGCGCCGTAGGCACGGCACACTTCGGCCTTCTCGCGCGACGACACCGCTGCGATGACACGCGCCCCAACAGCTTTGGCAATATCCACCGCAGCCAGCCCGACGCCCCCTGCGGCGCCCAGAACCAGCACCGTCTCACCGGCACGCAGTTGCGCGCGGTCCAGCAGCGCGTGGTAGGAAGTGCCATAGGTCACGGTCAGGGCAGCGGCCGCATCAAAATCGATGTTGTCAGGCAGCACGATGGCGCGGCTGGTGTGCACGCGCGCCTGCTCGGCAAAGGCTCCGGTTTCCTGCGAGGCAAACACCCGTGTGCCGATGGCAAAACCTTCTACCCCTGCACCGCGCCCAATGACCACACCGGCCAGTTCCCGGCCCGGCGTGTAAGGCAGCACCGGCTGCGCCTGATACTGATTGCGCACCACCAGCAGATCCGGAAAATTCGCCGCGGCGGCCTTGACCTGAACGATCAGCTCACCCGCGCCGGCAAGCGGGTTGTCGATCTCCTGGACCTGCAATTGTTCGGGCTCACCCCAGGCCGTGCAGATGACGGCTTTCATGCCCGGGCCCCTGGACCCATGGCGTCGTTTTGATATTGCTTCATGTTGCTGCTTCTCCACGTTCTGCGGCACTGGCCGCACCCGGCAAAACCGGTAAAACAGGTACAAAAGGACCCGCCTGAAAAATCTCCGCCGGCATGTGCTGCAGGTCTGCGGCGACCTCGATGCTGCCCTCCATGCCATCGAGAATATCACGCTGCAAATCGATGCCGGGCGCAATCTCCACCAGCACCAGACGACCATGGCGCAACTCGAATACGGCCCGTTCGGTCACGAACATGACGGCGCTGCCGCAGCGTTCGGCATAGGGGCCATTAAAAGACAGGTGACTTACCTTACTCACCAGTTTGGCCATGCGGCCCTCCTGGTCGATGCACAGCCGGCCATCCTCGCTCACCGATACCTTCAGGCCGCCAGCGCGGAAGGTGCCGAGAAACAGCAGACGGCGCGTGCCCTGCGTGATGTTGATGAAGCCACCGGAACCCGCCAGGATAACGTCGCCGCCTTCACCAAAGCGGCTGACGTTGACGTTGCCTTCACCGTCGAATTCCCCCACGCCCAGACAGGCGATGTCGAGTCCGCCGCCATCATAAAAGGCAAACGTCGAGCTCGAATCAAAACTGGCGACCGGATGGATGGTCGCGCCGAAAGACAGCCCTTCCACCGGCGAGCCCCCAAGGGTGCCCGATTCGACACTGAACATCACATCGGCCAGCAGGGTGCTCGACTGGCGCGCCAGCCCGGCAGGGATGCCGACGCCAAGATTGACCACACGCGCCTTGCACCGCAGGATTTCAAGCATCGCGCGGCGCTGGATGATTTCGCGCGCGCCGGGCGGGCTTTCCGCCTTGTGCGCCGCCACCGCGTGTCGATGGTGCTCGCGCCAGGTCCCGAGGTAAGAAGGATTGAAGTGTTCACCGAAGGTCATGGCGTGCTCGGCCTGATCACCGATGCAGACGATGTAGTCAACGTAGATGCCAGGCACTCGCACGGCATGGGCATCGGCATGATGCTCGACCATGGATTTCACCTGAACGATGACGATGCCACCCGAGTTGTGCGCGGCAGCGGCCATGGCCAGCGCGTCGTGCTGACAGGTCTCATGCTCAAAACTCAGATTGCCGTCAGCATCGGCACTGGTAGCGCGAATCAATGCGCAGTCGATCTTGACGCCCGGGTAGTAAAGCAGCTCTTCGCCGCGGATGGTGATGGCCTCCACCCGCCCCTGACCTGCGGCATGCAGCGCGCGCGCCGCATCGTTCATGCAGGCGGCATCATGGCGCGGATCAACATAGGTATGCAGGCCGACGCGGCTGATGACCCCCGGCGTGCCGGAGGCTGCCGCCCAGAACAGTTGTGAGAGCACGCCCTGCGGCAGATTCCACGCGGCCACCTGATTGCCTTCGATCAGCGCGGTCAGACGCGTGGCAGTGCGCCAGTGGGCGCCGATGACGGCCTCGGTCATGCCTGCGTAACCGAAATGGTTCAGGCCACGTTTGGCCCGGTCGCCGTTGCCGGCCGCATGCATGAGCGTCAGGCGGCACGGGTGGCCGGTGGCGAGGAAACGCTCTTCACAGGCGCGGCTCAATGTTTCGGGATGGCCGGAGCCCGATATGCCCGCCACGACCACCGTGCTGCCGTCGCGGATGTGCGCCACAGCCTCAGCGGCGCTGGTGACTTTCGATGTGCGCCGGGCCAGCGCGCCGGCCTGGGCTTGCAAGACAGCAGCCATCATTTACTCCGGCTGTATGCCCGCCGAGCGGAACACGGCCTGCCAACGCACTTCATCCTTGACGACAAACTCATCGACTTCGCGCGGCGGCATGTACAGGGCACGGCCGGCATCCGAATTCCACTTCACCATTTCCGGCATGCGCAGAATCTCGGCGAGTTGTTTGTAAAGGTAATCCACGATCGGCCGGGGCGTCTTGGCCGGCACGAAATAGCCGGTCCAGAGCGCCAGCGAGACACCCGGCAGGGTTTCGGCAATGGTCGGCACGTTCGGCAGGCTGCTCAGGCGTTCCGGGCCGGTCACGGCCAGCGCCGCCAGCTTGCCCTGAGCGATGAACGGCAGGGCCGCACCCACGGGACTGAAGCCAGCGGCGATCTGGCCCCCCATGACATCCAGCAGAAGACGCGAATTTTCCTTGTAGGGCACGTAGGTGTGTTCGAGCTTGCCGGCGTTGGCCATGAGCTTGTTGGTCACCAGAATGGTGACACTGGCACCGCCGATCTGGGTGCCGTTGGGATCCTTCTTGATGCGATCGATGAACTGCGGAAAATTCGGCACCTCACCGGGCTTGCCGACCAGCACGAAATACCCCTCCTGCAGAATGATCACGCCGGACAGGCTTTTGACCGGGTCATACGGCAGATTCTTGACCAGCGAGCGCGCTGAGGAGATGCCCGAGTTGGTACCGTAGAGTATGGTGTAACCATCCGCTGGCGCATTGGCCACCGCCGCGGTGCCGATGATGCTGTTGGCACCCGGCCGGTTCTCCACAATCACCGGCTGACCGGTGCGTATCTGCAGTTCTTTGCCGATCATGCGCGAGAGCACGTCGGGCGATCCGCCCGGGCCAAAGGGCACGATGATGCGGATCGGCTTGGACGGAAAATTGTCCTGTGCCCATGCCGCCAGCGGCGTGGTGATGAGCAGAACGGCAGCAGCAGCGCACTGAAACGCGCGCCACCAGACAGGGCGAGTTGCCAAATTCATTCATGTCTCCTCTTGACGGTCTCTTTCGGACCGTCGTGGCGCAGTCTTGTGCTGCGTTATTGATCGTTCTTGGTCAGCAAGGCCGGTCGACCAGCAGCCTTGAGCTGGATTGCATAAATCTCGTCCCACGCGGCGGTCGAGGCTGACAGGAAATAACCACTGCGCGCGGCAAAATACACTTCTGGATTGTCGACGCCCGGCGGTACCGTGCCGTCGTCGCGCAGCGCGCGTGCCGCAAACAGCAGGCGGCGGCGGCTGCGCGCGATCATCTGATCACTCGGACCCAGGTGTTCAAGGCTGTGATCGGTGATCGGCCCCATGCTTTCTGTGACGGCCTGATCCTGCATGTGGATGTTGTCGATCCCCGAATAGATCTGGTTGCTGGCCTGCGCCTCGCGATCGATGCCCCAGTCATTCGCTTCATTACCCGTCGGCCGCCAGCGTCCCAGCCAGTCGGTGGTGGCCGGCAGGTATTCGGTTTTTTTCAGGGCGCCGCCGAGGAAGCTGCCATCCTTGAGCGGGAACTGGCGCAGATTGGGCAAATCGGTCTTCCAGCGCAGGTAGACCATCATGGTGTGCTCGTCGTCGAGTGGCACCCAGGCGCGGGCGTGTACATTGCGCGCAAATTCGCCCTGCGGGTTTTGCGTCCAGAACGGGAACAGGAAGTTGGCGATGCGCCAGTAGGTCTGGTTGTCCGGCCCGGCGCGATAGGCGCCGTAAGATGTGCCCCACTCGGTTTCACGCACGTGATAATGCGGCGCACGTTCGTTGACCGTGTTGTCGAGCGGATGACCGGCCGGCACATTGTCGGGATCCAGATGGCCGACATGCAGAAAACCGAAATGCGAGGTGTCAATGTCGCCCTCAAGACTCTGCATGAAATTGCAGTCGCGCTGGATCATGCTGATCTCAAGCTGCGAACCCGGCGCCATGGCCGACTCGAGCAGGGGCAGTTCCGGCGGTGTTTCGCGCGTACCCATATAGACCCAGATCAGGCCGTTGCGCTCTTCCACCCGGTAGGCACGTGCCCTGACCCGGCTCTTGAAGTCCTGCTCGGCCGGCACACTCGGAATGTCGACACAGGCGCCGGTGACATCGAATTTCCAGCCGTGATAGATGCAGCGCAGTCCGTCGTGTTCATTGCGGCCAAGAAACAGGCTGGCGTTGCGGTGCGGGCAGCGATGGTCCATCACCCCGACCCGGCCGCTGCTGTCACGAAAGGCGATCAGCTTCTCACCGAGCAGCTTGATGCGCCGCGGTGCGGCGTCGGCCTCAAGTTCGGTGGACATGAGCGCGGGAATCCAGTACTGCCGCATCAATTCGCCCATTACCGAGCCGGGGCCAACCCGTGTCAGGTCCGTGGTGAATTCTTCAAGCATGCTGGTCTCCGAGTGCCGTGTTTGCGATCTTCTATTGCAGTTTTTTTTTGTGCTCTTCTGCTTGCGCCATGTTGCCACCGCACGAGCGACTGCCTGAGCACATGCCATGACTTGTTACACAACCCACGAGACTAATGAAAATGATTCGCGATGTCAATTTTTATGGAATTAAATTCTGAATTACGATTACCGATGCAATCGAACCGCGCGCATGTGCCATTGCCGCTGAGGATTCTGAATAATCGACCCAAAATCACCAACTCAGACGCATATGCCGTTGGAAACACAGTGCCGCCTTCAGACGCATATGCCGTTGGAAAAGGCTCCGGTTTGCGCCTGACCCATTCCCAAGTTACACTTTTGCGAGTATGTACCCAAAACACTCCTCCTCCCGTCTTGTCTGCTGGCTGGCAATTGCGGTCATGGCGCTCAATGCGCTCTGGCCGCTGCTTGCCAGTGCACGGCCTGCGGGAGCTCCATCGTTCACGGAGATCTGTACCGCGACGGGCATGCAACTGGTTGCCGGCGATCCGGTCGCACCGTCCGGTGATTCAGACAGCAAACACCTGCAGGAACACTGCCCGCTGTGCGCCTTGGGCGCAGATCGCCTGCTGGCGCCACCCGCCACACCCTCGCCGTTCTTTCTGCCCCAGTCCGGGCCGTCTGGCCTGGCAGAGTTCGTTCCCGCTGCGCGCCTGCGCAGCGACATCCTGGCTGCTGCGCAGCCACGCGGACCACCCCGCACTTCCTGAAGACCGTCAAGAGAACACGCTTTCGCCATGGCGCGAAAGTGCGTCTCATCGATCGTACTCAACCAGGAAGCAGCCATGCCGTCTCCACGCAAGCCCGTCGTCACGACCCATCAGATCCATGCAGTCCGTTACCAGCTCGTCCTGACTGCAGCGCTCGCCGCTCTGGCGGCATCCTGCCCGGCGCGCGCGCAGGTCGGGGAAGCGACCCTGCCCGCCATCGTCGTCACGGAAGTTCCCTCCATCGCTGACCGATACCAGCTGCCCGTCACCACCGAAAGCGTCAGCGCGGACAAGATCGCCGCAAGCATCAATGTGGTCAACACCGAGGATGCACTCAAATACTTGCCGGGCCTGATCGTGCGCAAGCGAAATTTTGGCGATCAGTACGCCCCGCTCGCCACCCGCACCTCGGGCCTGGGCCAGAGTGCCCGCAGCCTCATCTATGCCGATGGCGTGTTGCTCTCGGCGTTGATCGGCAACAACAACGGCAGTGCCTCGCCGCGGTGGGGTCTGGTTACGCCGGAAGAAATTGAACGCATCGATGTGATGTACGGGCCGTTCTCGGCCGCCTATCCCGGCAACTCCATGGGTGCCGTGGTCGACATCATCACGCGTATGCCGCAAAAGTTTGAAGCCTCGGCAAAAGTCCAGACTGCCCTGCAAAGTTATCAGCTGTACGGCACCAGAGACAGCTACCCCTCCTCGCAACTGAGCGCCCTTCTCGGCAGCCGCTCGGGCGATCTTTCCTGGTGGTTTAGCGGCAATCATCTCGATGCCCATACACAACCGATCAACATCATCACCGCAACACGCCCGGCAACGCCAAGCGGTGTCGGCACACCGGTGAGCGGCGCCTACATGGACACCAACCGGCTCGGTCAGCCGATCGCCGTGATCGGTGCAGGCGGACTGGAAGCCAAGACGCAGGACAACTTCAAGGCCAGGCTGGCCTATGAACTCACACCACAATGGCGCCTGAGCTACGCGCTGGCTTATTTCCAGAACAAGGCCAAATCGACGGCCGACACCACCCTGCGTGATGCAGCCGGCAACAAGGTGTATGCGGGTGCCAGCCTGAACATCGGCGGCTACAACTTCACCAACATTGGTGCCAGTTCTTTTTCCAGCTCCAGCGGCGCCTACCGCATCGATCAGGAGCACACCGCGCAGAGCCTGGCGCTCAAATCGGCTACCCAGGGCAAATTGGACTGGGAAGCCATCGTCAGCAGCATGCGTTTTGGTGTCGATTCCATGCGGGTGCCGGGCACTGCCCTGCCGGCCGCCGAGGCGGGTGGCGCGGGTACCCGGGTTTCGCTCAGCGGCACAGGCTGGTCAACGCTTGATCTGAAGGGCATCTGGCGACCGCAGGGTAGGGATGGTGCCCACCAACTGAGCTTTGGCCTGCATTCTGATCGCAACAAGCTGGTCAATGCCACCTACGCCACAACGGACTGGATCAGCGCACCGGATGGCGCCGTCAACGCGCGCTCACTCGGCAAGACCAGCACCGATGCGGTCTGGCTGCAGGACGCCTGGCGCATCAACAAGGAATTCAAACTCACGCTCGGTGGCCGTCAGGAGTCCTGGCGCGGCTTTGACGGACTCAATTTTTCTGCCGCACCGGCTTCCAATGTCGCGCAGCCGACCATCACATCGTCGAAATTTTCACCCAAGGCTGCGCTCGCCTGGGAGCCCACCGATGACTGGCGTGTGAGCGCCTCATACGGCAGCGCTTATCGCTTTCCGACGGTCAGCGAACTCTACCAGGCGGTCACCGTGGCCGGAGTCGTGCACACGCCCAATCCCAACCTGCGGCCTGAACGTGCTTACTCGGGTGAACTGGCGCTCGAACGTGCGCTCAACAAGGGTCGCGTGCGCGTTTCACTCTTTCAGGAAAATCTCGCCGATGCGCTGATTTCGCAGAACTCCACCATTCCCGGCACGAATGCCATCGGCTCTTCGACTCAGAATATCGACCGCATCCGCGCACGCGGGCTTGAGGTGGTGGCCGAAAAAAGCGATGTGCTGCTGCGCGGTCTGGACCTTTCCGGCAGCGCCACCCGGGTCGATTCAGTGATCCGCTCCGACCCGGCATTTCGCAATGCCGCTGGGGTGCTGACCGACGTCGCCGGCCGACGCACCCCGAACATTCCACGCCTCAAGCTTACCGCCGTGGCCAGCTATCGTTATGATGCACGTCTGTCGGCCACGCTGGCGGCGCGCTATAGCGACCGGGTCTGGGCGACGCTCGACAATACCGACATCAACCCGCACACCTACCAGGGATTCGACAAGTTCTTCGTTGCGGATGTGCGTGTGAACTATCTGTTTGACCAGAAGACCCGCGCTTCGGTGGGCATCGATAACGTCAACAACCACAAATACTTCCTGTTCCATCCCTTCCCGCAACGGACCCTGATGGCTGAACTCAAACACCACTTCTGAGATCGCCAGCCATGAAACCCGGCCGACGCGCACTTCCGGTTGCCATCGCCCTTGCCCTGCATGCAGTCGCCATAGGCGTGCTGCTGCAGTCCAATGCGGTGCGCCAGTCTCTGGCAGAAAGCGTACCGATCATGGCCAGCGTGCTCCTCCCTCCCCCAGCCAGGATCGAGCCGCCCAAGCCACGGCCGCTTGAGCGCATCCCCGCGCCGCTTCCGTTGTCACAGCGCACCGAACCCCCGTCGATCCTGACAGCTGTGCCCACCGCGCACTGGCCCTCGTGGAGCGCGCCTGAACCCAAAGCGGAGCCGCCTTCGGTGCTTGTCGCAGCGGCACCCCGAGCCTCATTGGGGGCACCAGCGGCGCTGACCCCGAGCGTGCCGCCTACGATCGTGCCACCGGTTTTTGATGCAGCGTATTTGCAGAATCCGCCACCGGCTTACCCACCCATGTCCAGGCGCCGGCGCGAGCAGGGACGCGTGCTGCTGCGCGTGTTCGTGAGCGCGGGCGGCAGCGCCGAGCGCATCGAAATCCGCGAATCGAGCAGCCACGAACGCCTTGATCAGGCGGCCAGCGAAGCAGTGCAAGGCTGGCGTTTTGTGCCGGCACGGCAGGGCGAAAAGCCTGTTGCTGCCTGGGTCCTGGTACCCATTACGTTTTCTCTTGGAGCTTGAAGTGATAGACACAACAAATACGATCGGCCTGGCAAGCTTTCTCGCGCAGAGTGATGCCGTGGGACGTTGCGCCCTTGCGGTACTCGTGCTGATGTCCATGGCCACCTGGACGATGATCCTCAGCAAGCTCTTCAGTCGGCTCACCGAGCAGCGGAGTGCGGCGCGCTTTCTCAAAGCGTTTTGGGCGGCGCCCTCGCTCGATGCCGCTGCCGCGGCGCTGGGCAAGGTCGCACCGCAGGACCCTTTTGCTGCCCTGACCGAGCAGGCACTGCGCGCGGCCAGGCATCACGCCACCCATGCCACAAACCGGCTCGATGAAGCCGGCAGCGCCGGTGAATTCCTCACCCGCGCCATGCGCAACGCCATTGATGAGCAGAACCTGCGTCTGGAATCAGGCATGAGCCTGCTTGCATCGGTCGGTTCGACCGCCCCGTTTGTCGGTTTGTTCGGTACGGTGTGGGGCGTGTATCACGCACTGGTCAACATCGGCATGACCGGACAGGGCACGCTCGACAAAGTGGCCGGACCGGTTGGCGAAGCACTCATCATGACCGCGCTCGGTCTGGTCGTGGCGATTCCGGCGGTACTCGCCTACAACGCTCTGGTCCGGCGCAACCGCCTGCTCAGTGCAAAGCTCGATGCCTTTGCGCACGATCTGTTCGCCCTGCTGACCACAGGCACGGCGCTCAACCCGCAGGAGCACTGACATGGCCTTCGGAGGATTTGATCAGGACCGCACAGCCAAGCCGATGGCAGAGATCAACATGATCCCGCTGATCGACGTCATGCTGGTGCTGCTGGTGATTTTCATCATTACCGCGCCGCTGCTCACGCACGCGATCAAGCTCGATTTACCCAAGGCCAGCTCGAGCCCGAACATGATCCAACACGACAACATTCAGCTTGCCATCGACCGGCAGGGCGCAACCTGGTGGAACGGTGAACGCCTCGACGATGCAGCACTGCGGGCACGCATGAGTGCAGCGGCAAAGCGCGAGCCGCAACCGGAACTGCATCTGCGCGCCGATGGAGACCTCGCCTACCGGCGCGTGGCGCAGGTGCTGTCGGCCGCAGCCAGACTCGGCCTGGGCCGGATCGGCTTCATGACTGAACCGGATGGTCGATGATGACGGTGCTGCCGCACGCTCCGGCAGGACAGGACACGGATCGGGAGCGGCGCACGATCATTTTCACGAGACTGGTGGTCTATCTGCTCGCGCTGGCCATCGCGCTGGCCTGTTACGGCTACCAGAACCTGACCGAACCCTCAGACGCGGTGCGTGCCTTGCGGCTGACCGAGTGGTTTGGCTACCTCGCGGCGCTGGCACTCTACTGCGCCCTGCTGATCTCGCCATTGCATCGGGCGCTGCCGGCATTGCCGGGGCGCCAGCGCTCGTTCGCGGCGCGGCGTGCCGTCGGTGTGAGTGCCTTTGCCTTCGCCTGCCTGCATGCCCAGACGGGTTCATCGATCTGCTCGGTGGCTGGCACGGTCTGGGGTTTCTCGGCAGCCTGGCCTGGACGGACCTGCTGCTGAGCTGCGTAGCGCTGCTCATCCTCGGTACCCTCGCCTTGACCTCCAACAGTCGGGCGCAAAGCTTGCTCGGCAAGCGCTGGTACCGGCTGCACCGGCTGGTCTATCTGGCGGCGGCGCTGGTGCTGCTGCACATGGCGCTCGTCGGTTCGCATTTTTTCAGGTGGAATCTGCTCACCCTGATCGCCACCGTCATGCTGTCCATCCTGCTGTTGCTTGAACTCCTGCGGTCGCTGCGCTACAGAAAGAAAAAGCATGACTGACATCAGGCACTTCCGCTCGAAGCACCAAGTCCATCGTCAACGCTGTTGTCAGCCTGCGTGGCGCGCCGTGTTCGGCCTGGTTTTCAGTCTGACACTCGGCTGGCCTGCTCCGGGTGCAGCCCACGTTCTGCAGAGTGATGGCACGGTCGGTGTGCGGCTGCACGTCGATCCGGGTGACGAGCCCATGGTGGGTCAGAGCTCGACCTTCATGCTTGAGTTTCAGGGTCATCATGCTGGCTTTCCGCTAGACCGCTGTGATTGCCAGCTAGTGCTCTTTCTGGATGGCAAGCCGGTCTTCACGCGCGCGCTGCCGACCGATGCGACGAGCGCCGCAACGATCGCCCATGTGTTTGATCAGGCCGGCGTGTATCGTGCCGAAGTCGCAGGAACCCCCCGGCCCGGCGCAGATTTCAAGCCCTTTCGGGTCGCTTTTGAGGTGCGTGTGCTCCCTGATGCATCGGCGCCAGGCCCGGTCTGGTGGTGGGCACGGCAATACGGCTGGCACAAATCACATCAATGGCTAGCTAAGTAGGCGAACAAGCTTCCGCGCCTGTCGCAGCACCCACGCACCCGGCTTGCGGATGCCGTCTCGCGTGTCCGTATCTTGAAGTGTGCCTTCAGGATCGGTCGGTATCTATCGGTACCTATCGCTAGCAACGTTTTTCTCGTCCTGCGATCGTTCAGTATCTATCGCTACCTATTGGTAGCAAATGGCATCGATCTCAAGCCAGCACTTTGAGCCCGTGCTTTTCGACCACGGCAAGCAGTTTGAGCGCCATCCCGCTGGGCTGCTTGGTGCCGGCCTCCCACTTCTGTACCGTGGACTCGCTGGTGTTCAGGTAGCGCGCAAATACAGGTTGACTGACATGTGCCCCCTCGCGGATTCGCTTGATCTCTTTAGGAGGGATCGCCGACGGCGCAGTGAGGCACGATTCGTCAAATTCGCGCATGGTCGCCTTGTCGATGGTCCCGG
>CANJOT010000045.1 GCA_947475815.1 Burkholderiales bacterium | reverse complement strand
GAGGCCCAGTCGAAATGGCCCTGGAAGCCTTGCGGCCAGAACACGTGCCAGGCAAAAAAGACGGCCAGGTTGAGGATCACGCCGACCACCGCGGCGGTAATGGCGGTCAGCGGCGCGGTGAATTTCAGATCACCATGCGTCGATTCGACCAGCGGCCCGCCGGCAAGGATGAACAAAAACGACGGCAGGAAGGTAAACCAGGTCACCAGCGTGGCGGCCACGGCGCCGGCCAGAAACAGACTGTCCGGTCCGAACACTGCCTTGACGTAGGCGCCCACGAACGCCACAAAAGCCACCACCATGATGAGCGGGCCGGGCGTGGTTTCGCCGAGCGCCAGGCCATCGATCATCTGGGTCGGCGTGAGCCAGCCGTAATGGCCAACCGCGCCCTGGTAGACATAGGGCAGCACGGCATACGCGCCGCCAAAGGTGAGCAGGGCAGCCTTGGTGAAAAACCAGCCCATCTGCGTGAGCGTGTGATCCCAGCCATAGAGCGTGACCAGCAGGGCCATCGGCACGGCCCACAGCACCGCACCGGCCAGCGCCACCCGCACGAGGCGGCTCCAGCGAAACACGGCGTGTGGGGGTGTTGGTGTGTGGTCGTCGATCAGAGCCACGCCGAAATGCTTGCCCGCCTGTCCGTGGCCGCCGCCGGTCGCGAATGTTTGCGGCGCGTAGCGGCCCCCAAAATGACCGATCAGCGCCGCCATCAGCACGATGGCCGGGAACGGCACATCGAGCGCGAAGATTGCCACGAAGGCAGCGGCGGCGATGCCCCACAACCAGTTGTTCTTGAACGCGCGTGAACCGATGCGGTGGGCCGCCTGCACCACGATGGCCGTGACCGCCGGCTTGATGCCAAAAAACAGACCGGCCACAATGGGCAGGTCACCATAGGCGATATACGCCCAGGACAGAATGATCAGAATGAACAGCGAGGGCAGCACAAACAATACGCCGGCCACGACGCCACCGCGCGTCCTGTGCATCAGCCAGCCAATGTAGGTGGCCAGCTGCTGCGCCTCGGGGCCGGGCAATACCATGCAGTAGTTGAGGGCGTGCAGAAAGCGGCGCTCGGAAATCCAGCGGCGCCGCTCCACCAGTTCCTGATGCATGATGGCGATCTGTCCTGCGGGTCCGCCAAAGCTGATGAAGCCCAGCTTGAGCCAGAACCCGAAAGCCTGCCAGAAGCTGACCGGGGCCGGCGCGTGGTCAAGCTCGGACGTCGCATCGGAACAGGTGGTTTTCAATCGGTTCATCCTTTCAGGCCGCAGGTAGGGTTGTCCATCATTCCATCATTCCATCATTCCATGGACACCGGCGCCAGACCATCGGGCGAACCGCGGTCATTTTCCATCCGGCGCGCCAGCGCGTGTTCAATGGCCAGCGCATCGGCGCGCAAGGCCACGAGCACATCCTGCAAATCGGCGTTGGTATACGGGCCGACATCACTGACGGTCGATAGCGACGCAAATGGCGCACCCGACGGATCATGAATGGCAACAGCCACCGACGCAAGCCCGTGCGCAACCTTGCCATTGTTGATGCCAAAGCCAAGGCGGCGCGACTGCTGGACCACGACGCTGCGCTCAGCGGTCATCGGGTCACCAGCCTGCTCGAGCATGCCGAGGTAATCATTGATCAGAACGTCGGCCTCGGCGGCCGGCAGTTCAACCACGATCGCCAGTCCGGCGGCCAGCGATGCCAGCCAGCGCCGTGTTCCGGGCTGCGCCCACGCACCCTTGACGGCCACATGATCGACACGCGCCAGACAGACCGCTTCGGCATCGCTGCGCAGATACACAAAACTCGCGCCGCGGCAACGGCGCGCGGCGCGCTCCATGGGCACACGGGCAGCATCCTGCAGGACACGGTAGATCGGCACGGTCAGGCCAAACTCAAACAGCAAAGGACCCGGCAGATAGCGGCGATCCGAGGCACGCTGTTCGAGCACGCGCTCGCGCACCAGAGCCGCCAGCACGCGCTGCGTCGTGCTCTTGTCGAGTCCGCAACGCAGCGCCACATCGGTCAGACGGGCGCCAAAATGAGAACGTGCGGCGACCTCGCGAATGATGCGAAACGTGCGTTCTATGGTTTGGGTGCCGCGGCGCTCGGCCATGTTGTTTCCCCGGATGATGTCTGGTGCCGTGCGTGCGTTGCTCTGACATGCAGCCGTCACGCGCCGTTCTCACATTGTAATACTTCCGGGCTTCCAGCGGGTATTCAGCCCGGGGCAGTCTCCACATAATGCAAGCCACAGACCGCGATTGCGGCCAGAACCACAGAGACTTCCCCCGACAGCGACATCACAGAGGACTCCAGCGTGAGTGCACAACCTGACAGCGCAGCAGATAGCCCGACCACCGGCTCGGCGCTCCAACAAACCGGCTTGCGCACCGGCATCGATGCCGACAGCAGCCTCGATGAGGCGCGCAGCCTGATCGGCGTCGAGCATCGCGGCGCGCGCACGACCATCGAGATCACCGCCGACAACGTGCGTGACTACTGCAACTACATCGACAGCGAAAACCCGCTCTATCTGGACCCGGTGCACGGCGTCAGCAGCCGCTGGGGCCGGCCACTGGCGCCGCCGTGCATGATCGGCACGGCCATCATCGCGCCGGGCCTGCGCGGCGTGCAATGGATTTACGGCGGCACGCGCTGGCGTTTTCACCGCCCGTTCGGGGCGGGCGACATGATTGCGCAGCGCGGCCGGCTGGTCGGCGCCGAACTCAAGCACGGCCGCAACGCGTCCAACATGATCATGCAGACCGGCAAGACACAGTGCTTCAACCAGCGCGGTGAGCTGGTCGTCGAAACCGACGTCTACTGCATGCGCATCCCGCGGCGCCGCTCCTCGGGCGGCGGGCTCAACTATGCCAAACGCGAAGTGCAATGGACGCGTGATGAACTCGACGGTTTCACCGAACGGATCTTGCGCCAGCATGAACAGCTGCGCGGCGCCGAAATCCGCTATTGGGACGATCTCGAGCCCGGCACCGCCATGCCCGAGATGCTCTACGGACCGCTGCGCCTGAGCGACATTGCCCTGACCCGCGGCGCGATTGTCTACGGCATCGTCGGTGGTCAGGAAAACGGTGGCTTTGGCTACATGCTTGACCACTATCGGCGCCATCCCGCCGACAGCTACATCAACCCGGAAACCGGCGCCACCGAACACCCGCACCGCGGCCATTGGGAACAGTACATGGCCGAGGAAGTCGGCATGCCGGGCATCTACGATGTCGGTTATCAGCGCCTCGGCTGGCTGTGCCGTTTTGTCACCGACTGGATGGGCGACGACGCCTTCCTGCACATGCTCGAGGGCACGCTGCGCAAACCCACCATCGTTGGCGATGTCACGACGTTCTCGGGTCAGGTGATCGCGCGCAAGGTCGTAGATGGCCGCGCCATGATCACCTGCAAGCTGGTCGGCAAAAATCAGCACGGCGAAGAAACCGTCACCGGTTTCGCCGACATCGAATGTGTGTCGCGTACGGTGGGCCTGCCTGGCCACGGGAATCAATGATCATGAGCACCACTGCCCCATTCCAAGCCGGCCTGCTGCCGCACACGGTCCACAACCGAGAAGCGAGCTCGATCGCGATGCGTTTTTTCGCGCGCAGCATTGGCGATCGCAACCCGCGCCACGTCATCGAATCCTACCGCTCACCGACCGGCGGTGTTGGCTTTTCGGCCCATCCCTGCTGGCTCTACAGCGTGCAGGACACCGTCATCGCCGCCGGGCCGATCGATACCTGCCCGGTGATTGCCGGCACACGCTGGCGCTTTGTGCGCCCGGTGCTGGCCGGTGAAAAAATCTTCACCGTCGCGCGACTCGACGATGAGCGCGAAAAGCAAACCCGCTTTGGCGGTGCCAGCCTGTTCCAGACCATTACGGTGACCTATCTCGATGCGCGCAGCACTGAAGTCGCCACGGCCACGTCCACCATCGTGCGCGTCACGCCCGCTGCAGCGCGCGCCGCCGGCAAATACAAGGACTGGAAACGCTGGCGTTACAGCCACGAACAGCTCGACGACATCGAACGCGCTTACGACGCCGAACGCGTCCGCGGTGCCGAGCCCCTGTACTGGGAAGACGTCACCTCCGGCAGCGAGTTGCCGGCCATCGTGCGCGGCCCGCTGTCGTCGGAAGAAATCGTGCTCTTCGTCGGCGCGACCCGACCCATCCCCGGCATGGCCGCGTTCACGCGCGCCGTCGCCGAAGGCCGGGAACAGGGCTTCATCCATCCGCGCACTGGCGCCTTTGAGAGCTACATGGCCGGCCTGATCGACGATGAAAGCGCGCGCCAGCTTGGCTTTCCGGCGGCGCACGATTACGGCATCGACCGCATCAGTCAGAGCGCCAGCCTGATCGTCAACTGGATCGGTGATGCCGGTCGTCTGCTGACGCTCGAGAGCCGCCTGCTCGAAGCCAACATGCTCGGCGACACCACCTGGTTCACCGGCCGCGTTACCAGCAAACGCGTGGGCAGCGACGCCAGCGGCCTGGTCGACATCGCCACCACCGGCACCAACCAGCGCGGCGAAATTACCGTGCACGGCCGCGCCACCGTGGCGCTGCCGCGGCGCAGCCCGCCCCTGCCCTGAAACCGGAATTTTCTATGGACTCCAGCATGGAACAAAACACTGCCCAAACCGGTGCGACGCGCCAGTTCAACCTTGGTCCCAACATCCGTCTCGGTTTCGCCGGTGAGAACGCGGCTATGGACTACGCGCGCTGGCTGCTGGCACGCATGGGCGCCAACATCACCGAGCTGACGCCCGGCGATTTTGACGTCGACATGCCGGTGCTGATGGCCGGCGCGCTCAAGGCGGCTGCGGACAGCGCCGCAGTCCGGCAGAAGACGCCGCTGGCCGTGCGCCTGTGGGATTTTCACGTCGGCAAGGCCGGCTCGGGCGTACAGGCTTCGGCCGTCTCGGGGGTGTCGTGGGTCATCGGCCTGCCCGGCCACGCGCCGCTGTACCTGTCGGCCCATGTGCCGGAAAAATGGTGTGGCACGCTGGGCGCTTCGGCAGCGCTGTCGTATTACGTCGAGCGCATCACCCTGCCTGGCATCCAGCAGGCGGACCGCGTTTTCGACGTCTCGGCAGCGGAAATACTGCGCGGTTTTGCCGACCAGAATTTCGGCAACCATAAACAAATCCCGACCAGCTGGCGGCGCAACGGTCGCCTCTCGCCGGAACACGGCGGCATTTTTCCGCAGGGCTTTTTCAAATGCCAGGACGGTTATGTTGCCGTCATCGGCCGTTCCCGGCCGGACTGGGCCCTGATGCTCAAGGCGCTCGGCGATCCGGCCTGGGCCATCGAGGAATACCGCAATCCCTTCAAGGTGGCCCTCAATGCCGCGCCCGTAGAAGCGCTGTTCGAACAAGAGTTGCAAAAATACACACGCAAGGACCTGCTCGGCCTGGCGCTGAAGTTTGGCGCGACCTTCGCACCGATCTACAGCAAGGCTGAAATCCCGGACGAAAAACTGGTGCGCGATTCCTTCTTCGACGACGCCGGCCTGCCGACGCTGCCCTTCGAAATCCTCGCCGATCAATAAAGGACCAGCGCGATGAAACCAGAAAATAATTACCGCCTGCCCGGCCCCTACTTTCCCCTGCAGGGCCTGCGTGTGCTCGAATTCTGCTGGGTATGGGCCGGCCCGTTTCTCGGCCAGTTTCTCGCCGACCTGGGCGCCGAAGTGATCAAGATCGAATGGTACGACCGCTACGATGTCTATCGCACGCGCGGCATTGAACTGCTGCGCGGCAAGATCCCGGCGGAAATCTACCGTGAGATGTCGCCCTCGTTTCACAGCCTGAACCGCAACAAGCTGGGCTTCTCGGTCAACCTCAAGGAAGCGGATGGCGTAGACCTGGTCAAGCAACTGGCCGCCAAGAGCGACCTGGTGATCGAAAACTGGTCCTACGGCACACTCGACCGGCTCGGCGTGGGTTATGAAGCGCTCAAGGCCGTCAACCCGGCGCTGGTAATGCTGTCGCTGAGCGCCTTCGGTCCAAACTCGCGCCTGTCCGACATGCGCTCTTATGGTCTGGTGACGTCGGCGCTGGCCGGCGCTGAAGAGCCCCTCAAGGTGAATGGCGAATTTGTCGGCTCGCCAACCTTCAACGTCAGTGACCCGAACGCCGCACTGTTTGGCCTGCTCGGCTCGATGGCGGCAATGATCGAATCGCATGAAACCGGCAAGGGCTTCAACCTGATCGTCTCGCAACTCGAGGCCGTCATGACCCTGATGGCGGGTGGCCCGCCGGAACGCGACGATGGCTTGATCCACGGTGTGTTTGAAACCGCGGACGGCAAATACGTTGGCGTGTCGGTGCCGGCGCACGGCGACCGCGAGGATCTGGCCGCCTGGTGCCGTGAGCGCTCGGCCGCCAGCCTGATCGTTGATATCGAACAACTCGGTGGCCACGGCGCGGAAGTGATCAACGTGATCGACTCGCCGAATGCCGCCACCTTTGCGGATCTGGAAACCCAGATCGCCACGGAACATCCGGTGACCGGGCGCGAAGATGTCATCGCCGCGCCCTGGCGCATCAACGGCCGGCGCGCGCCCGTGCGCAAACCGGCACCGTTGATGGCGGAAGGCAATACCCACATCTTGCGTGACATACTGGGGCTCTCCGATGAGGCCATCAAGTCACTCAAGGAGCGGCAAGTGGTATGACATCAACCCGGTTGCACCCAAGAGGAGAGACAATGAACAAGATGCTCGGTATGGCCCTCGGCCTGTTGATGGCCGGCAGCAGTCTGGCCCAGACCTACCCGTCCAAACCGGTGCGCATGGTGGCGCCCTACGCCCCGGGCGGATCAAGCAGTGCGGCGGCGATGGCCGTGGCGGTGAAGTACCAGGAGCTCACCGGCCAGGCGCTGGTGATCGATTACAAGCCGGGTGCGGCGAGCAATATCGGCAGCGATGCCGTCGCCAAGGCGTCTCCTGACGGCTACACGGTACTGATGGGGACCAGCAGTCTGGCGATCAATCCGAGCCTGTACCGCACCATGCCCTTCAATGCCCTGAAGGATCTGGCGCCCGTGACCATGCTGTTTCGCGCGCCCAACGTGCTTGCGGTCAACCCCAGCCTGCCGGTTCATTCGGTCAAGGAACTGATTGACTATGCGCGCGCCAACCCGGGCAAGCTCAACTACGCTTCATCAGGCAATGGCGCCACCAACCACATGGCCATGGAACTGCTCAAGTTCATGGCCAAGGTCGACATCGTGCACGTGCCCTTCAAGGGCGGTGGTGAAACCCTGCCGGCGCTGATCGGCAATCAGGTGCAGGTGATGTTCAGCCCGGCCTCGACGCTGGCCGGCTCGGCGGCCAGCGGCCGTATCCGCCTCTTGGGCGTGAGCGGCACGACGCGCGACGAGGTGCTCAACCTGCCGACCATTGCCTCGGCCGGTCTGCCGGGTTTTGAGTCGGTGGTCTGGTTTGGCCTGTTTGCGCCGGCCGGTACGCCGGTCGCAGTCATCAACAAACTCAATGCCGATATCAACCGCGCCCTGAAAGACAAACAGGTTCTCGAGGTGATCAACAAGGCCGGCCAGGAAGCCGTCGGCGGCACGCCCGAAGAAATGCGCCGCGTACTGGTTAACGACTACGAGCGCTGGGCCGCGGTCATCAAGGCCACCGGCATCAAGGCAGACTGAAGCCACGCCGGGTCAGCGCTGACCGAGCGCTGATCTTCAGGCCTCACTGAGGGCCAGCGCAAATCAGGTTTGCAGGTTGGCAGGTTGGCAATCGCGGATGAATGGCATTAAGATTGCGCAGCACAAAAATTCGCCGTCAGTTTCACGATTCGTCTGACCCAAAACCATCAACAACGCGTCTGCGCGGACGACCCTGAACGCCCGCAGCCCGGACCGGAGGAGCATTCATGCACGACTATCGCGTCGTACTGACAGGTATTGCCACGCTGTTCATCACGCTGGCGGCCGTGGCCCAGACCAATCCGCTCGCCGGGCCGGGTAAACCGATCACCCTGATTGTGCCGGTCTCATCGGGCACCGGCGCCGACATTGCCGCGCGCCAACTCGGACCCAAGCTGTCACAACGCCTCGGCCGGCCGGTGGTCGTCGACAACCGCACCGGCGCAAGCGGCAACATCGGCTTTGCCGCAGCAGCGCGCGCCACGGCCGATGGCACGACCCTGCTGGTATCGCCGAGCAGCATGACCATCCTGCCGCACCTGACCAAAGCGATGACCTGGGATCCGTTCAACGATTTCGCACCCGTGGCACTGATCGCCACCAGCGTCATGGCGGCCATCGTCGGCCCGAGCGTGCAGGCCAGCAACATGGCCGAACTGGTTACGCTGGCGCGCAACAACCCTGGCAAACTCAACTACGCCACGCCTGGCGTGGGCACGGCGCACCATCTGGTGACCGAAATGTTCCGTCAGGCGAGCGGCGTCAACATCGTCCACATCCCTTACAAACAAAGCGCGGGCGCGGTCACCGATCTGGCCGGCGGCCAGGTGGACATTGGCTTTTTTCCCCTGCTCGGCGTGTTGCCGCTGATCAAATCCGGCAAGCTGCGCGTGCTGGCCACCCTGGGCGAAACGCGCACGCCATGGACACCGGACGTGCCGACCATGCGCGAATCGGGTATCGAGAACGTCGCCTACAATAGCTGGGCAGCCGTGTTCGCACCGAAAAATACGCCGCGTGAAATCGTCAACAGCCTGAGCCGTGACATCCTTGCCATTCTCAACGAACCGGGCATGCGCGAGTCTCTGCTCAAGGATGGTCTGGTGGTCGCTCCGCTAGGCCCCGATGAGCTTGGAACCATGACGCGGCGCGACAGCGCCATCTGGGCCAAGGTGATCAAAACGGCCGGCATCCAGCCAGAATAACCAGAACCGCAACGAAAGCTCCTCCCATGAAAACTCAAGTCCTGATCGTCGGCGGCGGACCGGCAGGTCTGACCCTGGCGATTGATCTCGGTCAGCGCGGCGTGCAGTGCGTCCTGATCGAAAAACTGGAAAAGCACGGCATCCATCCGAAGCTGGAACGCGCCAACGCGCGCACCATGGAAATCTTCCGGCGCCTGGGCATTGCCGAGCGCATCCGCGCTGCCGGGTTCCCGGCCGACTGTCCGATGGACGTGTTCATCGTCATTGACATGAACCGGCCCCCGGTTCTGCATCTGCCCTACGGTTCGGTCAAGGTCTTGAAGGAAGACATCGCCGCGCACAACGATGGCACGCGACCGCTCGAACCCTACCAGCTGATCTCGCAATACACGCTCGACCCGCTGCTGCGTTCAGTGGCCGAACAGACCCCGAACGTCACGCTGCGTTTTGGCCACGAAATGCTCAGCTTCGAACAGGATGCCCAGGGTGTGCGCGCTGTGGTGCAAGCGCCCGACGGCAGCACCGAAACCATCGAAGCCGACTACATGGTCGGCGCGGACGGCGGCACCAGCAGCGTGCGCAAGGCACTCGGCATCAAGCTTGAGGGCCGGGGCGCGATCCGCCGCATGCGCGCGGCGCTGTTTCGCTGCGACGATCTGTTTGAGCGCATTCCGATTGGCAAGGGCCGCCATTACCACGTCATCGCCGACGCCGAATTCACGTCCATCACGGTCCAGGATTCGACACGCCATTTCCGCATGAACACCATGATGGTCGAGAACGACGACCTCGAGGCCAAGTTCAAGCGCGCCGTCGGTTTCCCGATTGAGGTGGAAACCCTCTACACCGGTGACTGGAGCCATCACCTGCTGTGCGCCGATTCGTATGGCCACGGCCGGGTGTTCATCGCTGGCGATGCCGCACACCTGGTGATTCCAACGGGGGGTCTGGGCATGAACACGGCAGTCGGTGATGTCATCGACCTGGGCTGGAAGCTGGCCGGCGCGGTACAAGGCTGGGGCGGGCCAGCGCTGTTGCCGTCCTACCTGAGCGAACGACGCCAGATCGGTTTGCGCAACGTCGCCGCGTCCACCAATGCCGCCGAGGGCCGCGTCGGCTGGCGCGGCGCATGGACACCGCACATCGCTGACGACACCCCCGAGGGTGCCGCCAACCGTGCTGAAGTGGCGCGCATCGCCGACGTCGAACAGCGCAAGACCAACGAGATCCTCGGCATCGAACTGGGCTACCGCTATATCGACACGCCCCTGATCTGGCATGAGCAGGGGGATGCGCCGGACCCGGACAACCGCACCTACGTCCCGACCACCTGGCCGGGCGCGCGCCTGCCGCACGTCTGGCTCGACAACGGCGACGCCCTGCTCGACCGCCTTGGCCCGGGTTATACCCTGCTCAAGCTGGGCAACACACCACCGGACACCAGCGAGCTCGAAGCCGCCATGCGCGCCACGGGTGCGCCGTTCGAGGTGCAGCATTTTGCGGATGCGCCCGCCCGTCACATCTATGGCGTGGATCTGTTGCTGCTGCGACCCGATCTGCACATTGTCTGGCGCGGCAATACTGCACCGGCGGCAGCCCAGCAACTCGCCGCCGTAGCCACAGGCCATGCGTCGGCTAAACAGCTGGCCACTCTGTTTCCGTGGCGCCAGCCAGCCTGATCCGCAACGCGAATGAGCGCCCGCATTCCCACTATCTAGACTCATTTCTGGCGCGCGCCCATTTCTTCACGGTAGTGATGCTCCTACACTGTGTCGAGGGTCAACATCAGCGCGCGCCGCCTTCGCCGGCGCGCATGCAGACCGGGCCATAATGCCCGCATTGTGCAAGGCCTTTGCACAAATCGAACCGAACAAGGAAACCGGATGGACATCGATCGTCGCACCTTCAATCAATGGAGCCTGGCGCTAGCTTCGCTGGCGGCAGCACCCACCGTGTTTGGCCAATCGGGCTTCCCGACGCGCCCGCTCAAATTGATGATCCCCTTCGTGCCTGGCGGCGGCACCGACATCGTCGGCCGTGCCGTGGCACAGAAACTGGGCAGCGCGCTCGGGCAGACCGTGGTGGTGGAAAACCGCGCTGGCGCCAACGGCACCATCGGTGCCAACGCCGTCGCCAAGTCTCCTGCCGACGGGTATAGCCTGTGCCTGCTGACGGCCAGCCATTCGGTCAACGTCACCCTGCAGGGCCAGAAGCAGGCCTACGACCTGAACAAGGATTTCGATCCGCTGATCCATCTCGCGGTGCAACCCTACATCCTCGTGGTCAGGCCTGGCCTGCCGGTGAAATCGGTGGCCGACCTGATCGCCCTGGCCAAAGCGCGCCCGGGCAGTCTCAATTTTGGCTCCTCGGGCATCGGTGGTCTGGTACACCTGTCGGCCGAACTGTTCGCGGCGCTGGCCAACCTCAAGATCACCCACGTGCCCTACAAGGGCGGGGCCGAGGCGATGATGGACGTGATCGCCGGCAACGTCGACTTCATGTTCACCAGCCTGAACCAGTCCAAGAGTTTCATCGACGCCGGCCAGTTGAAACTGCTCGCCGTCACCTCGACCGAACGCTCGCCGGCGATTCCCAACACGCCAACCATGCGCGAAGCCGGTGTGCCCGACTACGAAGTCGTGTCCTGGTATGGCATCGCCCTGCCGGCCGGCGTGCCGGCGCCGGTGCTGGCCAAACTGAACAGCACCATCAACGACATTCTCAAACAGCCCGACATGCTGGCCAAGATGGCGGCCGATGGCTCGACCGGCGTGGGCGGTACGCCGGCCCAGTTTGGCAACTTCCTGCGTGCCGAAGTCGATAAGTGGCGCAAGCTGATTGAACACCTGAAAATTCAGGTGGGATGAGCCGCGTGAGCCTGACCGAACAGCTGGCGCGCTTTGCCGCAGAAACACGCATCGAAGAGGTGCCGGCGGTCGTTTTACAAGGCAGTCGCGATGCATTGATGGATACCTTGGGCGCGGCCATCGCGGGCACGCGCGAAGAGGTGTGCGGCATCGCCGAGCGTTTTGTGCGCGAGACGGGTGCGCGACCGGAAGCCAGCGTCTGGGGCAAAAATCTCGCGACCTCGCCGCTTGAAGCGGCCTTCGCCAACGGCATCAGCGCGCACGCACTCGATTTTGACGACAGTATTCCAACCCTGCGCGGCCACCCCAGCGCCACCATGATCGCGGCCGGACTGGCGGTGGGCGAGGCGACCGGCGCCAGTGGCGCTGCGCTACTCGCCAGTCACGCCATCGGCCTGGAAATTGCCGGCAAGCTGGGCCGCATGCTGGGCGATGATCATTACCTGCGCGGCTGGCATACCAGCGCGACGGTAGGCGCGTTTTCATCGGCCACGGTGGCGGCCCGCCTGTGGGGCCTGGATGCACTCGGCATGCAGACGGCATGGGGCCTGGCGGCGTCGCAGATGTCCGGGCTGGTACGCAATTTCGGCACCATGACCAAACCCTTTCACCTCGGCCAGGCGGCCCGCGCCGGTGTGCTGTCGGCCTGGCTGGCGCGCGCCGGCTTCACCGCCGACACGCAGATCTTCGATGGCCCGAACAATCTGCAGCACACCTATGCAGGCGCTGATGGCGTCGACCTCGCGTTGCTGGTCAAGCGGCTGGCCCAGCCGTGGGAGATGATCGAGCCGGGCATTGCCGTCAAGCGCTGGCCCTGCTGCTATGGCAATCATCGGCCGATTACGGGCCTGCTGGCCCTGCGCGCCGAACATCATATTCACGCTGACGAGATCGATGACATCGAAGTCGCTTTCGTCGAAGGCAATGACGCGGCGCTCATCAGCACCAATCCGCAGACGGCGCTGGAAGCCAAGTTCAGCATCGAATACGTCGCCGCCGCCACCATGATCGACGGCCGCATCACGCTCGACAGTTTTACCGACGAGATGGTGCAGCGTCCGGCCCTGCGCACGCTCATGACCAGAGTAAGACGCGCGCGCATTCCTGCGGCGGAAACACCACGCGGCGCGATTTTCGTGAAGGTGGCCATTACGACGGCACGCGGCCGCTTTGAAACCCGCGTCGAAAACCCGCCGGGCTCACGCCATGCGCCGATGAATGAATCCGACCGTTACGACAAATTCATGGACTGTGCACAGCGCGTGTTAACCAGCGCGCAGGCACAAACCCTGCACGGTCTGATTGATGACTGCGCACAACTCGAAGACATCCGCCTTCTGGTGCGCGCCACCCATCCCTGAAGCCCGGCACTCGCCGCGCAGGCTTCAGGAAAAATCGCCCGCCAGCGAGATCAGGGTTTCAGCGCCAATGCGCGTACGCTGGCTGTAATTGGCATGGTCGCAGCCGAGTTCGACCGGTGCGCCCGCCTTGACGGCGGCGCGCGCGGCCGGCGGCAATTCAAAGCGCACGAAATGCACGGCCGAGGTTTTTTCATCGTTCTCGCGATCGAGGTCTTCATCGGCGATGGCATACACGCGCTCAAAACCCTCGACATGGACAAACGTACGATCCTCAACGCCGATCAGCCGTGCCAGGGCGAGCTTGCGCACCTCGACATCGGCGTACTGGATCATCAGGGTCGCTTTCCAGTTCGTACCATCGGGTACCAGGGGCGCGTAAGCCTCGATCTCCTGCACGATGCCCTCTTCCTCGAAGATCTTTTCGATGCGCAGCATTTCCTGAATCTGATAACGGATGGTCAGTTCGCTCTCGAACTGAAACGACAGGTGATTGCCGAGCAGCACCGAGCGCAAACGCCGGTGTTGCAGCAGACCGGCCTTTTCGGTCTTGCGCCACTTCGAATACGCCTCGAGAGTCATGAGACTGTCGGGCGTGATGTTTCCGGTCACTTGCATGGTATTACTCCAATCCATAAGCCTTGCGCACCAGGCTCAAGGGATGCTGCAACTCGGGCACACCCAGGTTATTGACTTCAAAACCCTGGGCAATGTGGTGTCCGCCCAGCGGACAGTCGGAACTGATGTAATCAGGCTTGCTGCCATCTTTCATGGTCGCCATGGCCTTGAAGACGGGCTTGCCGATTTTCAGGGCCTGCTGGTGAAACTTCTTTTTCACACCGAAGGTGCCGGCATGGCCGGAACAGCGCTCAATGGTGTTGATGGTCGTGTCCGGAATCATCTTGAGCATTTCCTCGGTCTTGCGGCCGATGTTCTGCACCCGACCGTGACAGGGAATCTGATAACTGACATTGCCCAGCGGCGTCGGAAATTCGGTCTTAAGCAGACCATCACGCTTGCGCGCCATGAAGTATTCGAAAGGATCACGCATCGCCGCGCGCACGGCCTGGACATCGGCATCGTCGGGATACATCAAGGGAATTTCCTGCTTGAACATGAGCGTGCAACTGGGCACGGCGGTCAGGATGGCATATCCCTCGCGGGCATATTTCACCAGTACCGGAATGTTGGCCTCCTTGCTCTCATTGACCGCATCAAGGTCGCCGAGTTCGAGCTTGGGCATGCCACAGCATTTTTCCTTGTCGACGATGACGTAGGGAATTTCGTTGTGGGCGAGGATCTTGAGCAGATCGTGGCCAATGCCGGGCTCGTTGTAATTGACGTAGCAGGTCGCAAAAATGGCGACCTTGCCGGGCGTTGTTTTGCCATCGCGCACTTCAAAGGCCTGGGACTGCGCCGCGCCCGAGCGGAACTTCTTGCCGGCCAGTTCGGGCAACCAGGCATCGCGGTCGACCCCCAGCACGTTTTCCATCAACGCCCGCGCCGGTTTGGTGTTGTTGACCGCGTTGACCACCTGCACAACGATGGGAATGCCGGCGAACGAACCGTGCACATCGGTTGAGGCCAGCAGGCGTTCGCCAGCACCGACCTCACCTTTTTTGAATTTGATCGCTTTGGCGCGCAGCATGGTGTGCGGGAAATCGAGATTCCACGCATGCGGCGGCACATACGGACACTTGGTCATGTAACACAGGTCACACAGGTAACACTGGTCGACGACCTTCCAGTAGTCCTGCCGGTCGACACCTTCCACTTCGCCGCTGGCGGCCGCATCGACCAGGTCGAACAGGGTCGGAAACGAACCACACAGGCTGACACAGCGGCGACAGCCGTGACAGATGTCGAAGATGCGCTCGAGCTCGTCGAAGGTCTTGTCCTCGTCGAAATACTCGGGGTTTTTCCAGTCGATCGGATGACGTGTCGGTGCCTCGAGGGAGCCTTCCCTTGCCATGATGATCTGCCTTGAAGTGGGGGGCGCGGCCCGCAGAAAGGCGGGCCGCGTGGGAACCAGGTTCCGGTGCTGCGATGTTGCAGTACTACCGATCAGTCAGCCAGATCAGTCAACCAGTTCAGCCAGCGCCTTGACATAACGGTTGGCGTGCGAGCGCTCCGCCTTGGCAAGGGTTTCAAACCAGTCGGCGATTTCATCATGACCTTCGTCACGGGCCGTCTTGGCCATGCCGGGATACATGTCGGTGTACTCATGGGTCTCGCCGGCAACCGAAGCCTTCAGGTTGTCGCGCGTGGCGCCGATCGGCAGACCGGTAGCGGGATCACCACACTGCTCAAGCCACTCAAGGTGACCGTGGGCGTGGCCGGTTTCGCCTTCAGCGGTGGAGCGGAACAGTGCTGCCACGTCATTCTGGCCTTCGATGTCCGCCTTGTTTGCGAAATAGAGATAACGACGATTGGCCTGGGATTCGCCTGCGAAGGCGGCCTTCAGGTTGTCTTCGGTTTTTGATCCTTTGAGTTGCATGGTGTTGTCCTCTCCTGGTGTTGGCAACAAAGCCGTCTGGCCCTGAAGTTGGTATCGTAAAAGTTATCGTGCCTAAGCGGAAATACTATTTCCCTAAGGCGTCAATAGAGAGAGCCTAATAACAGCCTCCCCATGGACCCGCATCGCCTGCGCAAGGCGAGCCGTGAGCATAGAGCATATTCAGCCTGAAAACAAAACCGCGTCCAGCGCAAGCCGCGATCGCAGGCAAAGCCGCGGGCAAAGCAATTCTGAAGACATTCTTGCACTACAGCAAATATTAATTTAACATCCAGCGCAAGTGAATCTACAGAGCAGGTGGCGGGGACTTCCAATGAATCAGCAGGATGGCGGCAAGGCAGGCGAGTATCAATTCATCCTGTACGATGTGAAGGACGGCATTGCGTATATCACGCTCAATCAGCCGCAAAAGCTGAACGCCTTTCATCTGCCGATGTATCGCGAGATTTGTCAGGCCATCGAGGCGTCTGGTGAAGATCCCGAGGTGCGCGTAGTGGTCTTGCGCGGCTCCGGTCGCGCCTTCTGCGTCGGCCGCGACTTCAAATACAGCGCCGACCTGCAAATGGAAAGCGGCGTATCCGCCTGGCGGCGCGGCTACAAGGGTTTCAACCGCGTCGTGCTGGCCAACACCAAAATGATCATCTCGCAGGTTCAGGGTTATGCCCTAGGCGGCGGCGGCACGCTTGCCCTGCTGTGTGACCTGACCTTCGCGGCCAGTGGCGCCAAGTTCGGCTACCCGGAAACGCGTCACGGCATCGCCAGCCGCACCATGATGTGGCCCTGGACGCTCGGCGTGAAGGTCGCCAACGAAGTGGTCGCCTCCGGCCGACTGGTGCTGGCTGATGAATGCCTGCAACTGCATCTGGTCAACGAAGTGGTCCCGGCCGATCAGCTTGAAGCGCGCGTAGAGCAGGCGGCGCGCGCCATTGCCGATGCGCCACCGGGCGTGGCGGAACTGACCAAACGTCTGGTCAACTGGGCCTCGCGCGACCAGATTCGCGTCACCACCCACGACCGGCAATTCGATTACGACACAGCGCATTGGGACGCCGCCGGGGTTGAACCCTCGGACTGGATGCTCAGCGCCATCGCCGCGCGGCGCACGGCACTCAGCGACAGCCTGGGCATCCCGGCCGCGCCGGGCACCCCCTAACCTCCACGGGCCAAAAGAACATGTCTGCAAACGGATTTACCTACCGCGTGGTACAGAATATCGCCGAGGTCACCCTCGACGCGCCCGAACGGGGCAACCCCATCGACCTGGATGTCTACAAGGGTCTGTGCGCAGCGCTCACCGCGGCCGGCGAAGACGACAATGTGCGCGCCATTCTACTGACGGGCAGCGGTGCTGATTTTTCGGTTGGCGAGGACATGGAATACCTCGCCCGGCTGGAGCGCGAAAAGCGGTTTGGCGAATGGACACGCGGCTTTCGCGGCTGGGTGCCGGTGACCTGGCACAACCCGAAGTTTGTGGTCGCCGCGGTGCGCGGCCGGGCGCTGGGCATCGGTTGTGAACTGGCCTTGCTGGCCGACGTCACCTTCGCCTCGACAACGGCAAGTTTTGGTCACCCGGAAACACAACAGGGCATTGTGGGCCACACCATCTGGCCCTGGCTGGTGGGCGCCAAGGTCGCCAAGGAATATCTGGCGACGGGCGCGACCATGAGCGGTGCGGTGGCGCAACAGAAGGGCCTCATCAACGCGGCGGTCGAAGACAGCGCGCTCGATGCCCACGTGCGCGCGTTCGTCAGCGACCTCGCCACCATGCCCGACGGCACGCCGGGCGCAAACAAAAAACGCATCAACTGGGCGTTTCGCGACATCAGCCGCGTCTTGTACGACGACCGTCAATACGATGTCGACTTTGAATGGGGCGTGGCCGCACGCCAGGTCGACAAGGCGTTTTACGATTCGGTCGCCAAGACCGGCGTTACCGGCGCCATCCGCGAACGCGACAAGAACTTTTCGAGCTGACCCCAGGGGGTGGCGCCCCGGGTCCGCGCCGGACCTGATTCCAACATACGCCCATCATGCACGCCGATCTTTGCCGTTACCTGCTCTCACCCGCATCCATGGCCATTATTGGCGCATCGGAGCGCAACCCCTACTCGCGCAGCGCCTTGCATCGTGTCGAGGCCTGCGGCTTTACCGGGCCGGTCTATCTGGTTAATCCGGCGTCGTCCACCGTGTTCGGCCGGCCGGCCTACCCGCGGGCCACCGATCTGCCCGGACCGATCGACATGGCGTTCATCGTCGTGCCGCGCACGGCGGTGCTGCAAGCGCTCAAGGATAGTGCCGCCGCCGGCGCCAAAGCAGCGGTCGTGATCTCGAATGGCTTTGGTGAAAGCCATGACGAAGCCGGCGCTTCGCTGCAGCAGGAACTGAAGGCCTTCCTCGAACAAACACCGATGGCGATCTGCGGCCCGTCCTGTCTGGGCGTGCTCAATCTGGGACATCAGTTCCAGGCCTTCGGCGGCCATCCCGGCACACCCATCCTGACCGGCGGTCTGGCGCTGGTGTCGCAGAGCGGCGCCAATGTGCATTCTTTCATCGGCTCGGCGCTGGCGCGCAACATCGGCTTCAATTACATCGTCTCGAGCGGCAACGAAGTCGGCCTCGAAATGGCCGAATACATCGATTATTTTCTCGATGACCCGAACACGCGCGCCGTCTGCGCATACGTCGAGAGCATCCGCACGCCGGCGCGATTTGTTGCCGTGGCGCAGCGCGCGCTGGCTTTGCACAAACCGCTCATCCTGATCAAGATCGGCCGTTCGGAATCCTCCAACCGCGCCGCGCTGGCGCACACTGGCGCGATGACTGGTCCTGAACAATTGTTCAGCACGCTGTTCAAACAACACGGCGTGATCCGCGCTGACTCGATTGAAGAAGCACTCGACCGCGCCGTGATCTTTACCGGCTCCGAAGAAAAAGACTGGCCGCAGCGCGGCGCCACCGGTTTTGTGTCGATCTCCGGGGGCTTTGCCGCAGCGCTGTCGGATGTCTCACGCGACAGCGGCTTTGACGTGCCTGAATTCAGCCCGGCCTCGATCGCCCAACTGTACGACATCCTGCCCCCCAACGTCAGCCCGCAAAACCCGATCGACGTTTCCACTCAGGTGCAACGCGACCGGCCCGACGCCTGGGAACAAAGCCTGCATTGTGTCGCCGCCGACGAGAATGTCGCCCTGGTGCTCAATGCCGAAGCACTGCCGGTAGATGAACGCCGCGTCAAGGTATTGCTGCAGGTGCGCGAACGTTCGGGCAAACCGGTGCTGCTGGCAACCACCTCACCCAACATCGACATCTTCAGCACGGAGATCCGCGCCCTGTGCAAGGCCAATGGCCTGCCTTTGCTGGCCGGCGTGGATGGCACGCGCCGTGCCCTGCAATCGGTTCTGACCTACCAGCAGGTACTGGCGGCGCAGACCGCAGCGGCTGGCGCGGCAAAAGACATCGAGCCCATCCCCCGCCCCGCCATCAAGGTATTGCACGAGGTCGAAGCGCGCAAGCTGCTGGCCCCCTTTGGCATCAGCGGCCCGCGCGATCAGCTCGCCGACGATGCCGACGCAGCCGCGCGTGCGGCGCAAGCCCTCGGTGGCCCGGTCGCCTTGAAGATCGTCTCACACCTGCTGCCGCATCGCAGCGAGCTCGGACTGGTGCGCCTCAACCTGGCGCCTGCGGATGTCCGGCAGCAGGCCGAAGACCTGCTGGCGCAACTCAACACCCACGGCACCGAGCGCGCGGCCTGCCAGTTGCTGGTTCAGTCCATGGCCACCGGCGGCGTGGCCGAACTGGTCATCGGCGTCACCAGCACGCCGGGCTACCCACCGTTATTAATGGTCGGCTTTGGCGGCATCTTCGTCGAGTTGCTGAAAGATGTGGCGCAGCGTGTCTGTCCGGTGGACGAGCATGAAGCCGCGGCCATGCTGCGCGAATTGCG
>CANJOT010000044.1 GCA_947475815.1 Burkholderiales bacterium | reverse complement strand
GGGACTGTTGCACATTGTAGTACCGGCCGCTGCGGGCCGGGTAAGCACCTGTCGTGGTCCGGCGGGCGGCTATGGCACAATAGCGGGTTACAGATGTTCCTTTTTTTCTACTTGCAGGAATGTGCAACGCCATGCAGACAAGCAACGAACTTGAGCTCAGAATCCGTGCCGTGACTTGGGAGGCGCCCAATATTCACAGCTATGAACTGCGTCTTCCTTCAGGCGGCGAACTGCCGCCGTTCACGGCCGGGGCACACATCGACCTGCATCTACCCAACGGTATGGTGCGCAGCTATTCGCTGTCCAATTCTCAGGACGAGCGTGATCGTTATGTGGTTGGCGTGCAAAAAGACGTCAAGAGCCGCGGCGGTTCACGCTGCATTCATGAGAGTCTGCATGCTGGCGTGATCATCAAGGTGAGCGGCCCGCGCAATAATTTTGAGCTTGATGAAAGCGCCGAGGTATCGGTGCTGTTTGCCGGCGGCATCGGCGTCACGCCGATCCTGTCGATGGCGCGCCGCCTGACCAGCCTGGGCAAGACCTGGGTCGTTTATTTCAGTGCACGCACGCGCGCCGACGCGGCCTTTGTCGACGAGCTTACGGCGTTGGCCAAGGCTTCGGCACACGGCACCCTGCACCTCAATTTTGACCAGGAACCGGGCGGCCGCATGCTTGACCTCGCCGCCCTGGTGGCTGCTGCGCCGGCCCATGCCCACTTCTACTGCTGTGGTCCGCTGCCCATGCTGGCCGCTTACGAGGCCGCGACCGCGTCGCGCCCGCCGGCTCAGGTGCACCTGGAGTACTTCAGTGCCAAGGAAGCGCCCATCACCACCGGTGGCTTTACCGTGGTCGCCGCCAAGAGCGGCAAGGAAGTGATCGTTCCGGAAGGCAAGAACATCCTCGATGCCCTGCTTGGGGCCGGTATCGATGTGCAGTATTCCTGCATGGAAGGTGTTTGCGGTTCCTGCGAAGTGTCGGTCCTCGAAGGGCAGCCGATCCACCGCGATCTGGTTCTCACCAAGGCCGAGCAGGAAGCCAGCCGCACCATCATGGTGTGCGTGTCCGGCTGCAAGAGTCAGCGTCTGGTACTCGACATCTGATCAGGGCTGCGGTGTGGCAGGCTGGCGCGTACGCCAGTCCGTCACGGCCGGACTGATCTGCTCGAGCGCGCCGAACAGCGCCAGCCCTGCGGGCAGCCGCGGTTTTTGCACGGCGCCGCTGCCGCCGACCCACAATTCAATTGTTGTCGGCAGGCTGTTATGCAGCCAGCTGATCGATTCCTCGACCACCTGCGGGCGTGCCAGAGCCGAGACCGACAGCGCGATGATGTCGATATCCTGTTCTCGTGCTGCGGTGACGATGTCGGCGCGTGGTGTCTGCAGGCCGAGCGAAATGCAGCGGCATCCCTCCAGGCACAACAGCGTCTCGACCATTAGCAGACCCAGACCATGCACCTCGCCCGGCAGGGTGCTGAGCAACACCCGCGGCCGGCCTGTACCCGGCGGTATGGTGTGCATGGCAGTGCGCAGCATGTTCTGCACCAGCTCGGTGTAGAGGTGTTCTTCGTAGACCTCGATCTCGCCGCGACTCCAGGCATCGCCCACCAGAATGTTGAGCGGGGCGACGACGTCCGTGACAAAGCGTGCCAGACCGGACTCGAGCAGGGCCCACTCAAGCTTTTGTCGCAGGCTGTCGACGCTGGCCCTGCCGATCGATGCAACGAGTTCTGTCAGCCGGGCGTTCGGCACGGGTGCGGCCGTGCCACGCTGCGCATGCTCACCGAGCAGGGCGCGCAGTTCCGGATTGCCCAGACCGATGATCTTGGCCGGCCGGTGGCCACAATCAGTCAGGCGCTTGAGCAGTTGCAGAGTGAGGATCTGTTCGGTTGGATAGAGCCGCTCGCCGTGGATGTTGCGCCACGGTTGTGGAAACCCGTAACGCTTTTCCCAGACCCGCAGGATGTCTTTCGAGAGACCGGTTTCCTGCTCGGTGGCGCTAATGCCCTGAGCCAGACCCTCGGTAGGATTCAGATTGTCCATAACACCTTGTACGATTTTTTTATATTATGTCATGGACAAATAAAAGATTGTTGGACAATTAAATCAAATATATCGACATAATTAATATATTGTCCTAGACAAAAAATAAAAAAGACGGCAGCATAGAAGCTTAATGTTATGTTGCTAGCCAGTCGGCTGGCAGGGGAACGCGAGTGAGGCTTGCTGTCATTGGGTCGGGAATTGCCGGTTTGTCCTGCGCATGGCGTCTGGCGCGCGATCACGCCGTCACGCTGTATGAAGCCAATGATTATCTGGGCGGGCACAGCCATACGGTCGATGCCTGCGTGGATGGCGTCAGCCACCCGGTCGACACGGGTTTTCTGGTGTTCAACCAGCGCACCTACCCCGGTCTGGTCGAATTGTTCCGTGAGCTCAAGGTTGACACGTCTGCTTCCGAGATGTCGTTTTCGGCAAGCATTGCCCTGCCAGGCGGTCGTTCCCTCGAGTGGGCCGGCACTGACCTCAACAGCGTGTTTGCGCAGCGCCTCAATGCGCTGCGGCCAGGCTTTTTGCGCATGCTCGCCGACATCATGCGCTTCAACCGGCAGGTGACCCTTCGTGCGCTGGCCGGCCACACCGATACGCAGATCGCGCTGGGTGATTTTCTCGACCAGCAAGGTTTTTCCAAGGCGTTTCGTGACTGGTATCTGCTGCCCATGGCCGCCGCGATCTGGTCGTGTCCAACGCGCCAGATGCTCGAGTTTCCCCTTTCGACCTTCGCGCGCTTTTGCCACAACCACGGACTGCTGCAGGTGGTTGACCGGCCACAGTGGTATACGGTCACCGGGGGCGCACGCGAGTATGTCAAAAAACTCGCCGCCGCCATCCCCGACATCCGTCTCAATGAGCCGGTGCTTGAGGTCAAGCGTCATGGCCAGGGCGGCACGGTTGCTGTCAAGACCGCGCGCGCTACCCAGCGGTATGATGGCGTCGTGCTGGCATGCCATTCCGATCAGGCGCTTCATCTGCTGGCCGACCCGAGCCATGGCGAAGCCACGCTGCTGGGTGCCGTGCGCTACCAGAGCAACCGGGTGGTGCTGCATACCGACGCATCGGTGTTGCCGCGTGCGCGTCGGGCCTGGGCCGCTTGGAACTACCAGAGCCGGCCCGCGACGGTCGCTGACCGGCAGGCTTCGGTGTGCGTGCATTATCTGATCAACAAGTTGCAGCCGCTACCCTTCCACCGGCCGGTGCTGGTGTCGCTCAATCCGGTGACCCCGCCGGATGCGCGCGCTGTGCTGGCCGAATTTGACGCTGCCCATCCGGTGTTTGACGGGCCGGCCATCGCCGCCCAGCAGCGCCTGACGGGACTGCAGGGGCGTTCCAATACCTGGTATTGCGGCGCCTGGACCGGCTACGGCTTCCATGAGGATGGTCTGCAATCGGGGCTGGCCGTGGCCGCCATGATCAACAGCAGCCAGATCCCCGCGCTGGCGGCCTGAGCGCCAATGAAGCTGCCGGCCACCATTGGCTTTGGTGAAGTCCGCCACACGCGACTGCGGCCGCGGCGCCATGCCTTTTCATACCCATCCTATTTTCTGCGCTTGCCGGTGACCGATCTGCAGGCCAGTCTGGCGGGCCTGCGCTGGTGTTCCCACAACCGCTGGAACCTGCTGGGTTTTTATGATGCCGACCACAATGGCGGCCAGGACGGGCTGTCACCCCTGACCTGGGTACGGCAGTTGCTGGCCGCCGAGGGTGTGACCGATGCCGATGGCGAGGTCTGGCTGCATGCCTTCCCGCGGGTATTGGGCTACGTCTTCAACCCGGTCAGTTTCTGGTTCTGCCATCGCCTCGATGGCAGCCTTCGTGCGGTGGTGTGTGTGGTCAGCAATACGTTTGGTGAGCGCCATTGTTATCTGCTCTGCCATGCGGATGGCCGTGCCATCGGCGCCGGCGAATCACTGCAGGCACGCAAGGTGTTTCATGTTTCGCCTTTTTGCGCGATCGAAGGTGAATACCGTTTCCGCTTCATGCAGGCGCGCGGCCGCAGCATCGCGCGCATCGATTATCACGACGACGCTGGCCCGCTGCTGCTGACCAGCATCAGCGGCACGCATGTGCCGCTCACCAACGCCAGTACGTGGTCTGCACTGTGGCGCTTTCCCCTGTTTACCTTCGGCGTCGTCGCGCGTATACACTGGCAGGCTCTGCGCCTGTGGGCGCGGCGTGTGCCATTATTCTCCAAACCTGTACCCCCTGTGCATCCGGTGTCACGATGAAACTATCTTTATGGAATGCCGCATTTGCCGGCAATGAACCGAGCGACGCGCACCACACGGAGCCCCAGTCCGTGGCCGCCCAAGTCGTCTTCAGGATGCTCGGCAGGATCGCCGCCGGCTCTCTGACCGTGACGCTGCCGAATGGGCTTACCCAGTGTTTTGGCACCGGCACGCCGCACGCCGCCATCGTCCTGCACAACTGGACCGTGTGTGCCGCCGCGCTGCGCTCGGGCGACATCGGCTTTGGCGAGAGTTATATGGCCGGCGACTGGAGCAGCCCCGACCTGTCCGCCTTGCTGGAACTGCTGCTGATCAACCGGACCCTGCTCAAGAGTCTGGTGTATGGCAGCGGCTGGGGCAAGCTGGTGCATCATCTGCGCCATCTGCTGCATCGCAATTCACGCCGTGGCAGCCGGCGCAACATCCACGCCCACTACGACCTCGGCAATGACTTTTACCGCCTCTGGCTCGATGAGTCCATGACCTACTCGAGTGCCCTGTTTGCCGAGGGTGAAGAGGACCTTGCGCGCGCCCAGCAGGCCAAGTACCGCAAGGTACTGGAGCAGTTGCAGTTGCCGCGCAATGCCGGCGTTCTGGAAATCGGCTGTGGCTGGGGGGGCTTTGCCGAAGCCGCCGGCCACGATGGCCTGCGTGTCACCGGCCTGACCCTGTCGGCCGAACAATTGGCGTGGGCGCGTGAGCTCCTTGCCCGGGTGGGTCTGGCCGGGCAAACCGATCTGCGTTTCCAGGATTACCGCGATGCCGACGGCCAGTACGATGGCATCGTATCAATCGAAATGTTCGAGGCCGTTGGCGAACAATGGTGGCCGGCCTATTTTGCCTGCATCAAGCGTAACCTCAAGCCGGGTGGTCGCGCCGTGGTGCAGACCATTACGATTGCCGACGAGCTGTTTGCCGACTACCGCAAGGGCAGTGACTTCATACAGCAGTATGTTTTTCCGGGCGGCATGCTGCCCTCGAAAACGGCGTTTGCGCAGGCGGCGCAGCGCGCCGGGCTGCAGGTTCAGTCCAGCTTTGCGTTTGGCCGCGATTACGCGCGCACCCTGCTGATGTGGCTCGAGACCTTCACGGCACGCGAGCGCGAGGTGTGTGCTCAGGGCTTTGACGAAACCTTTCTGCGTACCTGGCGGTTTTATCTGGCCTACTGCGCGGCGGCGTTTTCTCAGGGCAATACCGATGTGGTGCAGTTCACGCTGGAACACAGGGCGTGAGCCTGTTCGCATCCCTCAACCCGCCAGTGATCGACTGGCGTGGTGAACGCATCTGGGTGATCGGTGCGTCGAGCGGCATCGGTGCCGCCACCGCGCAACTGCTGCTCGAGCGTGGCGCCCGCGTGGCGCTGTCGGCGCGCAAGCGTGATCGCCTTGAGGCCGTGGCCGGCACGCACACCGGCGCGCTGATTCTGCCGTTCGATGTCACCGATGTACGCAGCGTCGAGGCAGCGCACAAGGAAATTATTGGCCTGTGGGGTGGCTGTGACCGGGTCCTGATTGTTGCCGGTCAGTACACCGAAATGCGCGCCGATGGTTTTGCGCTCGAAGCGGCGCGTGCGCTGCTCGATACCAATCTGCAGGGCGTGCTCAATGTGTTGTCGGTCATCCTGCCCGGCATGATCGCGCGTGGCAGTGGCGCCATCGGTCTGGTGGCCTCGGTGGCCGGCTATCGTGGTCTGCCGCAGGCCCTGATCTACGGGCCATCCAAGGCCGCACTCATCAATCTGGCCGAATCGCTATTTATTGATCTGCGGCCGCGTGGCATCGCCGTCAACCTGATCTGTCCCGGTTTTGTCGACACGCCGCTGACCGCGCAGAACGGTTTTCCGATGCCTGCGCTGATGACGCCCGCGGCGGCTGCGCAGGCGCTGGTGCGTGGTCTGGAACGTGGTCAGTTCGAGATTCACTTTCCGAAACGCTTCACGCGTGTGATGAAGCTGCTGCGCCTGCTGCCTTACCGCTGGTACTTCTACCTGATCCACCGTTTCACGGGGCTTTGACCGCCTTTGTCCTGGTGCGTCCCTCGCGACGCTCAAACAGCTCGATGATGGCCGCGCGCAACCAGGTGATCGAAGGGGTGTGTTCCGAGCGCTTGTGCCAGAGCAGGCGCACCGGCTCGGTCGGGAAATCGCTCGGCAGGGGCAGGGCGCGCAGGTGGTCGCGGTATTCCAGCGTGGCGACAAAATCGGCAGGCACGATGGCCACCAGATCGGAATGCGCCACCAGTCCCGGCATGGCGCCGAAGTGGCGCACGCGCAGGCGGACATTGTCGGCCAGACCGCGCTGGGTCAGGATGGCCTCGATGCTGTCGGCAAAGGTCTCGGCCGGCGCGGCGACCGCCAGTGCATGCTGGCCGAGCGACTTCAGCGTGGCGCGCCGCAGGGGATGGTGTGCGCCGACCAGCGCGACATGACGATTGTGAAACAGTACCGTCGACTCGATCGCCTGATGTTGTGGGGACAGCACGCCCAGCGCCAGATCGATGCTGCCGCGTGCCAGCGCATCTTCAATCAAGGCGGCCGGCAGCGCGCCATTGCTGAGCTGGCAGTGCGCTGCGCGCGTCTCCAGCCAGGCCACCAGCCGCGGCAGAAAGACCATCTCACCCAGATCGGAGAGCGACAGGCGCCAGTGCGTGCGTGCCTCGGCGGGGTTGAAGTGTTCCTGCTCGCTGAGCGCCGTTTCCAGCAGGCGCAGCTGTTGTTCGGCAATGCCGGCAACGCGGCTGCCCAGCGCCGTCGGCGCCAGACCAGTGGGTACACGTACAAACAGCGCGTCGCCAAAGTGGCGCCGCAAGCGCCCCAGTGCACTGCTGGTGGCCGGCTGGCTCAGCGACAGGCGCTGTGCCGCCAGGGTGACCGAACCGCAGCGCTGCACCTCGCACAGCACACGTAACAGGTTGAGGTCGAGCTGGCGAAAACTGCGGGTTTCGATCATGTGACGGGCTCCGGACGATACATTTGTTTGGTGAATATAGCCTATCCAAACAATTCATTTGACGAAATAAGCTCGCCATCCTAACCTGCCGCATCGTTGGGTCAAACAAGGGGTAGTCATGGAGCGTTCGTTCAGCAAGGAAATCGAGTCATTGCGCCTGGGCGCGGGCGAGGTTTTTGAGGGGGAGGGCATCCTTGCAGTCACCAAGGCGCTGCTGCAGTCGGGCGTCAGTTATGTCGGCGGTTATCCCGGCTCGCCGGTGTCGCACCTGCTCGATGTCATGGTGCAGGCGCGCGACTACCTTGATGAGCTCGGCGTGCACGTCGAAGCCTGCGGCAACGAAGCCTCGGCCGCGGCCATGCTGGCGGCCTCGATCATGTATCCGGTGCGCGGTGCGGTCACCTGGAAATCCATCGTCGGCACCAACGTCGCGTCCGATGCGCTCGCCAATCTGTCGTCGCCAGGTGTGATGGGTGGTGCACTCATCGTGGTCGGAGAGGATTACGGCGAAGGCGCGAGCGTCGTGCAGGAGCGTGGTCAGGCTTTTGCCATGAAGTCCGCAGTCTGGCTGATGGACCCGCGCCCCGACCTGCCCACCATGGTGCGCATGGTTGAACACGGTTTTCGGATGTCCGAAGCCTCGAATACCGTGGTGATGATGGACCTGCGCATCCGCGCCTGCCACCTCAACGGCAGCTTCATCGCCAGCGACAATGTCGCGCCGAAAATTTCTTCGCGTGCCCTGGCCAGTCAGCCGGCTGGTTTTGATTACAGTCGCCTGGCCCACCCGCCCGCGACCTTTGCCCACGAAAAACTCAAATACACCGCGCGTATGCCAGCCGCCCAGGCGTATATCGAATCGGCTGAACTGAATGAAATCATTGCGGGCAGTGACGAGGCCTATCGTGGCATCGGCCTGATCGTGCAGGGCGGCTTGACCAACAGCCTGCTGCGCGCCATGGCGCTGGCCGGCCTGGCTGATTTTGAAGGCAACAGCCGCATCGACATTCTGGTGCTCAACGTCGTCTACCCGCTGGTACCGGATCAGCTGGTGCGCTTTTGCGCCGACCGTCAGGCCGTGCTGATGATCGAGGAAGGCCAGCCCGCCTTTATCGAATCCGAGCTCGGCGCATTGTTGCATCGTCAGGGCATCAAGGCCGCGCTGCATGGCAAGGATTTCCTGCCCATGGGCGGCGAATATACCGTCGATGTGTTGCGCGAAGGCGTGGTGGGTTTTGTCGCCGACGTCTGTTCGCCGGCCGGACTCGATGAGGCGCGTGCCGCCATTGACGATGTGCGCGCGCTGGTGCGCAAGGCCGGTGAGAGTCTGGGCACGATGGTGCCGCCGCGTCCCCCCGGCTTTTGCATCGGCTGCCCGGAACGGCCGGTATTTTCCGCCATGAAACTTGTCGAACGCGAACTTGGCCGCTTTCATGTGTCGACCGATATCGGTTGTCACTCTTTCGCTACCTTCCCGCCCTTTTCGTTTGGCAATTCCATCCTTGGTTACGGCATGAGTCTGGCCAGCAGCGCTGCCGTTAACAGCTTCATGCTGCCGCGCACCGTGGCGGTGATGGGCGACGGTGGTTTCTGGCACAACGGTTTGCTGTCGGGCGTCGGGTCCTCGCTGTTCAATCGTGGCGATGGCGTGCTCATCCTGCTCAAGAACGGCTACACCGCCGCTACCGGCACGCAGGAACTGGTGTCGACACCGACCACCGGGATGCGTCGCATCGCCGAGGGTGCCAGCGCCACCAGCAGCGACATGACGATTGAAAACACTCTGCGTGGTCTGGGTGTGAAGTGGATGACCACGGTGCATAACTACCAGGTCGACAAGGTACGCAGCGCGCTGCGTGATGCCCTGACGGCACCCGAGCGCGGTCTCAAGGTCATCATCGCCGAGGGCGAATGCCAGCTCGAGCGTCAGCGGCGTCTGAAGCCGATCATGGCCGAACGCCTGCGCCAGAATCTGCGCGTCGTGCGCACACGGTATGGCGTTGATGAAGACACCTGCACCGGTGATCATTCCTGCATCCGCCTGTCGGGCTGCCCGACGCTGACGGTGGCCCCTTCCAGCGATCCGCTGAAAACAGAACCGGTCGCCAAGGTGATCGACGGTTGTGTCGGTTGCGGTCTGTGCGGTGAGGTGGCCGATGCCGCCGTGCTGTGCCCGTCGTTCTACCGGGTTGATGTGGTCAGCAATGCTGGCTGGTTCGAGCGCCTGAGCGATCGCCTGCGCCGCGCCGTGATTCTGATGATGACTTCGAAGAAGGTGGCGGCATGAGCGTCGATATCCAAACCGGCAATACCCGACCCATGAGTATCCTGATCGCCGCGCTTGGCGGCGAGGGCGGCGGCGTGCTGCTGGGCTGGCTTATCGAAAGCGCCCGCGCGGCCGGCCTGGCCATGCAGGCCACCTCGGTGCCCGGCGTCGCGCAGCGTACCGGCGCGACCAGTTATTATCTCGAAATGATGGCCAAACCGGCCAGCGGCAAAACACCGGTGTTTGCATTGGCCCCGGTGGCCGGGCAGGTCGACGTGGTGCTGGCCAGCGAACTGCTGGAATCGGGCCGCATGATCGAGCGTGGCTTTGTGTCGCCGGCGACCACGCTGATCACCTCCGCCAGCCGCGTATACACCACCGCTGAAAAAATGCATGGTGGTGATGGCCGTTTCAGCGATCAGCGCCTGCACACGGCCGGTCAGGACATGGCGGGCCGTTATGTTGCGCTCGATCTGCAGGCCCTGGCGCAGGAGCATGGCACACTCATCAGCGCGACCCTGTACGGTGCGCTCGCCGGCGCCGGCGTGTTGCCCTGGCCCGCCAGCCTGTGTGAAGAAATCATCGGCCGGGACGGTGGGCGGCGCGCGCAGGCCAGTATTGCCGGCTTTCGCGCTGCCTGCGCTGCCGTGGCTGCACCACGACTGCAACAGCATCTGGCCGCTCTGCAGCCGGCGGTGCAGGCCGTCTGGCTTGAGCGCATCGCGCGCCTGCCGACCGCCATGCAAATCAACGCCGCTCATGCCGTGGTGCGTCTGAGCGATTATCAGGATGCCGCTTATGCCGGCCAGTATCTTGATCGCCTGGCGGCACTCGATCTGGCCGTGCACCTCGTGCCGGACGTGGCCGCCGAGGCCGCGCGCCTGCTCGCTCTGTGGATGAGCTACGAAGACGTGTTTCGCGTTGCCGACCTGAAAACCGCCGCCCCGCGCTTTGCGCGCATCCGCGATGAAGCCCATGCCGGTGCCGACGACATCGTCACCGTCACCGAACACTTCAAGCCCGGTGTCGACGAAATCGCTGCCGTGTTGCCCAAGCGACTTGGCCGCTGGCTGTTGACGCGTGTCAAGCCCGGCACGGTTGGCAAGGGCATGCACCTGCCGACCAGCAAGGTGTGGGGCTTTACCGCGCTGCGTCTGCTCGCCCTGTTCGGCCGAGCGCGTCGCCGCTCGCTGCGTTATACCGAAGAGCAGCTGGCCATCGATGCCTGGCTCAAGGCCTTGGCCGAGGCCCATCAACTGGCACCGCAGGTGGTGCGCCTGCCGGCGCTGCGCCGCGGCTACGGTGACACCCACGCGCGTGGTCTGCGCAATTATCGGCACCTGTTCGATACGCTGGTGCAGCCGGCACTGGCACGCGGCGTGACCGACGCCGACGTCGCCGTTCTGAAATCCGCCATCGACGCCGCGCTGGCGGACCCCGAAGGTCCGGCCCTCAATCAGGCGCTGGAAAAAGCCGGCATGGTGAAACTGCCCGTGACCGAAAAGCCCATCATCTGGGCGACGCGCCAGCGCGGGGTGGGGGCGTGACGATTGCGGGCAGATCGAACCTGTGCCTGCGCATTGGCCTCAAGCGGTCCTGATCACACTGTGAACTGAACTGTACGGCTCATTCAGGTCGACGCGATGGGTGAATCTGCGCCGGCACAAGCCAACGCAAATCAGTCCATCAATACGAGCGCGGCAACCCCAGTACGTGCTCGGCGATGTAAGACAGGATCAGGTTGGTCGAGATCGGCGCGATCTGCGAGACACGGCATTCGCGCCACTTGCGCTCGACGTCGTACTCGCGCGCATAACCGAAACCGCCGTGGGTTTGCATGCAGGCTTCGGCGGCGTGCCAGGCGGCTTCAGAGGCGAGCAGCTTGGCGGTGTTGGCTTCTTCGCCACAGGGTAAACCGGCCTGGAACATGGCGGCGGCCTGACGGATCATCAGGTCGGCGGCTTTGCTTTCGGCGTAGGCGCGGGCGATCGGGAATTGCACGCCCTGATTCTTGCCGATGGGACGGTCAAAAACGATGCGCTCGTTGCCGTAGGCCACCGATTTTTGCGTGAACCAGCGTGCGTCGCCGATCGACTCGGACGCCACCAGAATGCGCTCGGCGTTCATCCCGTCGAGTATGTAACGGAAGCCCTTGCCTTCCAGGCCGATCAGGCTGTCGACGGGGATGCGCAGGTTGTCAAAAAACACCTCGGTCGTGTTGTGGTTGATCATGGCTTTGAGCGGGCGGATTTCCAGTCCGCTGTTGGCCTTGTTGCGCGCCTCGCGCAGATCGATCAGGAAGACCGAGACACCATCGGTTTTTTTGGTGACCTGATCAAGCGGCGTGGTGCGTGCCAGCAGCAGCATCATGTCCGAGTGCAGGGCGCGTGAGGTCCAGACTTTCTGGCCGTTGATGACGTATTCATCACCCTCGCGCACAGCACGGGTTTTCAGGCGTGTGGTGTCCGAGCCGGTGGTCGGTTCGGTGACGCCGAAGGCCTGCAGGCGCAGGGCGCCGCGGGCGATGTCGGGCAGGTATTTTTCCTTCTGTTCCTTGCTGCCGTGGCGCAGCACCGTGCCCATGATGTACATCTGCGCGTGGCAGGCGGTCGGGTTGCCACCGGAGGCGGCAATCTCTTCGAGGATGCAACCCGCTGCGCGGATCGACAGGCCGGCGCCGCCGTATTCTTCCGGGATCAGGGCGGCGAGGTAACCGCCTTCGGTCAGGGCGTCAACAAATTCGGTGGCGTAGGCTTCGCGCTCGTCGATGCCGCGCCAGTATTCGCCGGGGAAATTGGCGCAGATCTTGCGCACGCCTTCGCGGATTTCGACGAAGTCTTCGCCGAGTTCCATCGTGATGTTCTGGGTCATGGTGTTTCCGGGAAAAGGGATGAGGCGGCTGCCGGCTGCTTACGTGCCGGTAAATTTCGGTTTGCGTTTTTCGTTGAAGGCGAGCACGCCTTCGTGGCGATCGCTGGTGCCGATGAGTTTGTCGTAGGTGGCGATTTCAAACTGGTAGGCATCGGTCACGGCCATCTGCAGGCCATGGTGCACCGACTTCTTGGCCGCGCGCACGGCGATTGGGCCGTTGTCGGCAATCGCCTGGGCGAGGTCGAGGGCGCCGGCCATGAGTTGATCGGGCTCAAACACGCGGTTGATGAAACCCCAGGCTTCGCCCTGGGCGGCCGAGACCGGCCGGGCCGAAAAAATCATTTCCTTGGCGCGGCGCTCACCGATGGCGCGCGGCAGGTTTTGCGTGCCGCCACCACCGGGCATGATGCCCAGTTTGGTTTCGGACAGCGCGAAGGTGGCTTTGCTCGACGCGTAGATGAAGTCGCAGGCCAGCAGGGTTTCGAGGCCGCCGCCATAGGCCACGCCATTGGCCACGCCGATCACTGGCACCGGGCAGTCGATCAGGGCGAAGTGCGCCTGCTCAAAAATTTCGTGCTGGGTACGCCAGGCCTCGTCGGTCATGCCCTTGCGTTCTTTCAGGTCACCGCCGGCGCAGAAGGCACGCTCGCCGGCGCCGGTCAGGATGACGCAGCGCGGCCCGGGCTTGGCCCAGAAAATGGCGCGCCACAAATGGAGCAGTTCTTCACCCATGCGTGTGTTGAGCGCATTCATGGCGTCGGGCCGGTTGAGCTTGACGATGAGGATGTGTTCGTTGTGCTGGCTCACCTCAAGGGTGTCGTAGCTGCGGTCCATGGCGAATTCCTAAGGGTTCGTGATGATTGTGGGCAAGCTTCAGGCTTTGCCACCATGATTCGGATGACTGTGCAGCGGATGCATGTGCGCCGGCTGCGCATGCAGCAGACCGCTGTGTTCGCCGGCCTTGGGCGGACGTTGTGTCGGCACCGGCCGCAGGCCATCAAAGCGGATCGGCAGGCCGATGACTGAGAGTTCGCTGTCGGGCAGCTTTTGCAGGATGCCCATCGCCTTGAAGTGCGGGTGATCGAGCACCTGTGCGACGTTCTGCACCGGTGCGCAGGGCACGCCAGTGGCGTCGAGGCCCGCTTGCCAGTGGGCCGTGGGCTGGCTGGCGAGGATGGTCTCGAGCAGCGCAGACAGCGTAGCGGCGTTTTCGTAGCGGTCCGGATTGGTGGCAAAGCGCGCGTCGTCGAGCCACTCCATGTGACCGACCACCGAACACACGCCGGCAAACAGGGCGTTGTTGCCCGCCGCAATGACGATCTCGCCATCGCTGGTTTTGAACGCGCGGTAGGGTGCGATGCCCACCATGCCCGAGCCCATGCGTTTCGGCACCTCACCGCTGGCCAGATAATGCGCTGCCGGCACGGTCAGCCAGGAGGTGGCGGTTTCAAACAGCGACACGTCGATGGTGCGGCCGCGCCCATCGAGTTCGCCACGGCGCTGGTAGAGGGCAGAAACGATGCCGATCACGGCCCACATGGCCGTGCCCATGTCCATCACCGATGATCCGACCCGCACCGACTGCCGGCCTTCTTCGCCGGTCACGCTCATCAGGCCACCGAAGGCCTGCATCAGGGGATCGTAACCGGGCGCGCTGGCGAGCGGCCCGGGCGAGCCGAAGGCGCCGATATTGCAATACACCAGCGCCGGCTTGAGGGCCTGCAGGCTGGTCGCATCGAGGCCGAGCGTCTCCACCTGGCCTGGGCGCATGTTCTGCAAGACCACGTCGGCGTGTTCGATGATGTAATCGGTCAGCGCGGTGCGCTGGGCGGGGTCGCGCATGTCGACCTGCACCGACTGTTTGCCGCGATTGACCGACTGGAAGGTCGCCGAGGCGCCATCCCAGAAGGGCGGGCCCCATTTGCGGGCATCGTCGCCGTCGTTTTTTTCAACCTTGACGACGCGTGCACCCAGATCGCCCAGAATCTGCGCGGCAAAGGGCGCGGCAACGCTGGCACCGAGTTCGATGACGGTGATGCCCAGCAGTGGCAAGGGACGTGGCGGCGCAAGCTGCGACGCAGCGGCGCTGCTCGTGCCCAGAATTTCCAGCAGCGCAGCATTGAATTGTTCGGCCTGTTCGTAGGCCACCCAGTGGCCGCAGTGTTCCACAAACTGCATGGACGCCGCGCCGATCTCCTGCATGGCGGCACTCAGGCGATCGCGGCCCATGCGATACAACTCATCGTTGGCGCCCCAGATGCCGTGAATCGGACAGCGCACGCCCTTGAGCGCCTGAAACAGCGTGTCGCCGCGCGACACCATGCGATTGCGCAGGCGGTCATTTTCAACGTTGATCTGCTGCAGGCCAACCACGAAAGAATCCGCCTTGGCCGGATCAAACATCATGTGCGCCAGCAGGTTGTGGCGGTGGATGGCGCGGCGTTGTACCGGATCGTCCACGCTGCGCCAGTTGCGCATGATGATGTGTTCGTCCGAGGTCATGCCCATGGCCGCCGCGCCGACCAGCAACAGGCGCGCGACGCGCTCAGGAAAACGCGCGGCGAGATGACCGCCCAGCATGCCACCAAAGGAAAAGCCGACCACGTCGACGGCCTGGCCGGGCAGCAGTCGCACGAGGCCGGCTTCGAGAATGTCGGCCAGGCTTTCGGGCGTCCATGGATCGGGTGGCAGCGCCGATTCGCCCATGCCCGGCAGGTCCGGCGCCCAGACCGAGTGGCCCGATTCGAGCAGGGTACTCAGATTGCGGAGCCAATGGGTCCAGCTGCCGTGGCCGCCGTGTAGCAGCAACACCGGCCGGCCTTCGCCCCAGGTGCGCCAGACCAGCACGCCATCGCCACAGTGCGTGTCGAAGCGCCGGCAGCCTTGTTGATAACGGGACAATACTGCCGCGTTCGCCGCGGCTTTTTCGTAAGCGCTGGTCATGGGCTGGATCTGTTTTTGTTTTAGTGGCCGGTAAACACCGGTTTGCGTTTTTCCATGAAGGCACGCCGGCCTTCGGCATAGTCGGCACTGTTCATGCAAAGGGTGGTCTGGCGGGCGATCAGCTCGTTGTCGCGCTGCGCCGCGTCCTTGAGCAATTCGTCGATGGTGATGCGCGAGGCCATGACCGACAGAGGCGCGTTGTTGCTGATCGTGTGAGCGATGTCGAACACGGTCTCGAGCAGCTTGTCGCTTTCTACCGCCTGGTTGATCAGGCCGATGCGCTCGGCCTGCACGGCGCTCAGGCGGTTGCCGGTGTAGAGGATCTGGCGCGCGTGCGCCGGACCGACCAGATCGATCAGGCGCTTGATGTCGTCGCGGCCGTAAGCAATGGAAAGGCGCGCCGCAGGGATGCCGAGCTGGCTGTCGGTCGAGGCAAAGCGCATGTCGGCCGTCATGGCCACCGCCATGCCGCCGCCCAGGCACCAGCCACGGATGCAGGCGATGCGTGGTTTGGCAAACGAAGTCAGCCGGCTGCGCCCGGGCTGGGTCAGGCGTGCGAATTCGGCATTCGCCTCGGCGTTCGAGCGCGTTTTTTCAAACTGGCTGATGTCGCCGCCGGACATGAAAGCCTTGTCGCCGGCGCCGGCCATGATGAGCACGCGCACCTCATCATCGGCCTCAAAATCGTCGAGCACGTTGGCGATGCCTTGCCACATGTCTACCGAGATGGCATTGAGCTTGGCCGGCTGATTGAACAGCATCATGCCGATGCCCTCTTTTTTTGCAGCGAGTATCTTGCCGTCGGCGTACGCCGTGATACCAGCCTGTTCCATCAATGCCTGCATGTTTGCCTCTCCATCGACCAACTTAAAGTTGCGGTTGTCCGTACATGAATTGTCCGGGCGGTGTAGGATGACTGTCAAGCGCGCCTTGCGCGGCTGGCCGCCTCTTTTATAATTGCTGCCTGCGCGATCTGTTCAAAGCAGTGCTCGCGCGCCGGGTTTGCCCGGCCCCGCCATTTTAGCTGCCTGTGCCGTTTTTCAGAAAGTCCGTTCATGACCCAGACCAAAGCGAGTGCCGTCACCGGCAGCGTGCCGCGCTATGCCCGGCTGGCCGAAACCATTGAGGGCGGCATTGCCGCCGGTGAGTTTGAGGTGGGCGGCTTCCTGCCGTCTGAGCCGGAACTGGCCGTGCGTTATGGCGTGAGCCGTCATACCGTGCGTGAAGCCATCCGCCGTCTGTGCGAGGTGGGCCTGATCACCCGGCATCAGGGCATCGGCACGCGTGTTGTGGCGCGCGAGGCCAGCAGCCGCTACGTGGCCACGCTGGCGACGCTCGACGAGATGATCAGCTTCAACGAAAAGACCCATCTGCAGGTGTTCGACCATGCGCCGGTGGCCGGCAAGGAGCTCGAGGCTTTTCTGGGCGCACAGGCCACCGAAGGCTGGACCGTGATTCACGCCGTTCGCCATCTCACCAAGACCGGTGAGGCGCTCTGCCATACCGATATCTACCTGCATCCGTTTTGCCGCAAGATCCTGCCGCATCTGAAGAAAAAAAGCGTTTCGGTGTACAAACTCATAGAGCGTCACTGTCACGAAAAAATCATTGAAATGGATCAGGAGATCGATGCCTGTCTGCTCGGCGTCGGCGAGGCCAAGGCGCTGACTGTCGAGGCCGGTTCGCCCGGATCGCGTGTGGTGCGTACCTACCTGGGCACGGGCAATCGCATACTGTCGTTTGCCATCAATACTTACCCGCAGGGAAAATTCCGCTTCGCGCTGCGCTGGACGCTCGAACAGGGCCAGTGAAGCGCACCCCCGGCGCTGCAACAGCGGGGGGGGGGGGTGCGGACAGTGCTTATTGCGCCTTGACGTTGCCCGCCTGGATGGCACGCGTCAGCAGGGGTGTTTCCTCACGCAACATTTTGGCGAATTCCTCGGGTGAGTTGACCACCACTTCGGCACCGCTGCCTTGCAGGCTGTTGCGTACCTCCGGCACGTCGAGGGCCTTGCGGATTTCGGCGTTCAGGCGGTTGACGATGTCTTTGGGCGTGTTGGCCGGGGCAAAAAAGCCCTGCCAGAGCGGCGGTGTTGAATACTGCGGGAAGCCGGCTTCGACCACGGTCGGCACGTCAGGCATGGCGGCCGAACGGGTCTTGCCGAGAATGGCGAGCGCGACGATCCTGCCCTGTTTCACCTGCGCCGCCACGGTAGGCACCGTGATGGCGACCAGCGGAATCTGGCCGCCGAGCAGGTCGGTGATGGCCGGTGCGCCGCCCTTGTAGGGCACGTGAATGAAGGGCAGGCCGGTGGCGATCTTGAGCAGTTCCATCGACAGATGCTGGTGCGAGCCGGGGCCGGGGCTGCCATAGGCCAGCGCCTTGTTGGCCGTGACCATGGTTTGCAGGTCGGCCAGTTTTTGTACGCCTGCGCCCGGGTTGGCCACCAGCGCTACCGGCAGGGTGACGACCTGGGCGATGGGTGCGAAGTCGCGCGCCACGTTGTAGGAAATGCCGGGCATGAGCAGCGGGTTGATCGACATGCCGCCGGGTTCCCCCAACAGGATGGTGTACCCGTCGGGCGCGGCGCGCGCCACCGCATCGGCGGAGATGGTGCCGCCGGCGCCGGCGCGGTTGTCAATCAGCACCGGCTGGCCAATGCTCTTGCTGACCTGATTGCCGATGGCGCGGGCGATGGTGTCGGTGATCGCGCCGGGCGCGAAGCCGAGCACGATGCGGATGGGCTTGGACGGCCAGGCTTGCGCCACGGCCTTGCCCGGCAGGGCCAGACTCAGGCCGAGGCCCAAACAAACAGCGGTGCTTGCTGCAGTCGCGGTGTGGAACAGGCGCTTCATGAGGTCTCCTTCGGGTTGGTCTTGATGGGGCAATGTACAGCAGGAGTCAGGCTCATGCATGTTTTTTTGGCAGGATCAGGGCATCCACTGCGAGGCACGATATTTTACTGATCAGGAGTGGGTTGACGTCGATTGAATCGATGGCGGCGGCGTGTTGCTGCACCAGCGCCTGCAGGGCGCCAAGCGCCGCGCACACCTGGTCAATCAGGCTTTGCTGGCCGCTGCCGCCGGTGCGGTCAATACTGGCCAGCAGCCCCCCGATACGCGAGCCTGTCAGGCGCGCGCGCAAGGCCGCTGCGGGTGTGGCGATGTGCAACAGCTCAAGCTCGTCGAACAACTCGGTGTGAATGCCGCCCAGACCGCACACCAGAAAGTGACCCAGTCCGGGCTCGTGGGACACACCGAGGATCAGTTCCAGCTCGGCCGCCTGCATCGGTTGCAGCAGCAGCGGCGTCTGCTCGAGCGGGTAGCCGGCTGCGACCACGCGCGCCTGCATGGCGGCGAATTCACGGACCAGCGAGGCTTCGTCGGCGATGCGTGTGAGCACGAAACCGAGCTGGTTCTTGTGCGCCACACCCGGAGCGAGTGCCTTCAGTACCAAGGGGTAGCCCAGTTGGTGCGCGCCGGCGAGCGCCGCTTCGGAGTCGGCGACCACGACACTGCGCACCATCGGCAGGCCGGCCAGCGCCAGCACGCGGGCGCTGTCGAGTTCATTCATCACCTGCGTGCCGGCCCGGGCGAGCAGGGTGGCTATTTCGCCCTGCACCGCGGCCGGCGCGGCCGGCGCCTGCCACTGCGGCGGACGCGGTCTGCAGGCCTTGAGACTCTCGAAACAGGCCGCCGTGTCGTGGAACACCGGAATGCCATGTTCGACGAACGCGGCTTCGGCGGCGTCGCCCAGGCCACCGGGAGACAGAATGGCCAGCGGCGCGGCAATTCGGGCACGGCGGGCGCACAGGGCGCGGGCCAGATCGGCTGCCATCACGGCGGTGGCGGCAATGTGCGCGTAGACGACGGTCGGGCCGCAGAAACCGCTGGCCTCGATGGCGGCAAAGGCGGGTTCGAGCAGGGCCCAGTCGCCCAGTGAGCCGGTGTCGATGGGATTGCGGATCGGCGCCGCGGTCGGCAAGGTGTCGATCACGCCCTGAGCGGCTGCTGGCCAGCTGCCATCGGCATTGCCGGCCAGCTCAAAACCGGCCAGCGTAGCGAAATCGGCGAGGATGGCACCTCCGGCGCCGGAGGTGGTGACACACACCAGACGCTGGTCCGGGAGCGGCTGGCGGCGCTCCAGGCGGGCCAGCAGGGCGCAGGCGCCGGCCAGCGCTTCGACAGTCGGCACGCTGGCTACGCCGGCGGCTTCGAACAGCGCGTCACAGGCGCGCGCGCTGCCGGCCAGTCGGCTGGAGTGGGCCAGCGTGGCGCCGGCGCCGCGCGTTGAGCGGCCGATCTTCAGCGCGACCACGTGTTTGCCGGCGGCGTGCGCGGCCAGACAGCATTGCACAAACGCATCGCCATCGCTGATGCCTTCGATCACCAGGCCGATGACGCGCGTGCGCGCGTCGGCAATCAGGGC
>CANJOT010000043.1 GCA_947475815.1 Burkholderiales bacterium | reverse complement strand
GAATTCGCGGTTGTTCTTGATCCATTTGCGCGAGATCTGTCCAGTCAGCGTGTATTTGACGTCTGCGCGCAGCGGCGCGTAGTTCTCCGTCTCGTAGCCATAAAACAGGCCGCGCACATTGTATTTGCGCGAGAACATCAGTCGTACCGGTGGGTAGCTGATGAGCACCGGTGCGATGGTGCCGCCGTAGGGCGATACGACCGAGTACCACTCGTGAAAATCATCGTCCGATTCACAGATGCGGCCAATCGCCGCCTGGTCGAACGACCATTCCATCGATTCGAGTTTGGCGCCGACCTCGATGTCTTCATACCGGGTCCGTTCGCCGGCCTGATCGCGCGCGACGCGTTGCGGGGTGGTCATGATGCGTGCTCCTTGTTGGCTGATTCGTGTTGTTGTGGGGGCGGTCGGCTTAACGCCATACCTTGGGCGGTTTGCCCGGACCGTCGCGCTCGCTAGCGAGTTTGCGGACCTGTTCATTGAGGCGGATGCGGGTGCGCCGTGAGGCGCGAATATGGGCGCGCGCATGGCGTGCCGCGGCGGCCGGGTCGCGCGCGGCGATGGCTTCGACGATCTTGCTGTGCTCTTCAAGCGCCTTGCCGGGCCGCCCGCCCATGGAAAAGGTGGTCGAAGGCAGGCGCAGGAAGGCATCTTGCATGGCGTTGAGGGTTTTCGACAGGTAGCGATTGTGTGAGGCGGCCGCCAGCGCGATGTGGAAAGTGCGATTCACGGCGGCCATGGAAAGGTTGTCGTGTTGCGGCACATGCGCCTCGAGTTCGAGCACGCGTTGCAGTTCGCGCAGATCGCCGGCCGTGGCATGGTGCGCGGCGAATTCGGCGGCGGTGGCTTCGAGGGCTTCACGCAAGTCGTACAGTTCAAATAATTCATCTTCGCCCATTTCGGCCACCGTCAGGCCCTGGGTGGCGCGCGCCAGCACGTCTTCGGATTCGAGGCGGCGCAAGGCTTCACGCACAGGGGTGCGACTGACCATCAGCCAGTCGGCAATTTCGGTTTCGAGCACGCGGTCACCGGGCCGGAAGCGGCCGTCGTTGATGGCTTGCAGGAGTCTGGCGTAGACGTCGTCGGCGCGCGAGGGGATGGGGTTGGCGGCTTCGGCAGCGCGGGCTTTGACGGGCTTGCTGACGGGTTTTCTGGCGGTGATGAGCGTGGCGAGGCCGGCGGGCGTGGTGTGCCCTGATGCGAATAGGGTGCCGCGGGGGTGGCGCTGGCTCATCAGTGTCGTTTGGATTTGGTGTGTTTTCTGCAGAAAATGCGTGCAGGAAATGTATACATTTTTCTATTTTAAGCGGGGGCCGGGATGGCGTCAATTGCTGTCTGGCTTGGGTGTGTTGGGGTGTGCAGCGATTGCCACGTCAGCTTCGGTCCGCAGGAGGGTGCGGCCCGAAGCTGACGAGGGGGTCTGGCAGGCTGAGCTTATTGCACCTTCAGGTTCAGCTCTTTCACCAGCTTTTCGTTTTCAAGCATTTCGCGCTTGAGCATGGCGTCGAATTCCTCCGGCGACATGATCCAGGCATCGGTGCCGGCCTTAAGCAGCTTTTCTTTCATGTCGGGCGAGGTCATGGCTTTGGTCACTTCGGCATGCAGGCGCATGACAATATCGCGCGGTGTTTTGACCGGCAGCATCAGGCCGAGCCAGCCAGGGTAACCGGCGCCGGCAATGCCAGCTTCCTCAATGGTAGAAATGCCGGGCAGGGCAGCCGAACGCCGGAAGCCCCCCACGGCCAGCGGCACGAGGCGGTTGTCGCGGATCATCGGTACCGCCGAGGCCACGCCGGTATAGGTGTAGGTGACGCGTCCGGCAAGCACTTCGGTCAAACCGTCGGTGGTGCTTTTGAAGGGCACGTGCAGGGCCTTGATTCCGGCGGCGGCGTTGAATTTTTCAACCGTCATGTGGGTCGACGAGCCGACGCCAGCCGAGGCATAGGTGAGTGCGCCGGGTTTGGCCTTGCCGGCCGCTACGAGGTCAGCGACCGAGTTGATGCCGCTCGATTTTGCGACGACCAGCACCAGCGTGCTTTCGGTGATCGTCGTGATGCCGGCGAAGTCGCGGACCGGATCGTAGGGCACTTTGCCGAGCATGGCCGGACCGGAGGTGTGCGTCGAGGCGTCGGACAGAATCGTGTAGCCGTCGGGTGCCGAGGTGGCCACGAAGGCCGTGCCGATGGTGCCGCTGGCGCCAGCCTTGTTTTCAACGATGATGGGCTGGCCCATCTGCCGGGTCAGGGCCTCGCTCAGGTGCCGCACGATGACATCAATGGCAGTACCCGGGCCGTAGGGGACGATGATCTTGATCGGCCTGGAGGGATAGGCTTGCGCCCAGCTCAACGGGGTGAGGGCAAGCAGGGTCAGGGCGACGGCTGTTTTGCGCAGAATGTTCAGGATCATTGTGTTCCCTCTCGGTTGGAATTGTTGGTGATTGCTCAGGGCCGCTGTGGGTGCGGGTTGTTATAGGCCTGCATGAGTTCAATGGCGTCGTCGGCGGTTTCCGGCAGCATACCGCCGAGTTGTTCGCGCAAGCCGAGTGCGCCGATGCGCCGCAGCGTCTCGACGGTTGCGCGGGTCATCAAGGGCTCGACACCGAGGTCTTCAAGGATGCCCATGGCCAGTTCGGCTTCGTCGGCGCGACGCTCGGCGTGTACGGCGGTGGTGCGCATGAGGCGGTTGGCATTGGTCATGAAGGGCCGGGCGTCGTACCACTCGGCCACCGAGCCGAGCACCTGTTCGCTGATGCCCATGCGGCGCGCGGCGATGGTGCATTCCACCAGCAGGGCGATCTGCCCCTTGGTGAGCACATTGCGCAAACCCTTGATGGCCATGGCCTTGCCGGTGTCGGGGCTGACAATCTGGATCTGCATACCCCAGGGCGTCATCAGATCATGAAAGCGCTGCGCGCCCGGGCCGCTGACGATCAGCGGCATGCGGTGTTCATACTCGAGCGGCGAACCCTCGACCGCCCCGTCCGAAAACAGCGCACCGCTCCCGTCAAGGACGGCCTCGATGTCGAGTTTGACCTTCGGGCTGGTAGACGCCAAATCGACATAACAATGGCGCGCACTCAGGCCGGCGCGGATGTCGCGCGCCGCCTGCACCGAGGGCGCACCCTGTGTGACGGCAATGATCAGATCGGCCTGCGCGGCCAGTTCGAGTGCGGAGGAGACCAGCCGCACGCCTGATTCGCGCACCCGCCCGGCGATCAGTGGCCGCTGCGGATTGCGCTGGAACGCCACGACTGACTGCAGGCCGACCTTGATCAGGCCGAGGGCGAGGCCGTGCCCGACTTCGCCATAACCGTAGATGCCGACGCGCACCTGTTTACGCTCCTGCGGATCTGGTGCGCTCATGGCAATTCGATGGTCATCATCAGGGCGCTCAGCGACTTGCCGTGCGCGTCCTGGGCCAGCGAGCGCGTCACGCCGCCGGCCAGGGCGCCGTGCATGACAAAGTTGAGCGCCTGCAGATTGGGCAGTTCGTATCGTTCAATCGGACCCGTGACGATATGCGAGAAGGCGGCGCGCACGCGCTCGGTGGTCAGTTCGCTGCGCAGGCGCTGCCAGGACTCATCGTCCCAGGCAATCACCGAAATGTTTGAGATGTCGCCCTTGTCGCCGGCGCGGCCGTGGGCGAGGTCGTATACACGGGTCATGCGGTCACCTTTTCAATGCGCACTTGCGCATCCACCAGCTGGCGCGGCAGCAGTACCGACTGCACCGCCAGAATTTCCCGGACCACCGGATCGGCGCCACCGCCGCCACTGCCGGGGCCGTTGACGTGCAGCGCGCGCGTTTCAAAGCCGACCGCCTCGGCCGCCGCGCGGCTTTCGGTGCGCATGGCCAGCCGCAGGCGCACTTCGTAGGGTTCGATGCGGCTATCGGCCAGACCGTGCAGACTGGACATGCCGATCAGGTCCACCCGTACTTCCGAGTAGGAGAAGCCGCGGTCTTTGAGGCGCTGCTGGACAATCTCGGCGGCCCACTTGGCTTTGGCCACGGCGTTGATGCCGGCGTAGGAAATCTGGCCTTCACCGACGAAGCCGTCGTGATAACCAACGGTCACCTTGTAGCTGTCGGTACGTGGCCGGGCGCGCGCGCCAGTCACCAGCACCCGGTTGGCGCCTTCCTGACGCATCTGCAGGCCGGTGATGTCGAGCACGCAGTCCGGCGTGATGTAGGCGGCTGGGTCGTGAATTTCGTAGAGCATCTGTTCCTTGCAGGTCGCCAGGTCGACGCGGCCGCCGGCATCGGCCAGCTTGCTGATCCAGACATTGCCGTCGCGGTCGATATCGGCCCAGGGCATGCCGAGTCGGGCCATGTCGGGGACCGCCTTGCGACCCGTGGGTTCGCCGAAACAGCCGCCCGAGACCTGTGCGCCACACTCGAGCAGATGGCCGGCGGTGGTGCCGGCAGCGAGGCGGGCGAGATCGGTGTCCGACCACGAAAAATGGTGCATGGCCGCAGCCAGGAACATGGATGGATCGGCCACTCTACCGGTCAGTACAAACTGGGCGCCGGTTTCGAGCGCCCGGCAGATGACGTCCGCGCCCAGATAGGCATTGCCCGAACACATGCGCGGCAACAGGCTTTCGAGCGGCTCGCCATTTTCCATCAGCGGCAGATCACCCCGCGTGCGCAGCAGTTCAGTAACGTCATCACCCATCACCACGCTGCAGCCGATATCGCCCAGACCCAGCTCGCGCGCGAGGCGGCGCACCACCTTGCCGGCGGCCTGCGGATTGGCAGCCCCCATGTTGGTGATGACGCGGATGTTGTTGGCCACGCAGGCTGGCAGGACCGCGCCCATGCGCTCAAGCAGGCGCGGCGAGTAGCCCTTGTCGGGCTGTTTGCTGCGCGTCAGGTTTTCACGGGCGACGGTGCGTTCGGCCAGACATTCGAATACCAGATAGTCGAGTTGGCCACGCTCGGCCAGATCGACTGCCGGCGCAATGCGGTCGTCGGAGAAGGCCGCGCCACAGCCAATACGCAAGGGTTTGTTCATTTGTTCTGCCTGTCTGCGTCTACATTATTCTTAAACCCATTGGGTGGGCTAGCGTAGCATCGGCGTCAAGAGTGTGTCAACGCGCTTGACGCGCTCTGACCCAGAGGTCGGCCATCAGGAGGGCCGCAGGCCGGGCCAGGCATCCAGCAGATTGTGCAGCGAGGTCAGCGCATTGGGAAAATCAAAGTTGTCGATCTGGCTGGACAGTTGCCCGGCCAGATCGCTGGTGCGCGCTTCGCCGAGCAGGGGCGCGAGCGCGCGCCAGGTGGAGCTGGCACCGGTATCGTCCTGGGCCAGTTGCGTGCCCAGCAGGGCCAGCAACTGCTGCAGTTGCCCGGGGCCTTGCGCGGTGGTCGGTCCGTCCTGCGGCACGGCTTCCGTGTCCAGATTCATGGCGGCGATTTCAAGGCTGGTATTGGCCAGTTGCTCGTGCAGCAGTTCGAGAACACTCGACAGCGCGGGCAACGGTGTGCCCGTTGCAATGTCATGCTCGAGGGTATAGGCCGATTCACGGATGGCTTCGATGCCTAGCGTTGCGCCGATGCTCTTGAGCGAGTGGGCCAGGCGTTGCGCGGTGGCACGGTCGCCACTTTCGAGCGCGGCACTGATGCGCTCGGCCTCATCGAGATGGGCCTTGGAAAACTTGAGCAGCGTGCGGTGATAACTGTGCTGATTGTTGTCAAAAAATCTCAGGCCTGCCTGACGGTCGACCAGACGGAGGGTTTGCGTGGCGCTGGTTACCGTTGCTGCGTCGGGGGGCAAACTTTCTGGCACGTCCCCGGCCGAAGCAGCATCCATGTCGGGAATCCAGCGCGCCAGCGCGCTGTAGAGGAGTTGCGGATCGACCGGCTTGGCAACGTGGTCGTTCATGCCGGCCTCGATCGAGCGCCGACGGTCTTCCTCAAAGGCGTTGGCGGTCATGGCGAGAATCGGAATGGTCTTGCCCTGTTCGAGCCTGCGGATCTGGCGTGTAGCCTCGATGCCATCCATCACCGGCATCTGAATGTCCATCAGGATCAGGTCATAGGTGTGGGAAGCAGCCATCTGCACGGCTTGACCACCATGATGGGCCACATCGACGATCAGGCCGCGCGCGGTCAGCAACTGGGCCGCCACTTCCTCGTTGATTTCGTTGTCTTCGACCAGCAGAATGTGCGCGCCCTTGCGGATGCGCTGGCCACGAGCGGGCTCGGTGTTCACCATGGGGACAATGCTGCCGTGTTTGAGGCGGGCGGTGAACCAGAACGTGCTGCCCTGGCCGAGCGTGCTCTGCACGCCGGTTTCACCACCCATGAGGCGGGCGAGGTGGCGATTGATCGTCAGACCCAGGCCGGTGCCGCCATACTTGCGCGTGGTGGAGGCTTCGGCCTGCTCGAAGGAATTGAACAGCCGGGACTGCTGTTCTGGGCTGATGCCAATGCCCGTGTCTTCGACCTCGATACGCAGCACCACGCCATCGGCGGACTCGTCGACGATGCGTGCGCGCAGGATTGCGCCACCATGTTCGGTGAACTTGCAGGCGTTGCTCAGGTAGTTAACGACGATCTGGCCGAAGCGCAGGGAATCACCGAGCAGCGGCAGGGTCGTCAGGCGCGGATCGAGATCGTCCCTGAGGCTTAGTTCGCGTGCGGCGAAGTTGCCGGTCATCATGCTGCACACGTGATTGAGGGTGGCAACGATATTGAGGGGCGCTTCTTCGAGCGTGAGGCGCTCGGCCTCGATCTTCGAGAGATCGAGAATGTCATTGATGATGCCCAGCAGATATTTGGCCGAGAGCGTGATCTTGTCGATCTTGAGCAGATGTGCCGGATCGGTCAGATCGCTCTTGAGCAGATGTGCAAAGCCGAGGATCGCGTTCATCGGTGTGCGGATCTCGTGGCTCATGTTGGCCAGAAAGGCAGACTTGGCCTGCGAGGCCTCCTCGGCGGCCTCCTTGGCGGCGCGCAGCGCCTCGGCGGCCTGGCGTTCACCGCTGATGTCGTCAATGATCCAGACCTGGCCTCTGGCCACGTTGGAGATGTCGATGGCGCGCCCGACCATGCGCGTCCAGAACAGCGTGCCATTCTGATGGAGCAGTTGCTGCTCCATGCTGTGCGATTCACCCTGGCCAATTTTTGCGCTGCTTGCCACGCCCGCATCAAGGAAGGCCTGTTCGTCGGGATACCAGAGGCGCGTCGACTGGCCAACCAGGTCGCCGCGCGGATAACCGAACATTTCTTCGAGCCGGCTGTTGCAGCGTTCGATGACGCCATTCTTGAGCCGGACAATGCCCGACGACGCCGAGTTGAAAATGGCCAGTTGTTCCTGCACGACTGAATTGAGCGCCACGGTGCGCTGACTGACCAGCTCTTCAAGGTGCAGGCGGTAGCGCTCGAGCTCGGCGTCGCGCTTTTTTTCCTCGGTGATGTCCTCATTGACGGACACATAATGGGTCACTGCCCGGTCGGCATTGCGCAAGGGCGTGATGTGGCTGCGCACGGCAAACTCGCTGCCGTCTTTGTGCCGGTTGAGGAATTCACCGGTCCATGATTTTCCGGCAGTCAGGTCGAGCCACATCTGCGCATACGTGCTGGCCGGCGTTTTGGACGACTTGAGCAAGCGGGCGTTGTGGCCGATCACCTCCTCGCGGGTATAACCGGTCAGTTCGGTGAAGCGCTGGTTGACGTATTCGATCTCGGCATTGAGGTTGGTGATCTGCACGATGTTGGAGCTCTGCTCGACCGCCATGGAAAGCTTGCGCAGGCTGTCCTCATTCTTGCGGCGCACGCTAATGTCCTGGAAGACAATGACCGCACCGATCAGCACGCCGTCCTGCAGTGTCGGATGGACACCGTATTCCACGGGGAAGCTGCTGCCGTCGGTGCGCCAGAACGCATCTTCCAAAACGCGATGCGCCTTGCCATCTTGCAGGACGGTACAGATTGGGCACTTGTCTTGCAGACAGGGGGATCCATCGGCACGACTGTGATGGATTTTCGCGTGCAATGGTCCGTCGATCAGCTCGCGGTGGTTGGCGCCCAGCAGGCGTGCTGCGGCCGGGTTGAGAAACGTCGCCACGCCAGCGCTGTCGATGCCGACGATGCCACTGTCGGCGGAATCGAGCAGCAGGCGGAACTGTTCCTCGCTGCGCCGCAGGGCATCGCGTGTGGCGATCCCTTCGAGGGCCAAGCTCAGGTCGGTGGTCAGCGTGGTCAGCAAACCGATGACATGCTCGTCAAAGAACAGCGGCTCTTCGTTGTAGACCGAGAGCAGGGCCTGTACGCGGTTGTCGCGAATGATCGGAAGGCTTGCGCTCGAATTCCAGCCCTGCTGCCGGGCGAGTTCGCGCCAGGGCAGCATGGTCGGATTGACGGCGGTGTCGTTGTTGACCATGACCTTGCGCTCGCGCCAGGCGGTGCCGCCGGGTCCCTGACCCTCAGGCAGGTCCGCACGTGTTGAGATCACTGCAGAATCAAGGTAGTCGATGCCGGCGCCCACCCGATAGCGCGGGACGATGCGCTGGGTCTTGGGGTCTTCAAAGCCAACCCAGACCATGTTCATCAGACCACTGTCGACCGGGATGCGGCAGACCATCTGGAACAGCTGTTCCTCGTCGCTGGCCAGCAGCATGGCCTCGCCCAGGCGCGCGAGGTCAGCGTAGATCCGGTTCAACTTTCTGGTGTGCTGTTCGGCCAGTTTCTGTTTGTTCACATCGGTGGCGACGCCGTCCCAGATGATGGCGCCGTCGGCGTTGCGGTGGGGCCGGGCGCGGGTGTCGATCCAGGTCTTGCCGTGATTGTCCAGGTTGATTTGCAGCGTGCAGGAAAAATCAGCCAGATCGCGTGCGCTGATCTGCTCCGCCTTGAAGTAATCGTTCAGTGAAACCGGATCGACGGCTTCAAACAATGTGCTGCTGTCGCTCACGGCTTGCTGAGGACTGATGCCGAAAATCCTGCTGACCCCGGCGCTGAGGTATTTGAAGCGCCGTGAACCGTCAGTGGCCAGTTCATACTGGTAGATGAAACCATCGGGCAGGTTGTCGCCCAGGGTTTCGATCTGGCGGCCTGCCCGGGTCTGGATGTCGGTCAGTTGAAACTGGCGCAGTTGGCGCTGTTGCAGGAGCAGCTTGCGGGCAACATAAACCACGGCAATCAGCGCGGCAAGTGCCATCGGGATGATCCACTCGAGCGTCTTCCAGAGCGGCTCCCAGACCTCCTCGTGATCAATCTTGGCAATGACGTACCAGTTGACGCCGGCAACTGGACGCCATGCCGCGAGCACGTCCTTGCCGCGATAGTCCAGTCCGCCCATCCTGCCCGACTGGCCCGAGAGCACGGCGGCGGCGGTCGGCAGATAGATCTCATTGAGCGCATCACGCCGCACAAAGGCAGAGCCGCTGGCGTTCCGTCCGTCATTGAGGTACAGCACTGATTCGCCGTCCTTGCGAACCAGCAGGGTTTCGGCCGTCTCACTGACCCTCGGCCAGGCATTGAGCATCCGATACAGGGATGTGCGTGGGTCGACGCGGATGATCACGGCAGCAGGGACCGGCCGTCCGAGCGGCTGGTCGCCACGAATGGGCGCGATCCAGTCGAGATGGATATCGCCGTTGGCCTCGCGATATAAGTCGGTGTGCCGAACCTGACCGTCCTGCAGGGACTGTTGCAAGGTCTCTCGCGTGGTGGGCGATAAGTCGACGGCATCGCCTGCCCCAATCAGAAGACGGCCGTCGGCATCGACCAGCACCACGCTGAGGTAGCCGTAGGCGCGGCGCATCACGTCGAACTGGTTGGTCAGGAGTTTTTGCGTCTCGGGCACGCCCGGTTTGGCGAGCAATTCCTTGACGCGCAGTGCCATGCCTTGCGAGCCGCTGGCGGTTTCGCTGTCGCTCTGACGCTCCTGTATCCAGTCTTCGATCTGGTCCGTCTTGAGCCTGGCGATGTCACTCAGGTCGCTGTATTGCTGGTTTTCGATCTGGCGGTTTTGCACCAAGACAAACGAAATAACCAATACCGGCACCACGAGGGCCACCGCAACAAGCTGGACAATCGAACGCTTGGACATGATAGGACGCTGCCTGTGGTTACGGACGCTTTCGCTGATCTGGACTCAGCATTCAGGCTGCACGATGTACCTGTTCACATCAGTCACAGGGTCCCCTACTGCGGATGAGGATTGCGGTGATGCTGGTTCGTAAAGTTAAAGTTTATTCTCATATTCCCGCCTTTGGGGAATATTCCGTCCAAAAATAACATGGGGGCCCGTTTTCGCCGCAGGGATTGTTGCTTTCAATCTCCGCTCTTGAGTTCTACCTGCCGCCCGGTATCTGACGCGAGTTTGATCGAATCAAGGAAGCGGTGCAGCACCACGGCCGTATCAAAATCCGGGTGGAGGCGTTCGCCCGAGCGGATGGTATGGGCGAAATTGCAATACATCTGGCCGACGTTGTACGAATCGCCCTGCGGCGTGCCCGGGTCGACGAGCACGAGCCGTTGCGGCACGGGCAAGTCTGCCAGGGTGTTGCTGCCCTGAGCGCCCTGCAGCCGCAAGTCACCGAACTGCGGGGTGTTCGCGCCAGTGACGACGAGGGTGCCGGCGCGGCCATAGATCTCCATGCGGTACTCATTGCCGGCCCATGGGATGGTGCCGACATGCACCGACGCGACGGCGCCGCTGACCAGTTGCCCGCTCACCAGTACGTTGTCGGGCGAGGTCACCTCCAGGGTTTTTTTCGTGTCGGTTTCATACCATTGATTCACCTGGGTGCTGACCAGCGCCGTCAGGCGTGCGAAATCGCCCGCCACAAAACGCAGGGCGTCGATGGTGTGGCCGGCTCCGATGGTGAAGGTATTGGCAGCGAGGCTGGCATCGCGCTGCCAGGTACGGCTCGACGGCCGCTCGAGCACACCGTCGCGCATCGAACACACGGTGCAGGCCAGAATCTCGCCCACATAACCGGACTCGATCAATTCCTTGACGTAACCGAGGGTCGGGTCGACGCGCGATTGCAGACCGACTGCGGTCTTGACGCCGCGGGCCTTTGCCAGCGCGGCGAGTTCTTCGCCCTCGGCCGTGGTTTTGCCCAGCGGCCATTCACAATAGACGTGTTTGCCGGCCTCAATGGCCGCCTTGGCGGGCGCGTAGTGCGAGGGCACGCGCACCACCACGGCCACGGCATCGATCTCTGGCGAAGCGACCATTTCACGGTAATCATGAAACGCCAGGCGCGCGCCGACCTTGCGCCGCACGGCTTCGGCGGTCTCGGCCCGCGTGGTGCACACGGCCACGAGTTCAAAATCCTTGCTCGCCAGCAGCGCCGGCAGGTGAGAGCGGCTGGCCCAGGTGGTGGCGACGGTCGCGCCGATCAGGCCGAGGCGAATTTTTTTGGTCATGCTGATCTCCTTGTTGTGCGCGCACGCGTCTGGCTGGCGCTGTATTTTTTTACAGCATGGATGCTACACCCCAATGCCCAGCCGTGCACCCGGGCCAGCGCCCGGATGTGTTGACCGCTGTGCCGACAGTTGTGTTGACCGCTGCTGCAGCATTTGCAGTCCTGGCTTATCATGCGTTCAATAAATATGTGGTGAGCCTGCCCGGTGTTCCATCATCAGGGCAGCCACTGAGACAGAAACAGTTCACATTGCTGGAGGATCCATGTTCGCGAAACCACTCGTCAGCGCACTGCTTGCGTGTTCTTTGGTGTTGACTCTGGGTCAGGCCATTGCGCAGGAGTATCCGAGCAAGCCCATCCGCTTCATCGTGCCCAGTTCTCCGGCCACCACCAACGATGGCCTGACGCGCGTCATCACCGCCGAGATGTCGAAGATTCTTGGCCAGCCCATTTTTGTGGAAAACAAGTCTGGCGCCAACCAGATCATCGGTGTCGAAGCGATCGCCCGTGCCGCGCCCGATGGTTATACCGTGGGCATTCTCGGCGTCGACGGCGTGGCCTTTATGCCGCTCGTGAGCACCCATCTGCGGTTTGATCCGTTCAAGGATATCGTGCCGGTGGCCACGGTGGCTGAGGTCCGGTATGTGCTGGCCGGCCCGTCGGCGCGTCCCTGGAAGTCGTTCAGCGAACTCGTGGCCTACGCCCGGGCGAACCCCGGTAAACTCAACTATGGTTCGTCGGCGCCGCAACTGCTTTACGGCATGATGCTGATTCTGCGCAAAATGAATCTGGACATTGCCTACATCCCGTATTCCGGCGGCGGACCGTATCTGCTGGCGCTGGCTGCCGGCACGGTCGACATGGGGATCGCTGGCGATGGCAGCGCTGCCAGCCTGGGCGAGCGCGTGCAGGTGATGGCGATCACCGGCAGCACGCGGTCGGCCAAGCGGCCCAACGTGCCGACCTTCGATGAACTCGGCATTGCCAACGTCTACGGTCCTTCGTTTTCGCTGTTTGTACCGGCGGGTACGGCAAAGCCGATTGTCGACCGGCTGGTCAATGCCCTCGAGCGCGCGGTGCAGCGCCCTGAAGTCAAGGTGGCGCTCGACAAGCTGGCCTTCGAGGTGACCTTTGAAAAGGGTGAAAGCGCCGCACGCACACTCAATGACCGCATCAAGGCATATGCCGACTTTGCCCGGGTGAGCGGGCTCAAGCCCGAGTAGCACGCTCGCCCGCAAGGCACTGCGCGCCGGCGCTGTGCCGGCCTTGCGCAGCTCCTGTTTTGATCAGGCTGACTGATTGGCAATGCGCTTGCCAGCGTCGATCTGTTCCAGCCAGGGCAGGGCGGAACGACACCAGATCTGGCGCGTGGGCACGAGTTGCGCACGCTGGTGACAGGTGCCCAGCCGGATGCCAAATACCTGCGGATGGATGGCGGCGGTGGCGTAGATCGGCGAGCCGCATTCGTCACAGAAGGCCTGCGCGCGTTTGTTGCCGGACTCGGCCATCTTGATGTAAATCTTCGGCGTACCCTTCAACTTAAACTGTTCCTTGGGTACCTGCACCGTCAGGCGAAAAGCCGTGCCTGACAACACCTGACAGTCGGTGCAATGACACAGGCCCACTGCAGCGGGGTCGATTTCTGCCTCGTAACTAATGTTGCCGCAATGGCAGCTGCCGGTGATGTGCATGAGGGTCTCCCTGGTTGAAATGATTTGTATTGCGTATGAGCCTTGTCAACTGCTGTGGATTGAGGGCATGCGGATATGCGGATATGCGGATATGCGGATATGCGGATATGCGGACTGGCCAGAACGGCGGCATTATCGATGGCTTTCAAGGTGCTGGCGCAGCACATCACTGGCCGGGTCCCTGTTGCTGTTTGCTGCGGTGCACACTTCGGCGCTTGGTCCGTCGTGCGCGGACAGCTCGTAGAAATATTCGACGCTGGCCATGCCGGCCAATGCGATCATCAGAAGAACCTTCACCTCTGCCTCCATACTCAGGATGGGACACTGCCTCGACGTCTGCCTTCGATCAATGTTAGCATCTGAACATAGCATCCGGGTAAAACAAGAACGACAAAAAACACTGGGCCTGCGAACCTTTCTATGACTTCCACAAAAAAGCCGGCGCTCCATTACGCCTGGGTTGTTCTCGCAGCCGCGTGTGTGCTCAATATTTTTGCCCGGGCCGATCAAGGTTCCTTCGGCGTATTTGTTGACCCCCTGGTCCAGCAGTTCGGGTGGAAGCGGGGGGACATCTCCTTTGCCTATTCGCTCGCCTTTCTCGTCGGTCTGCCGACCGTGGTGGTGATGGGTTGGCTGGGCGACCGTTTCGGCGCGCGCAGGCTGATGTTTGGCGCCGCGGTTCTGATCGGCACCGGCACGATCTTGATGGGGACCATCGAGGAACTCTGGCAGTTTTATGCCGTGTATGGATTCATGGTTGGCTCCATGGGGCATGCGGCGTTCAGCGTGCTGTTGCCCGTCATTGTGACCCGCTGGTTTTATCATCGCCTCGGTATCGCGATGGGCATTTACTTCGCCTCTCAGGGCCTGGGTCCGGTGATTTTTGCGCCGCTGTTTCGCTGGCTTCTGGAAACGCGTGGCTGGCACCACACGTTTACCCTGATCGGTGTGGCCCTCATGGCCATTCTGGCATTCTTCGCGCTGTTCATCCACAACAGCCCGGCGTCAAAGGGTCTGAAACCCTACGGTGCGGAAGATCTTCCCGAGGCGCCGGTGCACCCCGCCGCGGCTGGCGTGCCGAAGGTCAGCCTGCGTGAAATCCTCAGGCTGCCCATTGTCTGGAAGCTGACCGGCATTCACTTCATCGGCTGTGTGGCACACGCCATCATTCTTGCTCACGTGGTGTCGATGGCCACCTTCAAGGGCGTAGCCGGCGTGACGGCGGCAGGCGTGCTGGCCGCCATCGCCGGGACCTCGGTCATCAGCCGTTTTGGCTTCTCCATCATCGCCGACCGATTTGGTGGCCGCACCACGCTGAGCCTGTCCCTGCTCGGGCAGAGCCTGCCGGTAATCATCCTGTTTTTTGCCAGCGACGCCTGGGTGTTTTATCTTTTCGCTGTGGTATTTGGCCTGTGTTACGGCGGCGAGATGGTCGGTTTTCCGATCATCAACAAACAGGTGTTTGGCGCCCGGGCACCGCTCGGCTCCATCTACGCCTTCCAGATGGTCGGAGCGGGCACGGGGATGGCACTGGGCGGTTGGCTGGGCGGGGGGCTGTTTGACCTGTCGGGCCACTACACCTGGGCGCTGGCAGCATCGCTGGCCATTGGCCTGAGCGGTCTGCCCCTTGCGCTAGGCTTGCCGGGGCGTAAAAAAGAGACAGCGGAACTGGCGCCGGTTACCTGAAGTGCTCAGGCCAGCACGCCCGGCGATCGATGCTTGCGTGGCGAGGTTGAGGAGATCGTTCGTCAGGATTGATCGAGTCAATTCCCTGGGGTAGAAATCGGCCTCCACAAAGCAGCCTCCGTGCCGCAGCAGCGTTTCATCAGGTAAAACGACGCTTCGGTTCGCGGTAGGAATTGCCGACGCTGCGCTTCACAATGCAGCAGCGCGCTCTTGGTGCCAATTGCGCCTGCAGCCATCATAACTTTGCTCGGAGACCCGTGATGAAACTTGAGGACATGATCCTGGTGAGTGTGGACGACCACATCTGTGAGCCGGACGACCTTTTCACACACCATATGCCGGCGCAATACAAGGCGCAGGCACCCAAGGTTGTGTCCACCGCCTTCGGACAGGCCTGGGAAGTCGAGGGCAAGCGCGTCCCGGGGCTGGGACTGAACGCGGTGGTGGGCCGGCCGCGCGTGGAATATGGCATGGAGCCCACCGGTTACGATCAGTTGCGTCCAGGCACCTACGACGTCCATGCCCGCATCGGTGACATGAATGCCAATGGCATTCTCGGATCGCTCTGTTTTGCCAACTTTCCCGGCTTCAGCGGCGGACGGTTTCAGAAGCTGGCCGACAAAAACCTCGGCCTGGCGATTCTGCGCGCCTACAACGACTGGCACGTGCACGACTGGGCCGGGGCCTACCCCGGACGATTCATCCCTGTTGCCATTCTGCCGCTTTGGGACATGAAGCTGTGCATCGCCGAACTGCGGCGCATGATTGATCTCGGGGTACGCGCCATTTCATTTCCGGACAATCCTGCCGGTGTGGCCTACGTCGCGGGCCGCTCCGAACTGCCCAGCATCCATGACCCCTACTGGGAACCGCTGTGGGCGCTTTGCAATGACAGCAATGTGGTGATCTGTTGCCACATCGGCACGGGTTCGTCGCCGCCGTATGCGTCGGATCTGAGTCCGATTGCGTCGTGGATCGCGGCGCTGCCGATGGCCACTGCGAATGTGGCGGCTGACTGGCTGTTTGCATCCTTCTGGAGCCGCTATCCCAATCTGCGCATGGCGCTCTCTGAGGGGGGCGTGGGCTGGATTCCGTATTTTCTGGAACGGGCCGACTTTACCGTGCGTCAGCACGGCGCCTGGACCAACCTGAATCTGGGCGGCAAGATGCCCAGCGAAATCTTCCGCAAACACATCATCGCCTGTTTCATCGAAGATGACTTTGGATTGCAGAACCGTCACGCGATCGGCATCAACAACATGACCTGGGAGTGCGACTATCCGCATTCGGATTGCACCTGGCCCCTGTCGCCCGAATCCCTGTGGCGCGGCATTCAGACGCTGCCCGACCATGAGATCAACCAGATCACCCACCTGAACGCGATGCGCGATTTTTCGTACACGCCCTTCGACATTTTCAAACCCGAAGACTGCACGGTAGGGGGCCTGCGCGCCAAGGCAATGGCCGCTGGCGTGGATACCGCCGAACGTTCGGTGCCTGGAGGCCTGCGGCCACGCTTTGAACCGGGCCAGCCTGTAACTTCCGGGCATGTGCAAAAACTCATGGCGACCGTATAGTGGTGGAGCGCCCGGGGTTCTGACTGTAAGATCATAAACAGACGAGGCCGGCCCAGCGTGAGCGGAGCGCGGCACGATAAAAAAGCGGCGGAATAAGCCTTACCCATCCGCCAAACACACCGGAGGAGACTATGAAGACCTGTCTGTTCAACCACTGTCGTCGCATGCTTGTTGGCGCCTTCAGCAGCGGCCCAATCGCCGCACTTGCCCTTCTCACCGTGCTCGCCTTGCCGAGCGCGGCGCAGGAGTTTCCGACTAAACCCATCCGCATTGTCGTGCCGTCCGGCCCGGGCATTGGTACCGATCTCATCGCGCGCCTGATTGCCCAGCGTCTCAATGAACGGCTGGGCTGGACCGTGCTCGTCGACAACAAACCGGGCGGCAATTACCTGATTGGCTCGCAGGCTGTGCTGCAGCAGCCGGCGGACGGTCATACCGTGCTGCTTGCGGTGTCGTCCATGACCGTGCTGCCGGCGACCGTCAAGGACCTGCCGGTCAACATGCTCAAGGACTTTGCCGCCGTCACGCGCGTTGCGACCTTGCCCACGGTGGTGCTGGTCACGCCCGCGCTGCCGGCCAAGACCATGCCCGAACTGGTGGCCTATGCGAAGAAAAATCCGACCGCGCTGAGTTATGCCGTGACGGGCTCGGGCAGCTTTCTCCATCTGGCCGGCGAACTGTTAAAGCAGAATCTGTCGATCAGCATGACGCACGTGCCGTACAAAGACACCACGCTGATTGCCGACGTTGCCAGCGGACGCGTACAGGTTGCCGTGATCTCGGTGGCCTCGGTGGCGCAGCAGATTCGCGCCGGCACGCTGCGCGGGCTTGCGATACTCGGGCCCAATCGAAGCCCGGCGATTCCCGATGTTCCGACCATGGCTGAACTGGGCCTGCCGGAAATCGACGGCGAGGCCTGGCTGGGTACTCTGGTGCGCGCCGGAACACCGCCGGACGTCATCCGCATCCTGAACCGTGAGATTGTCGCCGCCATGCAGACGCCTGAATTCAAGGACAAGCTTCCGTCCATGGGTGCGGGATTCGTGCAGGACACGCCCGAAGCCTTCGCCAGGCTCTACGCGGCCGACATCGCGCGCTGGCAACAGGTGGTGCAGACCAGCAAACTCAAGTTTGATTGATGTGAGCGGCAAGAGCAGGGCTGCGCCGGCACCGGGCAGCGAGCACAGGGCACCGGACCTGAAAGGCACCCGAAGCATCGCTCGGACCGCGCAGCTTTTGAAGTCTGTTGCCGAGCGTGGCGGCACGGGCTGGCAGCTGGCCGCGCTCGCCGAGCGCTGCGAGCTGGACAAAAGCACCGCGCATCGGATCCTGAACTGTCTGGTGCGCGAGCGCCTGGTGACGCATCGTCCGAATGGGCGCTATTCGCCCGGCCCGGTGATGCTGGAGCTGGGCCTGGCTATGCGTGGCCACCAGCGTTTTCTGGATCTTGCGGAGCAACGCCTCACTGCACTGGCAGGTGGCACCGGACTGACGGCGGGCTTTTATTTGCACAGTGGTGACGAGACGGTCTGCGCAATCACCGTCGGCACGGCCACTACGCGCGACTACGTCGAAGAAGGCATCGGCCACCGCCGCCCTCTGGTGCGCAGCGTGCCGGGCATTGCCATCCTGATCGCGCTGCAGGCGAGCGAGCGCGATGCCATTGTCGAGCGCAACCTCACCTTATTGCGGCGGCGGGAAGATCCACGCGTGCCGGCTTATCTGGAGATGCTCAAGGACTCCAGCGCAGCCTGCCTGTCGGTGCACGAGGAACACTGGTTTACGGGCGTGAACTCCTATGGGGTGGCGGTGTGTGGTGCGGACAGTGAGGTCTGTGCCGCATTGGCCCTGTCAGGCTCGACCGACGAATTGCCCGTCGCGCGGCGCTCCGAGATTGCAAAAATACTGCGCGCCGAAAGTGCGGAGCTTGGTCGCCTGGCGGTAACGCTGCTGGTTTAACAACGCAAAGAACTCAGGATTGGAAACCAAACCATGCAAGTGAATACTGAAGCCAGTGCTTCGCCGGGGCCCTTGAGCAATGTGCGCGTCATTGAAATCGGCTTCGCCGTTGCCGGCCCCATGGCCGCAACCCTCATGGCCGACTTCGGCGCCGACGTCGTCAAGGTCGAACTGCCCGGCCAGGGGGACGGCATGCGCTCTATGGGCCCCAAGGAGCAGGGCGTGGGCATCTGGTGGCTGGTGGCGGCGCGCAACAAAAAGTCGATCACCGTCAACCTGAAGACCGAGGAAGGCAAGACGATCCTGCGCGGACTGCTGGCCGAGGCCGACGTGCTGGTAGAGAATTTCCGGCCCGGGGTGATGGAATCCCTGGGCTTCGATTGGGACACGCTGCGCGCCTTGAATCCGCGTCTGGTGATGCTGCGTGTCTCGGGCTTTGGTCAGACCGGCCCGTACAGCCATCGCCCCGGATTTGGCAAGATCGCCGAGGCCGTTGCCGGTGCGACCAATCTCACCGGTCACGCCCACGAGCCGCCGCTGCATCCGGGCTACTCGCTCGGCGATGTGGTCTGCGCATTGATGGGCGCCTATGGGGTGATGCTGGCCCTGCATTCGCGGCAGCAGAGTGGCAAAGGCCAGGTTGTTGATCTGGCCCTGTACGAGCCCCTGTTTCGCCTGATCGAATGGCAGCTGCCGCTGCACACCATCACCAAGACCCCGATCCACCGCGACGGTCCGCGCTTTCCGTTCGCCGATGCCTTCATGACCAACATCTGTCCGACGCGCGATGGCGATCATGTCGTGGTCTCGGCGGCCACGCTGCCCCATCTTGAACGTCTGGCCGGGCTGCTGCGCGACCACGGCATCGAGGGCGATCTGTCCGGCACCAGCGCGCTCTCGGAAGGTACGCGGCAGTACATCCAGGCCAACGACGCCCAGACCGTGATCAACACCTTCCTGCAGCACGAACTGGTTGCCGGTCTGGTCTACACCCCGGCCGACATGCTCGAAGACGAACACATGAAGGCGCGCGGCAATATCGTCAACATGCCGCATCCAATGTTTGGTCAGGTACCCATGCCCTCGGTGGTGCCGGCGCTGGGCGAAACACCGGGATCGATCCGATGGATCGGGCCTGATCTGGGCCAGCACACCGAGGAGATCCTGCGCGACCGCCTAGGCTACGATCAGGAGCGGGTTGCGGCCTTGCGGGCGGCTGGGGTGTTGTAAGCCCAGTTGATGATTGCAGGCACCTGCCCTCATCGCAATCGAAGCGCCTGCGTTGCCCGTGCACCATCTTCGCGCGTCGCAAAGGCATGCATATGCATGGACTCATGCGGCATACGGGCTTGAGTTTAGCCACGTGGCGGCGCTGCGCCATGTTGAATCTGCGTGTTGGTGCGAGAGGATTGCAGTTTCGACGTGTGAAATTTGAGTTGTAAAAAGATGACTAGTGACGCTATCGATACCGCGCTACCTCTTTCTTAATTCGCAATGCCTAGCTTTCGTTTTGCATAGGCATTGCTTTCGCCATTAAAGTGTCTAGGTGATCGATAAATGGCTGACGTGGTGTCAACGAGCATTATGAGAGGTGGCTCGGTTGTTTAAGACAGAATCTGTCGCTTTTTAAGTGAATTCCCTGCGGGGTGAGTTATCCATGGACCGAAGGTCGGTGGGTAACTCGAATAGATTCATGCCGCCATCGGCAAAGCTCGCTGAGTGAAGTATGCCTCG
>CANJOT010000042.1 GCA_947475815.1 Burkholderiales bacterium | reverse complement strand
GTATCGTTGAAGTCGAGCCAGCGGATCATGCAGCCGATGTTGAAGGCAGCCTGCACCGGATCGAGCTGAAACTGCGTGCCGGGAACCTTGGCGCCGTTGGGCACCACCGTGCCGGGGACGATCGGTCCCATCAGCTTGGTGCAGGCCGGGTACTCGAGCGCCTCGAGGCCACAGCCCAGGGTGTCGATCAGGCAGTTGCGTGCCGTGTCGTAGGCCAGCTTGGAGGTGATTTTGTACTTGGTGACGTAATCGACGATGTCGACCAGCACTTTATCGGGTTTCGGACGGACGTTCGAGATGGGAGCGGACATGGTATGGATCTTTACAGGTTCGTTGGCAGGATGGAGAGGGATAATCAGGGGCGCTGATCGAGCGGCACGAATTTCTGGTCTTCCGGTCCGGTGTAATTGGCGCTCGGGCGGATGATCTTGTTGTCGATGCGTTGTTCGATGACGTGGGCGCTCCAGCCGGCGGTGCGCGAGATGACGAACAGCGGCGTGAACATGGCGGTCGGCACGCCCATCATGTGGTAGCTGACGGCCGAGAACCAGTCGAGGTTCGGGAACATCTTCTTGGCGTCGGCCATGACGGTCTCAAGACGCTCGGCGATGTCGAACATCCTGGTGGTGCCGGCGGATTGCGACAGCTCGAGCGCGACCTGCTTGATGACGACGTTGCGCGGGTCGGAGATGGTGTACACCGGATGGCCAAAACCGATGACCACTTCTTTGTTGTCGATGCGCTTGCGGATGTCGGCTTCGGCTTCGTCGGGCGTGTCGTAGCGTTTCTGGATCTCAAACGACACTTCGTTGGCGCCGCCGTGCTTGGGGCCGCGCAGGGCGCCAATGCCGCCCGTGATGGCCGAATGGAAATCGGCACCGGTGCCGGCAACCACGCGGGCAGCGAAGGTCGAGGCGTTGAATTCATGCTCGGCGTACAGGATCAGTGAAACGTGCATGGCACGCACCCACTGTTCCGAGGGTACCGTGCCGTGCAGCAGGTGCAGGAAGTGGCCGCCGATGGAATCGTCGTCGGTCTCGACTTCGATGCGCCGGCCATTGTTGCTGAAGTGATACCAGTAGAGCAGCATGGAACCGAACGAGGCCATCAGGCGATCGGCGATGTCGCGCGCACCGGGTACGTTGTGGTCCTCTTTTTCCGGCAGGGCACAGCCGAGTGCCGAGCAACCCGTGCGCATCACGTCCATCGGGTGCGAGGCGGCGGGCAGGGCTTCGAGCACGGCGCGCACGGCGGCGGGCAGGCCGCGCATGGCTTTGAGGCGTGCCTTGTAGGCCGTCAGTTCGGCGCGGTTGGGCAGTTTGCCGTGCACCAGCAGGTGGGCAATTTCCTCGTACTCGCAGGTATTGGCCAGATCGTAGATGTCGTAGCCGCGATAGTGCAGGTCGTTGCCGCTGCGGCCGACCGTGCACAGCGCGGTGTTGCCGGCGGCAACGCCCGACAGGGCAACCGACTTTTTTGGCTTGAAGGTCGATGGGGTGACGTCGCTCATGGTGCTCTCCTCAAATTCTGCGCGCCGCTGTCGGGCGCGATCGGGTTCTGGTTGATCTGCAGGCTTTTATTTGTGGCGCGCAAACAGCGCGTCAAGCTTGCGCTCGTAGTCGTGATAGTTGATCGATTCATACAGTTCCATGCGTGTCTGCATGGTCGGGATGACACTCTTTTGCGAGCCTTCCTCGCGGATGGCCTTGTACACGGCAGCGGCGGCCTTGTTCATGGCACGCATGGCCGACAGCGGGTAAAGCGCCATGGCAACATCGGCAGTGGCCAGCTCGGCCACGGTGAACAGCGGGGTGGCGCCGAATTCGGTGATGTTGGCCAGCGTCGGCACTTTGACGGCGTCGGCGAACTTTTTGTACATCGACAGTTCGGTCATGGCTTCCGGGAAAATCATGTCGGCGCCCGCTTCCACATAGGCGACAGCGCGCGCGATGGCGGCCTCGAGGCCTTCGGAGGCGAGGGCGTCGGTGCGCGCCAGAATGACGAACTGCTCATCGGTGCGCGCGTCGACGGCGGCGCGGATGCGATCGCACATTTCTTCGGTGCTGACGATTTCCTTGTTCGGGCGATGGCCGCAGCGCTTGGCAGCGACCTGGTCTTCGATCTGCATGGCGGCAGCGCCAAACTTGATCATCGAGCGGGTGGTGCGCGCGACGTTAAAGGCCGAGGTGCCAAAACCGGTATCGACGTCAACCAGCAGGGGCAGATCGCACACGTCGGTGATGCGGCGCACGTCGGTGAGCACATCGTCAAGGGTGCTGATGCCCAGATCGGGCAGGCCGAGCGAGCCGGCTGCAACGCCGCCGCCTGAGACGTAAATGGCCTTGAAACCGGCAGCCTTGGCGAGCAGGGCATGATTGGCGTTGATCGCGCCAGCGATCTGCAAGGGCTTTTCTGCGGCGACGGCGGCGCGAAAGCGCGCGCCTGCTGAGGTGATGGTCATGCTGAGGTTTCTCCCGGGTACAACATGCCGGACTGGGCCGGCTGAATGGACATGCAATGAAAAAAAGCCAGACCCGCGCCTATGGCGGCCTGGCTTTTCATACTCTGTGTGGATGACGTGAACAAGTCAGATCGTCCTGGTCAAGGGTGCCGGAGCCTGCTCAACCCAGCAGGTGGGCCACACCGTCACGCTCTTCGAGCAGTTCCTTGAGGGTCAGGTCCATGCGCTCACGCGAGTAGGCATCGATCTCGAGGTTCTTGACGATGTCGTACTTGCCGTGCGAGGTGACGACCGGCATGCCGTAGATGATGCCTTCGGGAATGCCGTAGCTGCCGTCGGAGGGGACGCCCATGGTGACCCAGTGGCCGTTCGAGCCGAGCAACCAGTCATGCACGTGGTCGATGGCGGCATTGGCGGCCGAAGCCGCCGAGGACAGGCCACGGGCTTCAATGATGGCTGCGCCGCGCTTGCCGACGGTCGGGATAAAGGTGTTGCGGTTCCATTCGTCGTCGTTGACCATGGCCAGCACGCTTTTGTCGTCCACCGTCGCGAAACGGAAATCAGGATACATGGTGGGCGAATGGTTGCCCCAGACAATCAGCTGCTCGATCGACTTGACCGGCTTGCCGATGCGCATGGCCAGTTGCGAGACCGCGCGGTTGAAGTCCAGACGCAGCATGGCGGTGAAGTTTTCACGCGGCAGGTCGGGTGCCGAATTCATGGCGATATACGCATTGGTATTGGCCGGGTTGCCGACCACCAGCACCTTGACGTCGCGGCTGGCGACGGCATTGAGGGCCTTGCCCTGGGCAGTGAAAATCTGTGCGTTGGCGGACAGCAGGTCTTTGCGTTCCATGCCGGGACCACGCGGACGGGCACCGACCAGCAGGGCGACGTCGGCATCCTTGAAGGCGACCAGCGGATCACCTGTGGCGACCACACCCTGCAGCAGCGGGAAGGCGCAGTCGTCGAGTTCCATGATGACGCCCTTGAGGGCTTTCTGGGCACGTTCGTCGGGGATTTCAAGCAGTTGCAGAATGACCGGCTGATCCTTGCCCAGCATGTCGCCATTGGCGATGCGAAACAGGAGGGAATAGCCGATCTGGCCTGCTGCACCGGTGACGGCGACACGTTTTGCGGGTTTGGTATGCATGATTTTCTCCGGTGCAAATGTTGGGTAGGTTTTGGGCGCGACGCGCGTGGTCCGTGCGGTCAGTCACATTCTTTTGTCAGGCAAACGTCTATTGTAAACCCAGCCGCTTAGGGTTCATCAGCCCTGCTGAAAATTTCCATCCGGCAATGATCCGGACCGGGCCTGACCGGCCACGGAGAAACAGTCATCCGTACTGTGCCGGCGGGTGGCGAACCGCTGCGCGGAGTGTAGGTCGCGTGTGGGCCTATGTCAATATATATCTTTTATCTTATATAAGAGTTTTGCATGCAAAGGGCGTGGCGGCCAATGCGTATTTGTGTTGAAATACGGGCCATGAATGCTTCATCCCCAGAAACATCCGGCAGCGCGGCCCAGTCAGCGGGCACCGCAACTCTGCCTTCCGGTGCTCTGGCAGCGCCGCCGTCTGTGCAAGGCGCCGGCGGCGGGTCTTCCTTTGGAAATGTTTCGGCAACCTTCAGTCCCCTGTATCAGCAGATCAAGTCGCTGCTCATGCAGAGCCTGGAGCAGGGCGAATGGAAGCCGGGCGACATGATTCCCAGCGAGGTTGAGTTGGCGGCGCGCTTCAAGGTCAGTCAGGGCACGGTGCGCAAGGCCATCGACGAACTGGCTGCCGAGCAATTGCTCATGCGCCGTCAGGGCAAGGGCACTTTTGTTTCCACCCATCATGAGCCCCGTGCCCAGTTCCGCTTCTTGCGTCTGGTGCCCGATGACAGCGAACGCAACTATACAGAAAACCGCATCCTTGATTGCAAGCGCGTGCGCGCGCCCGGCGAGATCTCGCGCCAGCTTGATCTGAAATGCGGCGAAATCGTGGTGCAGATCCGCCGCCTGCTGTCGTTTGCCGGCGTGCCGACGGTGCTTGACGAAATCTGGCTGCCGGGTGCCCTGTTTCGAGGCCTGACCGCCGAACGTCTGGCGGAGTACAAGGGCCCGATGTACGGTCTGTTCGAATCCGAATTCGGTACGCGAATGATCCGCGCAAGCGAGAAAATCCGCGCGCTGGCGGCCGATGCGGCCAGCGCGCCGGTGCTTGATGTGCCGGTGGGTACGCCTTTGCTGAGCGTCGAGCGGGTCGCCTGGACTTATGGCGACCGGCCGGTTGAAGTGCGCCGGGGCCTTTACGTCACAGCCCAGCACCATTATCACAATGAGCTGGTATGAAAGAGCGGTGCGGGCGGTGTGACGCAAGAAAAGACTACACATAAGGGGCTCGCATCGAGTTGTCCACTTGGACAGCGGCTGAAAATCAGCGAAAATAGAGAAGTTTGCGCAAGCAAACGAATTTGGCATCAGGCCCGGACCAGAAGGCACGGGCCGGGCACGCAAGCGCAGCGCACCAGCAACACACCAGAAAAATTCCAAGCACGAGGAAAACATGTCCGAAGCTGTCAATGTCAAGCCTGAACGGCCGGTGTACCGAAATATCGGCATCGTCAACATCGCCTTCAAATACCGGTTGCCGATCGCCGGCCGGGCCTCCATCCTCCATCGCGTCAGCGGCCTGCTGCTGGTTCTCGCCTTGCCGTTCCTGCTCTATCTGTTCGAGAAAAGCCTGGTTTCCGAAATCAGCTTTGAAGTCTTTCGCAGGGTCATGTCGAGCGTCATCGTCAAGCTGATCCTGGTGGTGTTGGCCTGGGGCTACGCGCACCATTTCTGCATGGGCATCCGCCATTTGCTGATGGACATGCACATGGGCCTCGATAAAGGCACCTCGGCCAAGACCGCGTGGGTCTGTGTGGTGGGTGGCGCGCTTGGCGGCCTGTTCGTGGCAGCTAAACTTTTCGGAGTGTTTTGATGGCAGACAATAATATTGGCGGCAAACGCCTGGTGGTCGGCGCCCATTACGGGCTGCGTGACTGGCTCGCGCAACGTGTCACAGCGGTGATCATGGCGGTCTATACCGTCGTGCTGTTCGTCATGCTGCTGACCCTGAAGGATTTCAGCTATGACAGCTGGGCGGGTCTGTTTGCCGGCACCGGCATGAAAATCGCTACCTTTGTTGCCCTGCTGGCTATTTTTTATCACGCCTGGTTTGGCATGCGCGACATCTGGATGGATTACATCAAGCCTGTTGGCATTCGTCTTACCCTGCAAGTCCTGACCATCGTATGGCTGGTTGGTTGCGCCGGATACGCGCTGCATATTCTCTGGAGAGTCTGAGCAAATGAGTTTAGTCAAGACTTCGCTGCCGAAACGCCGTTTCGACGCTGTCATCGTGGGCGCCGGCGGTGCCGGCATGCGCGCATCGCTGCAACTGGCCGAAGCCGGCCTCAATGTGGCCGTGCTCTCCAAGGTGTTTCCGACCCGTTCCCATACCGTCGCTGCGCAGGGTGGCATTGGCGCTTCGCTGGGCAACATGAACGAGGACAACTGGCTCTGGCATATGTTCGACACCGTCAAGGGTTCGGACTATCTGGGTGACCAGGACGCCATCGAATACATGTGCCGCATGGCCCCGCAAGTGGTCTACGAGCTCGAACACTTCGGCATGCCGTTCGACCGTAATCCTGATGGCACCATCTATCAGCGTCCGTTTGGCGGGCACTCGGCCAATTTTGGAGAGAAGCCGGTGCCGCGCGCCTGCGCCGCCGCCGACCGTACCGGCCACGCGCTGCTGCACACGCTGTACCAGCGCAACGTCCGCGCTCGCACCCATTTCTTTGTTGAATGGATGGCGCTGGACCTGATCCGCAACGCTGCTGGTGATGTCGTTGGCGTGGTCGCGCTGGAAATGGAAACCGGCGAGCTCATGATTCTTGAAGCCAAGGTCACCATGCTCGCCACCGGCGGGGCAGGGCGCATCTGGGCCGCGTCGACCAATGCCTTCATCAATACCGGTGATGGCATGGGCATGGCGGCACGCGCCGGCATTCCGCTCGAAGACATGGAGTTCTGGCAGTTCCACCCGACCGGTGTGGCCGGTGCTGGCGTGCTGATCACCGAAGGCGTGCGCGGCGAGGGCGGCATTCTGCTCAACTGCAACGGCGAGCGTTTCATGGAACGCTATGCGCCGACCCTGAAGGATCTGGCACCGCGCGACTTCGTGTCGCGCTCGATGGACCAGGAAATCAAGGAAGGCCGTGGTTGTGGTCCCAACAAGGACTATGTGTTGCTCAAGCTCGACCACCTCGGTGCCGATACGATCAACAAACGCCTGCCGTCGATTGCCGAAATCGCCCAGAAGTTTGCCAACGTCGATTGCAGCAAGGAACCGATCCCGGTCGTGCCGACCATCCACTACCAGATGGGTGGCATTCCGACCAACATCCACGGTCAGGTGGTGTCGCCGAAGGACGGTGATTCGAATGCTGTCGTCAACGGCCTGTACGCGATTGGCGAATGTTCCTGCGTCTCTGTGCACGGCGCCAACCGCTTGGGCACCAACTCGCTGCTTGATCTGGTGGTGTTTGGCCGTGCGGCTGGCAACCACATCGTCGAATCCGGCCTGCGTGCCGGCAACCATCTGGAGTTGCCTGCCGATGCCGGCGAGGCGACGCGTGCCCGTGTGGCCGCGCTCGACGCGCGGGTTGGCGGTGAGCGCACTCAGGATGTCGCCAACGAGATCCGCAACTCGATGCAAAAGCACTGCGGCGTGTTCCGGACCGGCGACCTGCTGTCGGCGGGTGCCAAGGAAATCCTGGCCATCGCCGAGCGCGTTGGCAATGTCTCGATTCAGGACAAGTCCAAGGTCTTCAATACGGCCCGCATTGAAGCGCTTGAACTCGACAACCTGATCGAGGTGGCCAAGGCGACCATCGTGTCGGCCGAGGCGCGCACCGAGAGCCGTGGCGCCCACGCCCGTGACGACTTCCCGGATCGCAATGACAACGAGTGGCTTCGTCACAGCCTGTTTTATTCCGAAGGCAATCGCCTCGAGTACAAGTCAGTGCAGTTGAAGCCCCTGACCGTGCCGAGTTTCGAGCCGAAAAAACGGACATTCTGATCAGCGACCCCTGGAGTAAAAGATGCCCCGCACCGTAAAGTTTGAGATTTACCGTTATGACCCGGATTCGGGTCAAGCGCCGCGTATGCAACAACTTGAAGTCACGCTGCAAGACACCGACAAGATGCTGCTCGACGCTCTGATGCGCATCAAGTCGGATGTCGATGATTCATTGTCGCTGCGTCGCTCCTGCCGCGAAGGCGTGTGTGGCTCGGACGCCATGAACATCAATGGCAAGAACGGCCTGGCCTGCACCACCAACCTGCTTGAACTGAGCGAGCCGATCGTACTGCGGCCGCTGCCTGGCCTGCCGGTGATCCGCGACCTGATCGTCGACATGACGCAGTTCTTCAAGCAGTATCATTCGATCAAGCCGTTCCTGATCAACGATACGCCGCCGCCCGAAAAAGAGCGCCTGCAGTCGCCCGAACAGCGCGAAGAGCTCAATGGCCTCTACGAGTGCATTCTGTGCGCCTGTTGCACAACCTCGTGCCCGAGCTTCTGGTGGAACCCGGACAAGTTCGTCGGACCGGCCGGTTTGCTGCAAGCCTATCGCTTCATCGCCGACAGCCGCGACCAGGCGACCGGTGAACGACTCGACGACCTTGAGGATCCATACCGCCTGTTCCGCTGTCATACCATCATGAATTGCGTCGATGTCTGTCCGAAGCACTTGAACCCGACGCGCGCCATCGGAAAAATCAAGGAATTGATGGTTCGCCGCACAGTTTGAGTGTTCACCCGAGCCTGATGATGACCACACCCAGCAGCGCCGCTACGACCGGGTACGACGACGAAAGCCGTCCGCCGCGGGCCGACCTGCATCAGGCCGACCCGCATCGGCGTGCGCGCCTGCGCTGGCGTGGCCGGCGCGGCCTGCTCGAAAATGATCTGATCATTACGCGTTTTCTCGATCGTCACGAACTGGAACTGACCGACGACGAAGTGGGCGCTCTGACGATCCTGTTTGAACAGAGTGACAATCTGCTGCTCGATTTGATCCTGCTGCGCAGCGAACCGCAGGGGGAACTCGACACGCCGGCCGTGCGCGATCTGGTGCAGCGCTTGCGCGTTGCATAATGACGAGTAGAATTTCGTTTGTTGCCGTAATTTCCAGTTTGGACCGAGCTGGCGCAGTAATTGAATGCAAGGGCCCCCGGGCCGATTGAACCCCACCAACGCACCCGTAGGAAGCGCGATGAACAGCACCGTGAGCAACGACAACAACCCGAGCGCCACGCTCTCGTTTTCAGATGGCAGCCCGAGCGTCACCATGCCTATTTACAAGGGCACCATTGGCCCGGATGTCATCGACATCCGCAAGCTCTATGGCCAGTCCGGCAAGTTCACCTATGACCCGGGCTTTCTCTCGACGGCAGCCTGTAACTCGTCGATTACCTACATCGACGGCGATATCGGCAAGCTGTTGTACCGCGGCTATCCGATCGAACAGATCGCCGTCAATTGTGACTTTCTCGAGACTTGCTACCTGATTCTCCATGGTGAGCTGCCGAATAAGTCACAACGTGACGATTTCGTTCATCGTGTCACCAGCCACACCATGGTGCACGAGCAGATGAGCACGTTCTTCCGTGGTTTCCGCCGTGACTCGCACCCGATGGCGGTGCTGGTTGCCGTGGTGGGTGCAATGTCGGCCTTCTACGCCGACTCGTCGGACGTCAATGATCCGCAGCAACGCGCGATTTCGGCGATCCGCCTGATCGCCAAGCTGCCGACCCTGGTGGCCATGACCTATAAGTACAGCATCGGCCAGCCCTTTGTGTACCCGAGCAATGACTTGTCCTACTCGGCCAACTTCATGCGCATGATGTTCTCCAATCCGTGCGAAGAGTACAAGAGCAACGACGTGCTGGTGCGTGCACTCGACCGGATTCTGATCCTGCACGCCGACCACGAGCAGAACGCCTCGACGTCGACGGTCCGTCTGGCGGGCTCGTCGGGCGCCAACCCGTTTGCCTGTATCGCTGCCGGCGTGGCCTGTCTGTGGGGCCCGGCACACGGTGGCGCCAACGAAGCCGCGCTCAACATGCTCATCGACATCCAGAACAACGGTGGCGTGGAAAAGATCGGCGAGTTCATTGCCGACGTGAAAAACAAGAACTCGGGCACCAAGCTGATGGGTTTTGGTCATCGGGTCTACAAGAACTACGACCCGCGCGCCAAGCTCATGCGTGAAACCTGCCATGAGGTATTGAACGAACTTGGCCTGCACGACAGCCCGCTGTTCAAACTCGCCATGGCCCTCGAAAAGATCGCCCTGGAAGACGAATATTTCGTCAAGCGCCAGCTTTACCCGAACGTCGATTTCTACTCGGGTATCGTGCAAAGCGCGCTGGGCATCCCGGTGCCACTGTTCACGGCGATTTTCGCCATGGCGCGCACGGTCGGCTGGATTGCCCAGTGGAACGAAATGATCTCCGATCCGGAACAGAAAATCGGTCGTCCGCGTCAGCTGTTTGTCGGCGCCACCGAGCGGGATGTCAAACCGATCGCCCAGCGTTGAACAGGTCTGCCAGGCGGGTCCTTTCCGCCTGATGAGAAGCCCGCCGCGAGGCGGGCTTTTTTTATGGTCGCAAGCGGCTGTTCCGCCGGCAGAAAAAGCCGAATAGTGCTATCCTCACGCCCAATTTGAAAAGCTTGTTGCAATCGATTCCAATTTATGTAGAGCCCCTCCCCACAATTTGGCCTTAGCGATCCGAACCGCGGTGTAGCCGTGCGACGGAGGTTAAAACAACCGCATCAATCTCGAGATACTCGAAGAAAGGTGAAGCACCATGATGAAGCAGTTCCTGTCCAATTCTTACCTGTTTGGTGGCAATGCCCCTTACGTGGAAGACCTCTACGAAGCCTACCTCGACAATCCGGCTTCGGTCACCGAGCAGTGGCGCAATTATTTCGACCAGTTGCAACTGGTGCCCGCCGGTGATGGCAGCAACGCGCATGACGTGGCGCACGCCCCGATCGTTGAATCCTTTGCACAGCGCGCCCGTGACCGGCGCCTGACCCCGCCCACCGTGGCCGGCAACGCGCTGGCCACCAAACAGGTGTACGTGCAGCAGATTGTCGCCGCCTACCGCTACCTCGGCGCGCGCTGGGCGGTGCTTGACCCGCTCAAGCGCCAGGAACGCCCGGTCATTCACGAACTCGAGCCGGCCTTCTATGATTTCACCGAAGGCGACATGGCGACGATTTACAGCGCGCCCAATACCTACTTCGGATTCGAACACGTCTCGCTGCGCGACCTGGTGCAGGTTCTGCGCGAGACCTACTGTGGCTCGATCGGCGCTGAATACATGTATATCTCCGACCCGGCGCAAAAACGCTGGTTGCAGGAGCGCCTCGAGTCGTCGCGCGCGACGCCCAAGTTTAGCGCCGAGAAGAAGATCCACATCCTCGACCGTCTGACGGCGTCGGAAGGGCTGGAGCGTTACCTCGCCACCAAATACGTCGGCCAGAAGCGCTTCTCGCTCGAAGGCAGTGAAAGTTTCATCGCGGCCATGGACGAGGTGATCCAGCGTTCGGGCAGCCAGGGCGTGCAGGAAATCGTCATCGGTATGGCCCACCGCGGCCGTCTCAACGTTCTCGTCAACACGCTCGGCAAGATGCCGCGCGACCTGTTTGCCGAATTTGAAGGCAAACACGCCGACGACCTGCCGGCCGGTGACGTCAAATACCATCAGGGCTTTTCAAGCGACGTCTCGACGCCCGGCGGCCCGGTGCACCTGTCGCTGGCCTTCAATCCGTCCCACCTTGAGATCGTCAACCCCGTGGTTGAAGGGTCGGCCAAGGCGCGCATGGACCGCCGCGGCGACCTTGACGGCAGCCAGGTGTTGCCGATCCTGGTGCACGGCGACGCTGCGTTTGCCGGCCAGGGCGTGGTCATGGAAACCCTCAACCTCGCGCAGACGCGCGGTTACGGCACCAACGGCACGGTGCACATCGTCATCAACAACCAGATCGGCTTTACCACCTCGGACCCGCGTGATTCGCGCTCGACACTGTATTGCACCGACGTCGTCAAGATGATCGAGGCGCCGGTGCTGCACGTCAACGGCGACGATCCCGAAGCCGTGGTGTTCGCCTGCCAGATCGCCGTGGATTACCGCGCGGCCTTTAAACGCGACGTGGTGGTCGACATCATCTGTTTCCGCAAGCTCGGCCACAACGAGCAGGACACGCCGGCGCTGACCCAGCCGCTGATGTACAAGAAAATTGCCCAGCACCCCGGCACGCGCAAGGTCTACGCCGACCGGCTGGTGGCGCAGGGTGTGATTACCGATGAGCAGGCGGAGGGTTACGTCAAGGGCTTTCGGCAGGCCATGGATGAAGGCCGTCACACCGTCGATCCGGTGCTGTCGAATTTCAAGAGCAAGTTTGCGGTCGACTGGATGCCGTTCCTGAATCGCAAGTGGACCGACGCCGCCGACACCTCGGTACCGCTGACTGAACTCAAGCGTCTTGGTGAACGCATTACGGCCATCCCGCCCGAGTTCAAGCTGCACTCGCTGGTCGAGAAGGTCATCGCCGACCGCGCCGCCATGCTCACCGGCAAAACGCAGCTCGATTGGGGCATGGGCGAACATCTGGCCTACGCCTCGCTGGTGTCGTCGGGATATGCGGTGCGCCTGACCGGCCAGGATTCGGGCCGTGGCACGTTCACGCACCGTCACGCCGTGCTGCATGACCAGAACCGCGAGCGCTGGGATGCCGGCATCTATGTGCCCTTGCAGAACATTTCCGAACAGCAGGCGCCGTGCACCATCATCGACTCGGTGCTCTCGGAAGAAGCCGTGCTTGGCTTTGAATATGGTTACTCGACCGCCGAACCGAACACGCTGGTGGTCTGGGAAGCGCAGTTCGGCGACTTCGTCAACGGCGCGCAAGTGGTCATCGATCAGTTTATTTCCAGTGGCGAGGTCAAATGGGGCCGCGCCTCTGGCCTGACCATGCTGCTGCCGCATGGTTACGAAGGGCAGGGGCCTGAGCATTCATCGGCACGCCCCGAGCGTTTCCTGCAACTGTGCGCCGACAACAATATGCAGGTCTGCCAGCCGACCACGCCAGCGCAGATTTTCCATCTGCTGCGTCGTCAGATGATCCGCGTGTTCCGCAAGCCGCTGGTCGTGCTGACGCCCAAGTCGCTGCTGCGCCACAAGGAAGCCGTGTCCGATTTGTCGGAACTGGCCAAGGGTACCTTTCAGACCGTGATTGGCGAAACCGCCACTCTCGATGCCAAGAAGGTCAAGCGTGTGGTGGCCTGTTCGGGTCGCCTGTATTACGACCTGCGCGCGGCGCGCGCTGAGCGTGAGGACGTGGCCATCATCCGCCTCGAGCAGCTGTATCCCTTTCCGCACAAGGCGTTTTCGACCGAACTCAAGAAGTATCCCAACGCCACTGAATTGGTGTGGGCGCAGGATGAGCCGCAGAATCAGGGTTACTGGTTCCAGATCCAGCACAACCTGCTCGAGAATATCGAAGCGCACCAGAAACTGTCTTACGCAGGCCGGCCGGCTTCGGCCTCGCCCGCGGTCGGTTATTACGCCAAGCACAACGAGCAGTTGAAGCAGTTGATCCAGACTGCGTTCGGCCGTGCCCGTGGTCTGGTGCTAAGCAAATAAGGCAAACATCGAGATTGTTCGCCACCTCCTGAACACAGCGCGGCGGCGCTCCACGCCCCGCCGCGCTGATGACTCCGGTCATGGATTACCCAACAAAGATTCGAAGGAATGAAAATGGCATTGGTTGAAGTGAAGGTTCCGCAGTTGTCTGAATCGGTTGCCGAAGCGACCCTGCTGCAGTGGAAAAAGAAGGCCGGTGATCTGGTCGCTCGCGATGAAATCCTCATCGAGATTGAAACCGACAAGGTGGTGCTGGAAGTGCCGGCACCCGAAGCCGGCGTGCTCGTGAGCATCGTGCAGGGTGACGGTGCGACGGTTGCTTCGGATCAGCTGATCGCCACCATCGACCCCGAAGGCAAGGCCGGCGCGGCTGCGCCCGCTGCTACGTCCGCCGGTGCCGCCCCGATGGCTGCTGCGGCACCGGCTGCCAGCGCTGGCGCGATTGCCATGCCCTCGGCAGCCAAGATCATGGCCGACAACAACCTGTCCTCCAGCGCCGTCGCCGGCACCGGTAAGGATGGCCGCATCACCAAGGGCGATGTGCTCGGCGCGCTCGAGACACGCAGCCAGCCTGCGCCCGTGGCTGCGCCCGCCGTGGCCAGCAAGCCCGCTCTGGCGCAGGTCAATGCGCCGGTCAACGTCAATGCCATCCTCGCCGATCGCCCCGAGCAGCGCGTGCCCATGTCGCGCCTGCGTCAGCGCATTGCCGAGCGGCTGGTGCAATCGCAGTCGACTGCCGCCATCCTGACGACCTTCAACGAGGTCAACATGCAGCCGGTGATCGACCTGCGCAACAAATACAAAGACCAGTTTGAAAAAGAACACGGCGTCAAGCTGGGCTTCATGTCGTTCTTCGTCAAGGCAGCCGTGTATGCGCTGCGCAAATACCCGCTGCTCAACGCCTCGGTGGACGGTACGGACATCGTTTATCACGGTTATTTCGACATCGGTGTGGCCGTTGGTTCGCCGCGTGGTCTGGTGGTGCCGGTGCTGCGCAACGTGGACCAGATGAGTTTTGCCGATGTTGAGCGCAAGATCGCCGAGTTCGGCGCCAAGGCCCGCGACGGCAAGCTGGCCCTCGAAGACCTGTCCGGCGGCACGTTCTCAATCTCGAACGGTGGTACCTTTGGTTCCATGCTGTCGACGCCCATCATCAACCCGCCCCAGTCGGCCATCCTCGGCGTGCATGCCACCAAGGATCGCGCCGTGGTCGAGAAGGGCCAGGTGGTGGTGCGTCCAATGAATTATCTGGCCATGTCTTACGATCACCGCATCATCGACGGGCGCGAAGCCGTGCTCGGGCTGGTGTCGATGAAAGACATGCTTGAAGACCCGGCGAGGTTGTTGCTTGGTCTGTAACCGGCGTGGGGCCGGATTCCGGCCCCCTTTTCAAGGAGTGCACGATGTCGATTGCCGATGAAATCCGCAAGCTCGCTGAACTGCGCGATGCGGGCCAGATTACCGAAGCCGAGTTTCTGGAAGCCAAAAGCAGGCTCTTGTCAGCGGGCGGTGCGACGCCAAGCCCCGTGAGTCCGGTCAAGCGCTTGCGCCGTTCGGTCGCTGATCGCTGGATCGGTGGCGTGTGTGGCGGGCTGGCGGTGATGACCAACAGCGAAAGCTGGATCTGGCGCCTGCTGTTTGCCATCTGTACCCTGTTTGCCGGTGTCGGCCCGCTGATCTACATCCTGTTGTGGATTTTCGTGCCGCCTGAACAGGAAAACTGAACAACAAGACTGAATTCGCAGTCCGCAGTCGCTCTTTATCTGATTTGAGAACAACATGTCCAAGCAATTTGATGTCGTCGTGATTGGTGCCGGTCCCGGCGGATATATCGCGGCGATCCGCGCCGCCCAGCTGGGTTATTCGGTTGCCTGCGTTGACGAGTGGAAGAATGCCGCCGGCGGTCCAGCGCCCGGTGGCACCTGTACCAACGTCGGTTGCATTCCCTCCAAGGCGCTGCTGCAATCGTCCGAACATTACGAGCAGGCCGGCCATCATTTTGCCGACCATGGCATCAAGATCGAGGGACTCAGTCTGGATCTGGCCAGGCTGGTGGGTCGCAAGGATACCGTCGTCAAGCAGAACAACGACGGCATCCTGTTTCTGTTCAAAAAGAACAAGGTCAGCTTTTTCCATGGCCGCGGCAGCTTTGCGGGTGCTGCTGATGCCGCCGATGCCACCGATGGTGCCGGCTATGTCATTGAAGTGAATGGTGCGAGCACCGAAGCTCTGGTGGCCAAACATGTGATCATCGCCACCGGTTCGAATCCGCGTGCCCTGCCGGCGGCGCCGTTCGATGAAAAGCTGGTGCTGAGCAATAGCGGCGCGCTGGCCCTTGATGCCGTGCCCAAAAAACTGGGTGTGATCGGCGCTGGCGTCATCGGTCTCGAGATGGGCAGCGTCTGGCGCCGTCTCGGCGCCGAAGTGACCATACTCGAAGCGCTGCCAGACTTCCTTGGTGCGGTCGATACGCAGATTGCCAAGGAAGCGCATAAGGCCTTCAAAAAGCAGGGACTGGCCATTGAACTCGGCGTGCAGATTGGCGCCATCAAGGCCGATGCCAAGAGCAGCACGGTCGCGGTCGATTACACCAGTGCCAAGGGCGAGGCCAAGTCGGTGGTGTTTGACCGCCTGATCGTTTCGATCGGCCGGGTGCCCAATACCAGCGGTCTGAACGCCGACAAGGTCGGCCTGGCGCTGGATGCGCGCGGCTTCATCACGGTCGACGAGGATTGCAAGACCAATCTGGCCAACGTCTGGGCGGTCGGCGACGTGGTGCGCGGGCCGATGCTGGCGCACAAGGCCGAGGAAGAAGGCGTGGCCGTGGCCGAGCGCATTGCCGGCCAGCATGGACATGTCAATTTCAACACCATCCCTTGGGTGATTTACACCTCCCCCGAAATCGCCTGGGTCGGCCAGACCGAAGAGGCCCTCAAGGCGGAAGGTCGCGCCTACCGGGCTGGTACCTTTCCCTTCCTCGCCAATGGCCGCGCACGCGCGCTGGGTGACACCACCGGTATGGTGAAATTTCTGGCTGATGCCAAGACGGATGAAATCCTCGGTGTGCACATCGTCGGGCCGATGGCTTCCGAACTGATTGCCGAGGCGGTCGTCGCCATGGCGTTCCGCGCATCGAGCGAAGACATCGCGCGCATCTGCCACGCCCATCCGTCCCTGTCGGAAGCGACCAAGGAAGCCGCTCTGGCGGTCGACAAACGCACGCTCAATTTCTGATCGTCACGCAGACCGCAGAAACATCATCGCATGAGTGTTCAGGAGTTTTACCAGCACGCGATCACGCAGCGCGGTTTCACGGCGGATCCGGCGCAACAACGCGCCGTGGAACGTCTGCAGCGTCTGTTCGATGAATTGACAGCCTTCCGAGCGCACCGTCAAAGCACCTTGCGGCGCCTGCTCACCAAACCCGAGGTGCCGCGCGGCGTCTACATGTGGGGCGGGGTGGGGCGCGGCAAGAGTTTTCTGATGGACAGTTTCTACTCCGTCGTCGAAGTGAACCGCAAGACGCGGGTGCACTTCCACGAATTCATGCGCGCGGTGCATCATCAACTGGACCAGTTGAAGGGGGTGCAGGACCCGCTCGATGAAGTCGCCAAACAGATCGCGCGCAAGAACCGCCTGATCTGTTTTGACGAGTTTCATGTCTCCGACATCGCCGACGCCATGATTCTGTACCGGCTGCTGACGGCGCTGTTCAGTCATGGCGTGGTGTTTGTCATGACTTCGAACTACCCGCCTGATGGGCTCTACCCGGACGGACTGCACCGCGATCGCGTGCTGCCGGCCATCGCCCTGCTCATGAGCAAACTCGACGTGCTCAACGTTGATTCCGGCAATGACTACCGGCGCCGTGCCCTTGAGCAGGTGGAGGCTTATCACACGCCGCTGGGCGCGGCTTCCGATCGTGCGCTGCGCCATGCCTTTGTTGCGATTGCCGAGGCCGCCGAGGAAAACCCGATGCTCCACATCGAAGCGCGCGAAATCCGTGCCCTGCGCCGCGCCGGTGGCATTGTCTGGTTTGATTTTCACACCCTGTGTGGCGGACCGCGTTCGCAGAACGACTATCTCGAACTCGCCAGCCGCTTTCATACCGTCATCCTGTCGGGCGTGCCGCGCATGAGCGTGGCCATGTCCTCCGAGGCGCGGCGCTTCACCTGGCTGATCGATGTGTTTTACGATCACCGCATCAAACTCATCATGTCGGCCGAGGTGGAGGCCGAGGCGTTGTATACCACGGGTGTACTGGCCAACGAGTTTCAGCGCACCGTCAGTCGCATCACGGAAATGCAGTCGCGCGAGTATCTTGAATCGAGCCGCCGGGACGGCCCGACAACACTCTAGAATCGCCCGGCCGACAGCGCAATAGCCCGAGGCTGGCAAGCGCTTGTTGCGGATGTCCCTAGGATAAATATCCTGCTATCCCGCCTGTTTGGGTTGGGTTTAGTCCGGCATCTTGACTAGAGCGCCGGAATTCCGCATGCTACTCACACACCAGAACTGCGATAAAAGGGCGCCGCCCCCGGGTGAGCCGGCTGGCGCGGGATAGGGCTGGCAATTCCACACGGGGAACACAGATGAACGTTGTCAGCGAGGTCGTCGGAGGGCTGCTTGTTGTCCACATCGATGGACGGGTCGATCAGACCAGCAGTGAAGCATTTGGTGTGGCCCTCAAGCCGGCCCTGGAGGGCTGCAAGAAGGATGCGCCTCCGGTCGTCCTCGATTTCGCCGGCGTGGAATACATCAGCAGTGTCGGTTTGCGGGTTTTGATGATGGCCGCGCGCCAGATCAAGGCGCAACAGGGCAAGCTGGCCATTGCCGGGCTCAATCCGGTGGTCGCCGAGGTGTTCACCATTACCCGTTTCGATCTGGTGCTGCCTTGCCACGGCACCATTGAAGATGCCGGCAAGGCCCTGCGGTCATGAAGAACGTCACGTTCTGGGGAACACGCGGATCCTTGCCGATCGCACTGACGGCCAGTGGCGTGCAGGACAAAATCCGCGCCGCGCTGAGTGCTGCCAACGGCCGCTCGTTTGCCGGGGATGCCGAGATTGACGACTTCATCGCGACCCTGCCGTTTCATGTCGCCGGCACCTTTGGCGGACATTCTTCCTGTGTCGAGATCGTTACCGACAGCCCGTGTCACTTCATCTGCGATCTGGGCAGTGGCGCCCGGCCGCTCGGCCAAGCCAAGATCATGCAGTTTGGTCCGGCCAAACCTCAGACCTACCATGTGTTTATTTCGCACCTGCACTGGGACCACATGATGGGTTTCCCGTTTTTCGTGCCCATGTACATTCCGGGCAACCGCATCATTTTCCACGGCTGCCACGAGCGCCTCGAACAGGCCGTGCGCCTGCAGATGAGCGCGCCGTGTTTTCCGGTCGACTACAGCCTTGCCGGCGCCAGGATTGAATACGACATCATGACGCCCGGCCAGACGCTTGAGATCGAAGGCATGCGCGTCACGCCCAAGCTGCAGCTCCATGCCGGCGACTCCTACGGTTACCGCTTTGAGGAAGGCGGCCATGTCGTCGTGTATTCGACCGACTCGGAACACAAGCTGGAAAACATCGACGAGTTTGATGCCTTCGCCGACTTCTTCTCGCATGCCGATCTGGTCGTGTTTGACGCCATGTATTCCCTCGCCGATGCCATTTCGGTCAAGGCGGACTGGGGCCATTCGAGCAACATGGTTGGCGTTGAGCTGTGTCATGCGGCGCGTGCCAGACGTCTGGCGCTGTTTCATCATGAGCCGGTCAATGACGACCGCAAACTGTGCGAATTGCTGGCCGAAACGCGCCGGCTGGAAGAAATTGCCCGCCCGCATGACGTTCCCCTCGAAATCATTTCAGCGTATGACGGGCTGAAAGTGGTGTTCTGAGGGGCTGGCCTTGGCTCTGTGGCGGTGGTGCGCGAAACCGGTGGCGGAGGCCGCGCCGTGAAGCAGTTCTGGATCCGGCTCGTCAGCCACGGCCGCGGCCGTGTGCTGGCCGGGGTACTGCTGGCCCTGATGGGTGTAGTGCTGGTTTACCAGGACCATACCCCGCTGCAGCGCCTGCGCCAGATCCAGTTTGACCAGTACCAGCGCTTCATGCCGCGTGACCGGCAGGCCGAGCCGGTGGTCGTGGTCGGGATCGACAATCGCAGCATCGAACAGCTTGGCCGCTGGCCCTGGTCGCGTTCGGTCATGGCCGAACTGGTCAACAAGATGACCGAAGGCGAGCCGCTGGCCGTCGGTTTCGACGTGATTTTTTCGGAGCCCGATCATTACAGCCGTGGTGCGCTTAGCCGGCAATTGCCGCAGCTGTCGGCGCAGACGCTCAAGGGCCTGAGCGACCCCGATCAGCGTCTGGCCGACGCCCTGTTTGGCGAACCGACGGTGCTTGCCGCCATCGGCCTGAGCAATGCGCTGGCTGGCGCGCGCCTGCCGGCGCCCAGCGCACTGGCGCGCCAGCACGGCAAAATGCTGGCCGACCTGCCGGTGACGCGCTATCCCAGCGCGCTGCTCAGCTTGCCACTGTTTGAGGCGCGCGCGGCGGGCATGGGGGTGATCAACGCCGGTGTGGATCCGACCGGCGGTGCCGCCGACAAAGGTGTGGTGCGCAGCGTGCCGGCGCTGGCCAGGCTGGGTGAGCAGCCCATGCTGTCGCTGCCGCTGGAGATGGTGCGGGTGGCGATTCAGTGGAAAAGCAATCAGCTTGGTCCGGATGTGCAGGTGCTGCGCAGCAATGGCGAACTGGCGCGCATCGAGATTGGTGAATACGGCCTGCCGATTCAGGACAACGGCGAGATTTTGCTGCATTTCGGCCGCGCCAAGGCGAGTTATTACGTCTCGGCGGTCGATGTCATCGAGGGCAAACACGCCGGGCTGTTCAGCAACCGTTTTGTACTCGTTGGTATCAACACGGCGTTTGAGGACCGCATTGTTTCGCCGCTCGGCGAAAACCTGCCAGGGGTTGATGCCCACGTGCAGGTGATTGAAAGCCTGCTCGAGGGCGTCGGTGGCGGCAACGCGCGAGGCGCTGCCAGAGTTGCTCGACTGGTTATGGGCGGCCTGTGCGGAGTTGGGCATCGACGAGTCGATGCGCGGACGCATCACGATCGTGCTTGAAGAGCTGTTTCTCAACACGGTGGATCACGGCTTCGG
>CANJOT010000041.1 GCA_947475815.1 Burkholderiales bacterium | reverse complement strand
CGCATGAGGCGGTCCTGTACTGGCCCTTTTACCTCTGCCAAGTGCAAACGTATTCCCCGCTTTGCCAGTTCGCGATTATGCTCGACCAGAGCTTCCATGGCAGTGGTATCGATGCGGTTTACAGCACTCATAATGAGTACAAGTTCTGTGGTTGTTGGGGCTTTAGCAAGTTCCAAACCTAACCTTGAGTCGATGCTATTCAAATTGCCAAAGAAAAGACTTTCATCAATGCGCAGCAGGAGAACTCCGGGAATGGTTTCAACCTGATGTCGCTCGACGTTACGAAAGTGCTCACTGTTTGAAATTCGACCGATGACCGCGATATGAGGCGTGCTTGCACGCAGTAAAAAGTTAACGAAAGAAAAGGCAATTCCCAATGCTATCCCACGTTCCAAATCCAGAAAAATGACTCCGCTGGCCGTGCCTAGAAGTGCTATCGCGTCGATGCGATCATAGGCCCACGCTTGGCGGAGTGTTTTAAAATCCAACATACTGATTGCGGCCAGCATGATGTTGGCCGCAAGCACCGCGAGTGGCAGACGGGCCAACCATTGCGCCGCAGTGGCTACCATCACCAGCATGCATGACGCTGCAACGATGCTAGCGAGCGGTGTCTCCGCGCCAGCCGCGACATTCACTGCTGAACGCGATATTCCCCCGCCCACCGGCATGCCGCCATACATGGACGCCACGATATTGGACGTCCCCAAGCCTACTAACTCCGCATTGGCATCCACCCTCTCTTGACGCTTGAATGCCAAGGTCTGGGCCATGGAAATGTTTTGCACCATACCTACCAAAGCCATCAGGAGTGCCGGAACCGCCAAAATTTGTAGTGAATCCAAGCCGGGCAGAAAGAATTTAAAGCTTGGCAATCCCTCGGGTATTTCACCAACTACCCGCACACCGCCCGGTCGATCCAGATTGAAATAAACAACCAACAAAGTCCCAATGAGGACGGTGATGAGTGGCATCAGGCGACCGATAAATGATGCCTGATTTTGTTTGACTCCAAGCTTTGCCAGAAGAGTCGGCAAGGCAAGCTTAGAAAATACGAGAAATACTAAAGCAGAGAAGCCGATAGCCAGAGTGGGGCCATGGCTGTCTGGCAGTTGATGGAGCAATGTTCCGAGAATGTCCCAGATACCACTTCCTTCAGTAAAGATTCCCAACAGGTATTTCACTTGGCTCAGAACGATCAGTACTGCAGATCCGGATATGAAACCGCTCATGACCGGACGACTCAACAATTGCGACAAGAATCCCATGCGTAATAGACCAAAGGCGAGCACTAATAGTCCGGACAGTAACGAAAGAGTTGCCGCCAACAATATCCATTCCGGTGACCCAGGCACCGCGATAGGGCTGAGTACTGTGTAAGTCATGATTGCAGTAATCGCGACAGGACCTACTGCTTGCACCATACTGCTGCCGATGAGTGCGTATGCAATCACCGGAAAAATACTGACATAGAGGCCGAATTGGGGCGGCAGGCCTGCAAGCAAGGCATAGGCCAAACTCTGTGGAATCACAAGAATGGAAACGATGACGCCCGCGATAAGATCTGCCCCAAGCTTTTCACGGGGATAATGAATCAGCCAGGAAGGGAGAAATTTGCGTAGTTGGCTCATCGGAAATAAACGACGTAGATGTTAGTGATTGAGGCTGCCATCATTGGGCAGGAATCGGACTGTTCTTCTTCGCCACATGGTTCTAGTACGGTGCTTCAAGGTGGGGCTTCAATGAGGTGATCTACACACTTGCGCGCGCCTTCAATGCGTTCACCTCATCTCAGTCTACCTTCGCCCCCGAGTCTCGGACAACGGTGGCAAACCGATTTAACTCCAGCTTGAAATACACGCCCAACTCCTCGGGCGTTCCGCCCACGGGCATCATGACATCCTTGCCGAGTTGGGCGATGACTTCGGGTTCCTTGAGAATGCGGTTGATCGTGGTGTTGAGTTTGTCAATGACGGGGCGCGGTGTGCCCATGGGTGCGAACAGGGCAAACCAGACCGACGACTCGAAGCCCGGCACGCCGGCCTCGGCAACGGTCGGTAGATCAATGCCGGGAAAACGCGTCGCGGTCGACACCGCAATCGACCGGAGTCGGCCAGTCTTCTCATGCGGTGTCACCAGGACCGGCGGCAGGAACATGACCTGCACATCGCCGGCAATCAAGCCGGTCAGTGCAGGACTACCCCCCTTGTAGGGAATGTGAACCAGATCAACCTTGGCAAGTGACTTGAACAACTCCATGGCCAGGTGATTGGTCGCGCCGTTGCCCGACGAACCGTAACTCAGCTTGCCCGGATTGGCCCGCGCGTAAACAAGCAATTCTCGCACTGTCTTGAACGGCGTTGAAGCGTTGACCACCATCAGTTGCGGCGTCTGCGTCAGCATGGCGACAGGCGTCAACTCTTTGGTCGCATCAAAGGTCATGTTCTTGTAGAGGCTCGGATTGATCGCCAGACTGCTGGTTGCCTCAAGCACGGTATAACCATCGGGCGGCGCCTTGGCCACGAACGCCGACCCAATGTTGGTGCCGGCACCAGGCCGGTTGTCGATGACCACTGTCTGGCCCAGCACTGCAGCAAGGCGTTGCGCAATGAGGCGCCCCACGGCATCGGTCGACCCTCCGGGCGTGAAGGGAATGACGAACTGGATCGGCCGCGCAGGATATTCCTGAGCCAGCGCGACAGGTTGCTGGACCGCCAGGAAAAAAATGGCTGCCAGAAGCGGTTTGCTGAGTGTCGCCATCATGATCGGTGCTCTCCTTGCGTCTCTTGAAATGCGTTTCAAAAAAATCGCTCAATGAAGAAGCGCCATCCCTGGCGCCAGAATCAGCCGGCCACCGTGCTGCGGCTAGTAATAAACCGTTCGTGCCACTGCAAGGCTGCCAATGCATGGCCTGCATTACTCATTTCGTCGTACACCGGAATGCCAAGCGCCACCACCTGAGCACGAAACTCGCGCTTGCGTGCCTCGACATCGGGCTCGCCATCGGAACGTAACACCAGCACAAAATGCGTGCCGGCGTGCCGCGCCTTCACGGCCAGCGCGGTCTGGATCAGATTCGTCAGGGTCTGCGGTTTCACGCGGCCGGCGAACACCGCCATGTTGATGTGCATGACTAGGGCATCGATTTTTCCTCTGGAGTAGATCTCCTCGAGGATCTGCCCGGCCAGACGGCCTTCGTCCTGCGCGAACACCGGTGCGGGACAATCGACCGGGTTGGTGACACTTGCACCCGCAGGCATCTTGAGCGCTTCCAGCGCGGCGATGGTTGCGTCATCAAACGGCAACACATCGAGACCGAGGCGCGCGTAATAGTCCGTTGCAAGCACACTCGTACCACCGCCATTGCCGAACAGGGCAATGCGCGTCGTCGGTTTGCCCGACCGGGGGCTCAGGCACTGGAAAACGAGCAGGGTATCGATGAACTGCTCGAGGGTATCCACCAGCACACAGCCGGTCTGACGTGACAGCGCGCCCCAGGCACGCACGTCCCCGGCCAGCGCACCGGTATGCGACACGGCCGCGGCCCGGCCCTGGCTGCTGCGACCTCCCTTGAGGATCACCACCGGCTTGCGCGCCTGCGCCGCGCGCAGGATTTCAAACAGCCGCCGGCCGTCCTGCGCGGTTTCGATATAAAAGCCGATGACCCTTGTCGCCGCATCGGCCAGATAAAATTCCAGCAAGTCGCTGCTGTTCACATCGGCGCAATTGCCCACGGTCACCAGCCCCGAGAACTTCAAACCGTGCGACATGCCCTTGCGGATGATGTCGGTACCCAGCCCGCCGCTTTGCGAAACGATACCGACCGAGCCGGGCTCGCGTGGCGCGAGTTCGGTAAAACACATTTTGCCGCGTGGTGTATAGGTGCCCAGGCAATTGGGCCCGATCAGACGCATGCCGCCTTGCACCGCGGCATCGACGAGTCGTTGCTGCAAGGCTTTGCCGGAATCCACTTCGCCGAAGCCGCTTGAGACGACCTGTGCAAACCGCACACGCCCGGCAGCCGCGACCAGCATGTCGGGAATTTGCGCGGCTGACACGGCGATGTAAGCGAAATCGATCGGCAGCGGCGTCTGTGCCAGGCTGCGATAAGCCTTCAGGCCATTGATTTCCTGCGCGCTTGGATGAATCGGATAGATGGTCCCGGTATAACCGAAATCCAGAAGCCGCCGAATGAACACGTTCGACAATGCTTCGCTGGTCGCCGAGGCACCGACCACGGCGATTGTTTTCGGTTCGAACAGGGGAGCGAATTGTTCTCCGACGGTGCTCATCGGGCGTCATCTCGCTGAGTCAGGATGAAGCGCGCATCGACCGCTACGGCGCCCGAGTTCGACACGATCAACGGATTGATGTCGATCTCCGAAAATTCATCGGGGTAGCGCATCAGCAAGCCATCTTCGCCGCCGATCTTGAGCAGCACCTCAATGATGGCGGACTTCGATACGGCCTCGCGGCCACGCGCGCCATTCAGGATGGCAACGCACTTCAAATCTTCCAGCATTTCCCGGGCATCGAGTGGCGAAATCGGGCAGATACGAAAAGAAACATCGCCAAGTACTTCAACAAAAATGCCGCCCAGCCCAACCATGATCATCGGACCGAACTGCGCATCCTGCACGGCACCAACGACGATTTCCTGACCAGGTGTAGCCATCTCCTCGATCAGGAAGCCGTCGAGTTTCGCTTTCTGAATCGCCGGCGTGTCCATCATGATTTCGATGGCATGCTGTACCTCGTTCAAGGAGCACAGGTTCACCTTCACGCCGCCCGCATCACTTTTGTGCAGAATGTCCGGTGAGACCACTTTGACCACGACCGGAAAAGCCAGACCGGACAAGGCGTCGTTGACGTCGGCCACCCGCTTGACCAATACCCCCTTGGGTATCGCAATGCCGGCCATGGCCAGCAGTTTTTTCCCCCCGATTTCATCAAGGGCAAGGGCGCGCCTGGCCCGCCTTGCCGCAATGAGGGCGCTGATGTCAGTGGCAGTGGTCATCCGATGCGCCCGAGGCGGATCAAAAACTCGTCGGCCAGGCCTGCATCAAATGCTGGCCCACACCGTTGGTATAACGCAGGTGATGCACCTTGAGCATTTTTTTCAGGTACTCACGCGTGTCGCGTGGATCGATCACGTCTTGCGCGGTAAACACGCCGGCCATGTCGTAGGCACTCGTACCCTTGGTCATCTTGGCCACGGCCTCGGCATATTTTTCGGGCTCGTCGGGGCCGACGCCAAATACCACCTTCGCACTGAACTCCGGCTTCATGAAGCTGACTTCCGCGGTGACCCAGCAACACAAGGCATCCGCATTGCTGCCGCCGCCCATGCTTGAAACAGCCAGACCATAACTCTTACGCAGAATCACCGAAATTTTTGGTACCGTGACCAGCGTCATGGCGTTCAGCCAGTTCATCGCCTTGCCAGTGGCACCGCGGTGTTCGCCTTCGAGGCCAATCTGAAAACCCGGCTGGTCGACCAGCATCACGATGGGAATGTTGAACGAATCACAGAGCACCATAAAACTCTGGGCTTTCAGGCAGGCCTCGGCGTCGATGGCGCCGCCTTTGAAGTAGGGATTGTTGGCAATGATACCGACCGATTGGCCATCCAGACGCGCAAGTGCCGTGACCAGAGTCTTGCCAAAACGCGACTTCATCTCGAAGACCGAATCGCGATCGACAATGCACCGGATCACCTTGCGCATGTCGTATACCTGGTTGGGCGACTCGGGGATCAGCTTGAAGACATCCTTGATCGGCTCATCCGAACCCGCGGGCACCGGACACACGGGCGGCGCTTCCATATTGTGGCTGGGCAGGTAGGACAAAAAACGGCGGATGGCATCAATGGCCTCTTCGTCGGTGTCGAACACCTGATCGACCTGTCCGTTGATTTCGGAGTGCACACGCCAGCCGCCAAGCTCCTCGGCATCGACCTCCTTGCTGAGCGCCTGTGAAATCAGGCGCGGGCTGGAGATCGCCATGATGGCCCCCTTGCGCATGGCGCAAAAGTCGGACATCGATCCATACCAGGCTGACGAGCCGTAACACGAGCCCAATACCGCCGCGGCCCACGGGGTCTCCCGGGTGCGCTGATATTCGATCGGATCGTCTTTGCCGCCGATGTTGCCGGCGCCCATGACGTCGGGCATACGCGCCCCGGTCGACTCACCCAAAAAAACCATCGGCATGCCGCGCTTTTTAGTTATGGCCTTGAGGTACTTGAGTTTCTTGATATTGATCGTCGAACTCGATGCACCCTTGACGGTGAAATCATTCGCAAGCACGCCCACCATGCGCCCTTCGAGTTCGCCAAAGCCGCCGACCTTGCCATCGGCGGGCGTGGTCTCACTGTCTTCCGGACGCGCCGAGATGGCAAACATTCCCACTTCGGTAAACGTGTCCGGGTCGAGGAGATAGTCGATGCGTTCGCGGGCATTGAGCACACCTTCGGCCTTGCGCGCAGCCAGTTTGGCCGCTCCGCCCATGGCCAGAGCCCGTTTTTTACGTTCATCGAGTTGCTTGATCAGATCTTCAAAAGCCATGTGGGATTCCCAACATTAAGCAGGATTGAAAGCATTAAGCGGGATTCACAGCATCACGTTCCTGGCACTCAACAACCGAAGGGGTGACGCTGCAATTATTTTTAGAACTGGATCACGGCGACGACCGCGCCCTCATCAACCACGTCACCCTCGTCCGCCAGCAGTTCGATCACCTTGCCGGCGCTGGGCGCGAGAACAGGGATCTCCATCTTCATCGATTCCAGGATCATCAGTTGATCCTCTTCCTGCACCGTATCGCCAACTTTGGCGAGCATTTTCCAAACCTGGCCGGTGACTTCTGAAAGGACCTTTTGAGTTGCCATGAGAGAAGGTGTCTCCATTCCATGAGGATGCTATTTTTTTTGCGAAGCGGCGGTCAGCAGCGCAGCAGGCCAAGACCAGACGAGTTGCTGGTGGAGGTGCCTGAGCCCGGCGGCGTCCCGTTGTCAGCTGTTGATTCGAATGGGTAGCAAAGATGATAATACGGACTTTTAGAGTTGAAGTATAGTAGCCAGAAGGGCGCCCACCGCATTTTATCGGCCATCTTATTTTTTATGGGAGCAGCCGCATTGCTGAGCCGGCGCCAAGCAATGCGTTTTCAAGAACTGTAGAAGATCGTGACCGCTTCACCGAAGAATCTCCTCACGGCATATCGAGAAGAATCGACCTTTGAAGACCGCTTTTTTGGAAGGGCGATTCACGGTACACTGACGTATAATAAAAAAAGTTTTCAGAATGTGGCAATAAAACGCACGTCAGTAAAATTTGTCAATCACCTTTGGCAGAGGCTTGAATATCCTACCTTACTGGGGTGCAGGGATGAGCGTGGTGGAGCACAATGGCGTCAAGATCTACTACGAGAGACACGGCAGTGGCCCCGCTTTGCTGCTCACCCACGGCTTCACCGCGAGCAGTCGCAGGTGGACGGCGCAGGCCACCGCCTTTCGCGACCGATATTCTGTGATTCTCTGGGATATGCGTGGCCACGGGCGGTCGGATTATCCACAGGATGCCGCGGCATACTCGGTGGCCCAGACGACCGCGGACATGGCTGCGGTTTTGGATGCATGTGGCGTGGAGCGCGCCGTCGTCGGGGGCTTGTCACTCGGTGGATTCATGTCGCTGGCGTTCCACCTCCACTATCCTGAGCGTGTTCGGGCGCTGATGATCTTTGATGCCGGCCCCGGGTACAAGAACGACGAGGCACGCCGTTCGTGGAACGAGCGTGCGTTCCTTTGGGCAGATGATCTGGAGGCCCGTGGCCTCGAAGCCGCACCCGCGCGACAGGAAATGAAAGAACCCGAGCATCGTTCTGCTGACGGACTGGCCCGTGCAGCGCGCGGTATGCTCGCCCAGAGTGATGCCGCGGTACTGCTGTCTCTTGAACGAATTGCCGTGCCGACGCTGGTCCTCGTTGGTGCGGACGACGCACCATTCCGGCAACCCGCTGAGTACATGGCCCGCAAGATTCCATCATCCGAGTTGGTCGTGATTCCTGCGGCGGGACACGTCGCGAATCTCGACCAGCCGACGGCATTCAACCGTGCAATGGGCGCGTTTTTGGCCCGGTTGCCCGAGTCGCCAGACTTCCCGGCGACTGGGCCGGCTTGAGACATTTAACCCATGGCGACGCCCGACTGCGCGCGTTGACCTTCACAGCGAATGAAAGATACTCAAACCATTTTCGAGGGAAATCCCATGTTACAGGCCTCTGTGGTGATTATCGCTACCTTTAAGCGCGCAATGCAAAATTTCAAGACACGTATCGCACTGCGTGGTCACGCGTTAAAGCGCCGATTGGGTCTCGCGGCTCTACTTCTATGCGGATCAGTTTGCTACACGCCCGCGCTGGCGGCGGAAACGTTTCCGGCACGACCGATTCGCCTCGTTGTGGGTTATGCGGCCGGTAATCCCACAGACCTGCTTGCACGCACGCTGGCAGAGCAAATGGCGGAGGTCTGGAAGCGACCAATCGTGATTGATAACCGACCTGGCGTGGGCGGCAGCCTGGGCGCACAGATTGTGGCGAAAGCACCGCCTGACGGCTACACCTTGTTGTTTTCGGCGATCGCGGCTTCGGCGATCAACCCTCACGTCTATCCGAACGTGGGCTACGATGCCATCAAGGATTTCACCCCCATCATCGGCGTGTGCTATGTCAGTGGGGTTCTATTTGTCAGCAGTGCCATCAAGGCCACTTCGTTGCAGGAATTGATCGAGTACAGCAAGGGAAACCCCGGTAAGCTGAACTATGGTTCTGCAGGGAGTGGAACGGTACCTCACCTCGGCATGGAGGCCCTCAAAGCCCAGACTGGATTAATCGCTGAACACATACCGTACAAGGGTTCGTCGCAACTCCAGACCGATCTGGCTGGCGGGCGCATTCAGATGCAGTGGCAAGCCTTGACGTCTGCGCTGCCTCAGATACGCGCCGGCAAAGGTCGCGCTCTTGTGGCATTTTCCGACCGACGGCTACCTGAGCTTCCCGATGTGCCGGCGATCACCGAGGTCTTGCCGAAGTTCGAAAATGTGACGCCATGGTTGGGTTTGCTCGGCCCCGCGCGCATGCCCGTGGAAGTCGTCGCCAATATTCATAAGACCGCCGATGACATCCTTCGCACTCGTGCCATGAGCGAGAAACTGCAATCCTACGGAATGGTTGTCCTGCGGGCGCCCCCGGATGAATTTCGGGCGATGATCGCTCAGGATTTCGAACGGCTGGGCAAGTTGGCGCGCGATCTCAATCTGAAGGTCGACTGATCTGGCTCGCAATCGCACCGGCCCCCGCGTCAGGGATCCCTGACCCAAAAATAACAAGAAAACGGATCGACAACTGATGACTAAACCGACGTCTGTAAGACGTATCCTTGCCGGAATCCGGGTCGTTGATTTGACTCAGTTCGTCGCTGGACCTTACAGCTCCAGAATGCTTGCAGATCTCGGCGCCGACGTTGTACGCATCGAGCCCCCAGCGCGCTCGCCGATGGAAGGTCATCCCCGGACCGAAGGATCGCCATCGTTAAACCTTGGCAAGAAATCAATCAGTCTCGACATCAAGCATGCAGGAGGGCTGGAGGTCGCTAGACGACTGATCGATCGGGCTGACGTTCTCCTGGAAAATTACCGCCCCGGTGTATTGCCGCGCCTCGGAATCGGCTACGAGGACGTGTCCCGGACAAACCCCGGCATCGTGTACGCATCCATCTCGGGTTTTGGACAAGACACCAGCTACTCGCACCGGCGTGCCTTTGGAGCGACGGCCCAAGCCGAGGCCGGGTGGATATGGGTCCAGCAGATGGCCCAAGGAGGTCAAACACCATTTACGGTAGGCGTATCTCTCGCAGATATGCTCGCCGGAATGCATGCATTCTCTGCGATCCTCGCGGCCCTTTACGACCGCGTAAATACTGGTCGCGGCCAGCGAATCGATATCTCGCTCATGGACAGCCAGCTTGCCCTGTTGTCCGAAGTGTCCAGCGAGCCACTTCGGGGTCAGTCCGATCGTGCATGGCAGCCTTTCCGACATGGACTTCAGGAGGCCAAGGATGGCTATATCTCCGTCAACATCGGGGTGGCACACAACTGGTGCCGCATTGCAGCGGCATTCGGTCATGCCGATTTGCCGATGCCTGCGGATCCACGCGAGGCCAGTCAATTGATTTCCAAATGGGTCAGCGCACACAGCGTGGAGGAAGCCGCGCTCCTGCTCGAGAAAGCGGGGGCCCCTTACGGCGTAGTGAAATCCATGTACGAGGCGCTTGCGCACCCCTATTTTGCCGAGCGAGGCATGATCGTCGAGGTTCCCGACCCAATTGACCACACCGCGCAATTCGTTCGATCGCCATTGTTTTTTTCAGAAGCATCGAGCGCACCTATGGGCGGTCCACCCCTTGCAGGTCAGCACACGCGCGACGTGCTTGCTGACCTTGGATACGATGCCGATCGGATCGAAGAGTTACTCAGGATGGGCGTAGCGTCACATCAGGCCCTCGAATGACCGCGCGGTTTATCAATTCACTTAGGCTCGACGATCCCCGGCTTCGACGTCGATGTGCAGATGTGACTCGAATTTCCATCGTTACGACCCGATTGTAGATTCTTTCAAAAGACTTCATTGGGTTTCTTGAAACTCTATTTCGCACAGTGGCTAAGTCAATGCATGGCTTTGCCTTTCATTGCTCATGCGCGAGCTTTTACGTAAACTTGCGCGCTCCGGGACAGGCTCTGCTTTACCCGTGGTACAGCCTTGCGGACGACGGGATCCTCATCAAGTCAGAGGACCACTATAATAAGACGATACCCGTAACGGCCCTTGACGACTGCATATTGATCGCCCGAGGAAAAAATAGACCGCCCTACGAGAACACGACATCTCCAACGAGTTTAATATTCAGTGCGATGATCGCCAGCCCCATCAGCCACGCGGTGATGGTAAGCCAACGGGGCGCGGCGAGCGCTCCCATGATCGTGCGGTCACTTGTAAAACGAATCAGCGGAAAAATCGCAAATGGGAGCTGCAGACTCAGGACAACCTGCGAGAGGATGAGCAACTGCGTGGTGCCTCGCTCGCCATAGAGGCCGATCACAACGATCGCTGGCACGATCGCTACCATGCGAGTCAGTAAGCGCCGTGCCCACGCGGGCAGTCGGATGCGCAGGAAACCCTCCATGACGATCTGCCCGGCGAGAGTGCCCGTTAACGTCGAGTTCAGCCCTGAGGCGAGCAGTGCGACTGCGAAAACCACGCTCGCCGCCGCCGTGCCGAGCAGCGGCCCAAGCATCGCATGCGCGTCTTGAATTTCGGTGATACTTGAATAGCCACTTTTGTGAAACGCTGCTGCCGCGACAATGAGTATTGATGCGTTGATAAGAAGCGCAAACGTCAACGCCACGGTCGAATCCACTGTAGCGTAGCGGATAGCCTGACGTCTGCCGAGGTCGTTTAACTCGAAGCTACGTGTTTGTACGATGGAAGAATGCAGATAGAGGTTGTGTGGCATCACCGTCGCGCCGAGTATCCCCATGGCGACATACAGCATCTGCGGATTCGACACAATCGCGGTAGTCGGAAAAAATCCGGCAGCGACAGCCGCCCAATCCGGATTTGAAAGTGCGATTTCAACCACAAAGCAGCCGCCAATCACAGCGATAAGTGAAATGACCAAGGCTTCAATGTACCGGAAGCCGCGAGATTGGAAAAAAAGAATCAGGAATACATCCAGTACAGTGATGATCACGCCCGGGAGCAACGGGATGCCAAAGAGTAGGTTGAGCGCAATGGCTACTCCCAGCACTTCTGCGAGATCCGTTGCGCAGATCGCCAGTTCGGCTAAGACCCACAGCAGCAACGCGATGGGTCGCGGATAGTAGTCGCGGCAGACTTGTGCGAGATCACGGCCTGCGGCAATCCCCAATCGCGCTGACAGGGCTTGCAATACGACGGCCATGAGGTTTGCCAGTAACACGACGGACAGCAAGGTATAACCGAATGCCGAGCTGCCCGCGATTGCCGTGGCCCAGTTTCCGGGGTCCATGTAGCCTACTGCGACGAGATAACCAGGGCCGCTGAACGCGAAGAGTTTTTTGGCGATCCCCGCACCTGCTGGAATTCCCACTGACCGATACGACTCAGGGAGGCTCCCAACATCGGCGGTCTCAACAAATTTGGAATGCGAGCCAGGTACGTAACAGAGCGGACGCTGCAATGAGAGATTCTCTTTCATATCGCGCGGCGGGCCAGAAATCATCGGTTTGCCCAATTTTAAGTATCTGATTCTCGCCGCGCTAACGCCGCTATCGCTTCATGCCGCGCGAGGGTTCAACGCGCACGGTGCATGATTGGAAAATCGACCATCTTGCCATCGACCGAATAGGCGCCTACTCCATCTCGTTCGGCTTGAGCGGCAGCAGCCATGACACGCTGCGCCTGTGCGACTTCATCAGCCGATGGCTTGTAGGCTTCGTTGATGATCGGCACCTGGCCTGGGTGGATGCAGGACGATGCCATAAAGCCGAGTTGGCGAGATCGCATGGTCGCAGTGCGTAGCCCATCGAGGTCACGAAAGTCGGCGATTGTCCCGATGAAACCGAGTGGGATAAGGCCTGCCGCGCGAGCAAGGATCATCATGGTCATCTTGGGCAAATACAGCGCATCCTCGCTCGGCGTCATTCCACACGAGGCCGCGAAATCTTCTGCCCCAAGGCTCATCGCAAGAAGTCGGGGATCAGAGTAGGCAATCTCCTCCATGCGCGAAAATGCTTCCGCGGTCTCGACCAGCGCAACCAGCCCCGTGGAGCCGTGTGGAATTCCCCGTTCCGCTTCGAGTTCTGCCACCATTTCCGAGATCACCCGAATATGGTTTGCGTTATCCACCTTGGGCAGCACAAGCGCACGAACGTTCGGGGAGACAGCCGCTTCAATATCCCGCAGTGCGAGACGCCAAGGACGGTTGATGCGCACCAGTACTTCAACGCCGCTGCTACTTACTTTCTGCACTGCCGCCGCCAGTCGATCTCGCGCGAACGATTTCAGCGCGAGAGCCACGCTATCTTCAAGGTCGAGGATCACTGCATCTGCGCCGCGCGTATGTGCGGCGTCGATAAACCTGTCGTTCGTGACAGGTACGTATAGCAGCGAGCGCCATGGCGGAAGATCGCGATTCCTGTTATGCGATGTGCTGGAAATCATCGATGTACGTCCTTTTTTTGCGTGCGGAAAAACAAGGGCTCAAATCACACCGTCTGACTTGAGTTGATTGAGTTCTGTGTGGCTCATCCCCAGTTCGCCCACGTAAACCGATTCATTGTGCTGACCAATTTTCAATCCGGCATGCCGGATGGTGCCCGGAGTGCGTGACAAAAACGGAAAGACATTCTGCATCTTGATCGGACCCAGTTCGTCATCTTCAACAGTGACGATTGAGGGCCGGCTTAAATATTGGGGGTCTTCGGAAATCTGAAGGCTATCCATCACCGGGGCGATGGCGGCTTCGGCATCGCGGAATGCCTGTAGCACCTCGCTCAGCGGACGGTCCTGGCGCTTTCAAAAAGTCCAATTTCTTCAGCCTCGGTTGTGATCCGACACCAATTCTCTCGGTCTGGATAATTATCCTTCACGAGCAATTCTTTGCGATGAAGAATGGGTGGATTTAGAGAATTTTGATATGTTCTGTATGAATATTTTTCTGAATTCGGTTCTATCACCCAACTCTCTAATAAAAAAGGGAAAGGGTTTTTATCAAAATCATCATACTCAAGAAGGGAAATTCGACCTGACCGAATATTCAGCTTGATAACATTAATACGACCTTTAGCGTCTGGAGGAATTACTTCAATAGCAGCAGAAATGAGATCTCTGTATGCTTGTAAAGACAACGCGTCAATTGCAGAGATGTGCAGGTAGAGATCATCAAAAATCTTTTTGCCAATGGAGTTCATTTTTGATTTCGCAGTGCGTGATTCATCCATCGATAAGATAGAGAGGTGGGCTCAGTTCTTTAAGGAAAAATCTGTCGCTTCTTAGGGGGGGGCTGATCAAGTTGGCACAGAAGGCAAAAAAGACACGCGATGAGTTGGGATTTGAGCACTAGACCGCTCGACAAAGCAACAGAGATATACCTCAGAAAACCGGCAGACATCGCCATTTATGGGGCTCGCCGTCATTATTCTAAGATATTCCTGCCCGCCCCATGTCAACCAATTACACAAGCTTGAAGTCAGATTCGGTTTGAATTTTGAACGTTTTTACGCCAAGGGGATAAGCTATCCCTGAAATTTTTGGCAAATCCTCCGAATGTCGAGATACACCATCGATGAAGGTCTGTTTCAAGACCATAAGGTGATCTTTGTCGATCACAAAAGCATTCTTCCGCATAGTAATCTGCACAGCAGTCCAGCGCAGGGGTTTGATCGGGCCTCTTAGGTAATGACTGGCCGATTAGTCGCCGCAGGCTCATCTGGTGAGCTTATCAGCTGTCAGTATTCAAGGCTGACAGGGCCACGCTGCGCGCGGTACTTCTCTATGACTGCAGCGCTCAGGCGCGGGAGGCAAATGGCAGCGATCAAAAGCGTAATGCTGCTACCTCAGGATGAGGTGATCTATCGGCGTCACATAGCCCACCACACTTTTCTGGCCAAGGTGAATTCAGATACCAAGATACCCGACACCAAGATACCCGACTCTTGACAGGGGATTATGCAACTGGTAGAGGAGCGCATTCAGCATGCGATGCGGTTAGATCTTTCATCAACCCGATTCAGAGTCCTGCGGTGCAAGCAAGGTCAATTTTTGGTGTTGCGATTATTCGATGATCAGAACTTGAACGAAAGAAAAATCGATATGAGTAAATTAGAAAAAGATGAACTGGATTTGGCTAAGGAAGTGGCATTAAAAAAGATTGATGTAGTGAGACCAATTCTTGAGCAAAAATTATCTAGGCGGTCCAACACCTCCAGTCAAATGGAATATGGACAAATAAAGAGTGCAGCACGATACACAGTGAAAAATTTTGATCACGAATGGATACTGAGCCAAGGTATTGAGGATAAGTACGTACGCATGTATGCCAGGATAGAAATAAAAAGATTAGTCAAAAAAATTGCAGGAACATGGCATGAAAATCCAGGGAGGGTTTGGCTTCAATTTCGTAACTATTGCATGGAGATGTCCGCAGCGTCTCTTGCAAAAGAAGTAATCAAAAAATTCACGTTAGCACACTAGCTTTAACGGGTTTACTTAAGTTCACTAACGAGAGAGCAAAGATGACCGCCCAAATCTCAGAAAGACTTCTCTTTGAAGGCGCGACCCACGCGATGTGTACGAACCCACTTCGCAATTATTCTGCGCTGGGTGGAGAGTTGCCGAAGTTTTCTGCTATTTCCTCGGCTTTGTGGCGGGGCTATGTTGGTACCTGGGAAATCATCAACGATCGCTTGTACCTGGTTGAAATCTCTGGCGAGTTGGAGGACGGTCCAAAGGCTAATCTGGAGACTGTTTTTCCCGGGTATGGCGAGCGTGTATTTGCACACTGGTATTCAGGCACCATGCGCTTGCCCCAAGGGAAGCAGCTCGAGTACGTCCACATGGGGTACGCGAGCACCTACGAGCGGGATCTGCTGCTCGAATTTAAAAAGGGAGTGTTGATCTCCCGTCGAGAAAAAATTAACGGTGTCGCCAAGGATGAGAACGCCAGCGAAGGGTACGGCATTTCTGCCATGACGGTCTTTCCAAAAAAACCCAGCAAGAAGGGGGATCAGCCATGATCTATCTCTACGGGTACCTCGCCATTGGGGCGGTCGTGTTCCTGGTGATGTATGTCTCCCATAAGTTGGGTACCAAGTCCGGGGGCGAGGAATTCAGTGATCTTTTGGATGATATTCTTCCACACAGGAAGACGCTTTCTTACCGAATCATTTACCACTATGTGGGGCCACCTATTGTCGCTGGCATCGGACTTTTTGTTTGGCCTGCGATTGTCTACATGAAGATCCAAGAGATGCGCAAAGGCGAGTCTGGTGGCGGCTACGTGGAGCCGGTGTTCAGCGTAGGCAAGGATGATTTGTTGGCAAAGCAAACGATTGAGCAGATTGAGTCTGCAGAAATCATTAGTGACCCTCTGGGCGCTGCGCCCGCGCTTCCGTTTGGGCACTTGCATCAATGCTGGCTGGCCTTTTTGGCCCAGATGCTGCCCGATGATGAGCTGTGGTCGTTTCAATCCACATGGGATGTGCCCTGGAGTGAAAAAGAGATCCGGTGTGGCTATGTGCTCGTCCGTGCCGGAATACCGGATGCATACGTTCTGTCCGAAGCGATGCCGTTCGATAGCGAAGACGGCGACTAATTCTCCACAAGCTCACCCCATGAGCCTGCCCAATGAGAAAATGAACTCCCATAAGTGATGAGAGAGAATTCGATGGCAAAGCCAAGCAAAGCAAGCGCGAAAACGGAGAGCGTAGCCGTTCAGAAGAAGAGCTTGTTTGAGAGCGTCGGCAGCTTTTTGGATGGCAATGAGCGGCGTTACAGCGCAGACGCGGAGAGCGGCAGTTACTCGATGAGCTTTCGGATCAAGGATGCCTCGGTTCGGGTTGTTATTGATGTGTTCGAGTCGGATGAATGGCAGCGGCTCATGACGTGTACGATGTATCCGATTTATGTGCCCGAACATCGTCGCTCTGCGGCTGCTGAGGCGCTGAATCGGATTAATTACGCGCTGTTGTATGGAAACTTCGAGATGGACATGGCCGATGGCGAGATTCGCTTTCGCACAACCATGGAGTCGGATCACGGCATTCCGGAATCCATGATCGAGCGCGTGCTCTACGGCAATCTCTCCGCGGCGGACAAGCATTTTGGGGCGCTGATGGCCGTGGTCTTTGGGAGTGCCGAGCCGGACGGCGTAGCGGCGCTTGCGAGCCGGCCAGAGAATGTGGCCTTGCAGTGATGGTTGTCAACAACGGGAAAGGCAATTTTGAATATTTCTGGTCTGGTACGCATCGTTCTCGCCATTCTGCTTGTCGGACCACTGCCTGTGCTGGCACAGCGTCCTTTCGATCCGCCCGTCTCGGTTGAGCGTGATCATCAGCATTTTGTTGTCAATGCTGATGGTACCTACCGACAGTCGATGGAGGTCTCTTACCGTATACGAACCCCGAAGGGGGCTGAGAGCTATGGCAGCCAGGAGATCAGTTATATCTCGAGCCAGGAAGACATTCTGTCGGTGGAGGCGTGGACGGTAACGCGGGATGGCACCCGGATTGCGGTGCCGCCTGCGGCGATCCGCGATCGGGATGAAGACAACAGTGGCGGGGTTGCTGAATTCTCCGATGAGAAGGTCAAGGCGATTATCTTCCCTCAGGTTGCGGTGGGGAGCCTGACTTCCTACAAGGTGCTCTCGCGGGTTCATGCATCGCCGTATCCTGGAGAGTTCACCCGATCGTTCGTGTTGCCACCGCGCCTCGCCTACCTCGATTGGGAGGCCCAATTCGTGCTGCCCGCGTCGCGAACACTCTATGTGGACAAGCGCGGCGTGACGGGCGGCCTCGATAAGACGGTCGATGGCCTGTCTTATTACACGTTTCGCTACCGGCGTGGTCAGGTTCAGCCGCCGCAATCCGATGCTGCAGGTTTTATTCATTACGGAGATTACTTGTTCGTCTCAACCATGCCGGACATGCGCGCTCTGGGGCGGGTGTCAAAGACGTTTTTTGAGCCGAATGTGGAAGTGAACGATGAAATTCGCACGCTGGCACTGCGCTTGACGGCGGGTGCCGCCGATGAACGCGCAAAGGCCCGGACCCTCTATACCTGGGTAGCTCAAAACATCCGCTACGTTGCGGTGTCGCTGGGGCAGGGGCGACTTGTTCCGCATCCGGCATCGACGGTGCTGCACAATCTCTACGGCGATTGCAAAGACCACGTCGCTTTGTTGGAGTCCTTGCTCGCTGCGGTCGGCATCGCCAGCAGCCCGGCGCTGATCAGTTCGGGTGGGAGCCATGTGTTGTCGACGATCGGTGCGCATTACCCGATCAATCATGTTATTACCTATGTGCCCAGTCTGGACTTGTATCTGGACTCGACCGATCCCTTTGCACCGTTTGGCACCTTGCCGCTCTCGGATGTGGACAAGCCGGTCGTGCTGACGGCCTTGGATCGGATGGGCCATACACCGAAGATGAAGGCCGATGCGCATGTCAGCCGCACGGAGGTCAATATGAACATCCGGGCTGATGGCACCATTGCTGGCAGATCCTACTCCCGCATGACGGGTTCTTTTGAGAGTTCGTCCCGCTCCAGCCGTTTTTCCAGGCAATCGCGTGCTGAAGAGGCCGTGATCAAGGAGCTCCTTTTCCGCTTTAACGAGACCGGGCAAGGCAGCATGCAGTCTACGGAGTCGACCGATATTACGAAGCCCTACTGGGTGAGGGCGACTTTTACGCTGGAGCCGCTGGCCAACATGCCAGGGCGGGGCGGGATGCCCGTTCCCGTAGGGCTTGTGCCGGGAGAAATTGCAGGGCTGGGCAGCGATACGCCGGACGCGGAGTCAAGATTCCCGTGGCGTTGCAGTTCTTACGTGGTGGACGAGCGCTATGTGCTGCACTTTCCGGAGACTGTTGCGATTGAGGAAGTGCCGAAGGGGATGCAGTTTCGCAAAGGGGATGTGCGCTACGAATCCCGATTTGTGCAGGAGGGTCGCAGGGTTACCCTGCACCGCACGCTGCGGGTGCAGCGCGCCGCCAGTGTCTGCGGCGCCAGAGAAAGCCGCGACTGGCGGGCCCTCTACAAGGTGCTGCAGCGTGATCTGCGCTCGCAGATTATTTATCGCTAGTGGTGCACCACAAACAAAGATGCCAAGGGCACGATCGGATGTTACTGTGAGGCCGTGCCAAGCTTGATACGGGTTCGCGGTGCTTGACTGCGCAGCGGCCTGGTGTGATGCCAGCGCACATTCGGACCCGGCGACAAGGACCATCACCATGCATGAAATCATCTGTCCGCACTGCAGCAAAGCGTTCAAAATTGACGAGGCCGGCTACGCCAATATTCTGAAACAGGTTCGTGACACGGAGTTCGATCAGCAATTGCACGAACGCCTGGCGCTGGCCGAAAAAGAGAAGCGCATTGCTGTTGAGCTGGCGCAGACCAAGATCGCCAGCGAGTTACAAAAGGTTGCCGCCACCAAAGACGCCGAGATTCAGGATCTGAAGGCCAAACTCGATGCGGGTGAGGCCGCGCGCAAGCTCTCCGTGGCCGAGGCCTTAAGCGCCGTGGAACAAGAGCGTAACGCGCTGGCCAACGAGCTTGAGCAGGCCCGGCATGACAAGCTCAACGCAACCAAGCTGGCACTGGTCATGCACGAAAACGAGCTGCAACGGGCGGCCTCGTTGAAAGACGCGGAGATTCAGGGGCTCAAAGCCAGGCTCGATGCCATTGACCTTGCCCAAAAGCTGGCCATCACGGAAGCCGTCAGTGTCGTTGAGAAGGAGCGCGACGCCATGAAAAGCGGTCTTGAGCGCGCCGAGCTTGAAAAGCAGCTGGCGGAGAAGGCGCTCAAAGACAAATACGAAACGCAGATCAAAGACCGCGATGACGCCATCGACCGTCTGCGCGACATGAAGGCGCGCTTGTCGACCAAAATGGTGGGCGAAACCCTGGAGCAGCACTGCGAGACCGAGTTAAATCGCATCAGGGCAACGGCGTTTCCCAGGGCCTATTTCGAGAAAGACAACGACGCACGCTCCGGCAGCAAGGGCGACTACATTTTTCGTGACTCGGATGAGGCCGGCACGGAGATCGTGTCCATCATGTTTGAGATGAAAAATGAGAGTGACGGCACGGCAAGCAAGAATAAAAATGAAGATTTCCTGAAAGAGCTCGATAAAGATCGCACCGAAAAAGGCTGTGAATATGCGGTGCTGGTCAGCCTGCTGGAGTCTGACAGTGAGCTCTACAACACCGGCATCATCGACGTGTTTCACCGCTACCCGAAGATGTACATCATCCGGCCGCAGTTTTTTATTCCAATGATTACCCTGCTGCGCAATGCGGCGATGAACTCGCTTCAGTACAAGTCGGAGCTTGCGCTGGTGAAGGCGCAGACCATCGATATCACAAATTTTGAGGGCGAGCTTGAGACGTTCAAGTCGGCCTTTTCGAAGAATTACGAGCTTGCATCCAAACGGTTTCAAACGGCGATCGAAGAGATTGATAAGTCGATTGATCACCTGGAGAAGACCAAGGAGGCCCTGCTCGGTACCGATCGAAACCTGCGCCTTGCCAACGACAAGGCCCAGGACGTGACGATCAAGAAGTTAAATCGGGGCAACCCGACGATGGCGGCCAAGTTTGCTGAGCTTAAGAATGCTGGTGCTGTTGATGGGGGGTGAGGGGTGCTTGGCGTGGCCGCTTGGGGGCTTCCTCAACCTCCATGACTGGTCAAGATCATCCAGCAGGAACTGCAGAGCGTGCGTGAACTGGCGAAGACCGTCAGCATCCAGATGAACTGACGGCTCGCCGCAGCCGAAACGAAATCAGCCGTCAGAGACCCAGCTCGAGGCGCGCTTCTTCGACCAGCCGATGTTTGGCCACCTTGCCGCTGGCCATGCGCGGCAACTGCGCCTCGGTGCGAAAAAAAACATGGTGCGGCACTTTGAACGAGGCGGCGCGTTCCTTG
>CANJOT010000040.1 GCA_947475815.1 Burkholderiales bacterium | reverse complement strand
CTGAGCCGGCTCGGCAGGCGTTTTTCGATGGCGTTTTTCAGCAGTGCAGCGCAGCGGAAAATGCCGTGGGCGAATTTGCCATAGGGCAGGGTGGCAAACAGGGCCAGTACGATGCCCAGATGCACGGCCAGCAGTGTTGCCATCCAGATGCCATCGCGACCCGCCAGCAAGGCCAGACCGCTGGCGCTGGTCAGGAACAGCAGGGCAATGAAGCCCATGTCCATGCCCTTCTGGGCCGCGTCGACGTGCTGGGGGTGGCGCTGAAGCTTGAGCCAGAACAGGCCGGCCGGGCCGATCAGCAGGCCGAAACCGCCCAGCGTGCCCAGAATCACCGGCAGGCTGGTGAGCGCATACGGTGCCTGTTCATGCAGCACATAGTGATACAGCGTGGCCACCGAGGTGGCGGCAAAACACAGCATGAAACCGTAGAAGGTGAAGTGGTGAAAGCGCCGGCGCGTCAGGGTGAACCGGTCATCGGCGTCATTGCAACCCTCACCATGTCCGCCGCCCAGATACTTCAGGCTTAAGGCATCCTGCACCGCCTCCGTGACTGCGGGCGTGTTCGACGGCAGTTGTTCAACCGGCCGCACATCGCGCCAAAAGCGCCGCACGCCGATGCCCAGAGACAGCATGGCCCAGCCGAAGACAGCGCCGAACAGGCCGGCCAGCAGGTTGTGCGGGAAGATCGCGTAGAAGTTGCCCGCCAACGGCGCGTGGATCAGGCTGCCGGTGATGGCCAGCACGGCGATCAGAAACAGGATCAGTCCACCGGCCAGGGCGAGTGCCACGGTCGTACCCGCCTGCTGGTAGAGCCGGCCCAGCGCCAACGGCCAGGCGTATTCGGTATAGGTCTGCAGGCGCACCTTGGCCAGTGATTGCGGGATGTTGACCGCGAACTCGTGCGGCGGCGCGTACTGGCAGGCCTGAAAACACGAGCCACAGTTGTGGCACAGGTTGGCCAGGTAATGAATGTCTGCCTTGCGAAACTCGAGGCGCCGCGCCATCGCAGGAAATACCGCACAGTAACCTTCGCAATAGCGGCAGGCATTGCAGATCTGCAGCATGCGGTCGACTTCACGTTCTTCGCTGTTGAGCGCCAAACCCTGGCCGAGGGTGGCGGCGTCGCGGATTGCTGCTTCAAGCTGCTGCACGGTGCGCTCCTTGCAATGCGGCCGCGGCCGCGCTCTTGCCGGCGATGCGGCCAAAGGCGGTACCGATGGTCATGCCCACGCCGGCGGTATAGCCTTTGCCGAGCACGTTGCCGGCCATCATTTCTCCGGCGGTGTACAGATTCGGGCTGGCGACGCCACCGAAGTGGATGGCAGCGTGTTCGTTGATTTTCATGCCGAGATAGGTGAAGGTGATGCCCGGCTTGACCGCATAGGCGTAATACGGCGCGGTATCGAGCGGTAGCGCCCAGTGGGTTTTTTCCGGTGTCAGGCCTTCGGTATGGCAGTCGTCGAGCACGGTGTGATCGAAGGTGCCGACACGGCACGAGGCGTTGTAGGTGTTGATGGTGTTCATAAAGGTCGCTTCGTCGAGACCGATCTGGCGTGCCAGTTCGACCAGTGAATTGGCTTTTTCGCCCGGAAATACCGGTGGCATGAAACGGCCCACCGCCTTGGCGTCGATGATCGAATAGGCGATTTGGCCGGGCTGGTGCGCCACCAGCCGGCCCCAGATGGCATAACGCTTGGGCCAGAAATCTTCACCCTCGTCGTAAAAACGCTCGGCGTTGCGGTTCACCACCACGCCCAGCGAGACACAATCGACGCGTGTGCAGATGCCACCGTCAAACAGGGGCGCGCGCGCATCGATGGCGACACAGTGCGCCTGGGTTGGGTCGCCGATGGTGTCGGCACCGGCATCGATGAGGAATTTCAGCAGCACGCCCTTGTTGAAGCGCGTGCCGCGAATGGCGAAGTTGTCGACCACCCACTCGCCGTTGATCTGGCCCCAGGCCTCACGTTGCCACTCAAGGTTGGATTCAAAACCGCCACTGGCCACAACGCAGGAACGCGCTTCAAAACGTTCTGTGCCGGCATACGCCGCGATAAAACGACCGTCCTGCAACTCGAGCCGGTCGACGGCAACGTCATAGCGGATCTTGACGCCGAGTTTTTCGGCGCTGCGGTAGTAGGCGTTAACCAGCGCCTTGCCGCCGCCCATGAAAAAGGCATTGGTGCGCGACAGGTGCAGGGTGCCCGACAGCGAAGGCTGGAAATGCACGCCATGAAGGCGCATCCAGTCGCGGCAGACCGACGAGTCGCGAATGGCGATGCGCGCCAGGTTTTCGTCGGTCAGACCGCCGGTCACCTTGAGCAGGTCCTGCCAGAACTCTTCTTCCGGGTAGGCGTCGGTCAGCACGTCCTGCGGGGCGTCGTGCATGCAGCGCAGGTTGCGCGTGTGCTGCGAGTTGCCGCCGCGCCATTCACGCGGTGAGGCCTCGAGCACCAGCACGCTGGCACCGGCCTCGCGCGCGGTCAGTGCGGCGCACAGGGCGGCGTTGCCGCCGCCGATAATCAGGACGTCAATCATGGACTGGTTCCGATGGGGTGAGTCAGGCCGCAGCCGGGGTTTTGTGCGGCCGGATAATGCGGAAGGTACCCGTCGCATGGGCGACGATCTCGCCCTTGGCGTTGATCGCTTCGGCCTCGACGTAACAGATGCTCGCGCCGGCGCGCACCACCTTGGCCGTGACCGTGACCACGCCGGTACTCGGCGACAGGTAGTTGACCGTCAGGGTGATGGTCGAGACCTTGATCTGGAGCGGGTCGGGCTGGGTGCTGCGCGCCGCCTGCGACATCGAGATGTCGAGCAGCGAGGCGATCATGCCACCGTGCAGGTCACCCTTGGCATTGCTCATTTCCGGCCGCGGCGCCATGCGGATGACACATTCGCCGTGTTCCAGCCGCTCGAGCTCCATGTTGATCATCTTGTGGAACGGCGAGTACGACAACCAGCCATGCGGGATTTCGGTGCTCATGCAGCGGCTACTCCAGGGTTGGTGGTGCTCAGACCGCCATTGGCGAACAGGGCGTCGATCTGTGCGCTGTTCAGGCCGGCGGCGCGCGCGACTTCAAGCGTGTGCTGGCCCGGCGCCGGCGCGTTGCCCTGCTGTTCCGTTTGCAGGTTTGAAAAGCGTGCCGGAAAGGCGCGGATTTCAATCTCGCGGCCGTCGCCTGCGGGCACGCGGCGCACGACGTTGAGGGCGGTGGTCTGCTCGTGGCGGATGGCCTCGTCGGCGCGCTGGTAGCTGGCGGCGTTGCCGGAATACTTGCGGATCATGTCGACCAGTTCGTTGGCGGTGTAGCGCGAGAACTCGCGTTCATAGATGCCGCGCACTTCCTGCACCAGCGAACCATACCCGGTGGTCGTGCGGCCGATCGGATCAAAACGTTTGTCTTCGAGCAGGCTGGTGAAGCCGGCTTCCTCGACAAACTTGACCCAGCCCGGCCGGCCTTGGGCGCCGACCGAGCCGCCAAAGGCAAAAAAGATCGGCTCGTCCTTCGTTTTCCAGCCGCGCTCAGGGGGATAGTTGGCGCCGCCGACGCGCGGTCCGGCATAGCGGTCCGGATCGGTTTGTGCGGCCAGATGAATGCTTTTCAGGGCGAGCAGCGAATTGAGCAGCGACAGGGTGATGCGCTGGCCGGTGCCGCCGTTGCGGGCGCGTGCGAACAGCGCCGCGAGGATGGCCTGACCAGCGAAAATACCCGTACCGGCGCAGGCGACATCGGCGCCCAGGCGGCAGGCCGGCGCATCGCGCGTGCCGAGATAACGGGTATAACCGGCCATGGCCTGTGCGGCCAGTTCCGAGCCTTTGCGGTCTTTCCACGGGCCTTCTTCGCCCCACGGACTGATGCTCACCGTGATCAGCCCCGGGTTGGCGGCATACGGGGCGGTATTGACTTCGCCCAGTCCCAGCGCTGCCAGTTCGGCAGGCGTGCGGTCGGTGATGAACACATCGGCAGTCTTGAGCAGGCTGGCCAGCAAGGCGCTGGCCTGCGCCGGGTCGCTGCCCAGCGTGATGGCGCGCTTGCCGCGGTTCAGTTCAAAAAAGGCCGCGCTCATGCTCGTGCCGGCAATTTGCGGCGCGGCGTTGCGCAGCCAGTCGCCTTCGGCGGCTTCGACCTTGATGACTTCGGCACCGAGGTCGCCCATGCGCACCGCGGCCAGCGGCCCGGGCACGCCCTGAGCGAATTCGATCACCCGTTTACCCTTGAGTACGCTCATGCTGCCTCCCGGGCTTTGGCTGCCGCCAGTTCAGCGACGATGGATGCGGTGTGTTCACCCGGACGCGGCGGTTCGGTGACCTGACAGGGCGTGGCCGAAAAATGCCAGGGCACGCCGGCCACGGCCACTTCACCCCAGTCGCGGGTCTTGACGTTGGCGATCATGTCGTTGGCCACCACCTGATGGTGATGACGGAAGGTTTCAAAGGTGTGGCCGATGGCGCACGGCACGTCATGGCGCTGCAGGGTGCGCAGCCACCAGATCGCCGGACGGGTGGCGAACACCGGGGTGAGCAGGGCATGCAGTTCGTCGCGGTGCGCCACGCGCGCCAGATTGGTGGCAAACCGGGCGTCGCTCGCCAAGTCTTTCTGGCCGATGGCTTCACAAAAACCGAGCCATTCCTGATCGTTGTGCGCCGTCACAAATACTTCGTTGTCGAGGGTCGCGAAGGCGCGGTCCGGCACCAGTCCGGCCGATTCGCTGCCCAGCGGGCGCGGCACGAGGCCGCCGCCGAGCATTTCGGCGATACGCGTTGACTGGATCTCGAGCGCGGCTTCGAGCATCGAGATTTCAACCTTCTGGCCTTCGCCGGTGCTCTCGCGTTCGAGCAGCGCGGCGAGCACTGCCTCGGTCGCCACGCTGGCCGTGGTCAGGTCGAGAAATCCGGTGAAGCGGAAGGCTTCGAGCGCTTCACCCGGCGTGCCGTTGGCGCGTGCAAAGCCCGAGAAGGCCTGCATGATGTAGTCGGCGCAGCCGGCCTTGGCCAGCGGTCCCTGTTCGCCAAAACCCGAAATGGCGCAATAGATCAGGCGCGGGTTGATCTTGCGCAGCGATTCATAGTCAAGTCCAAGGCGCTCGATCACGCCGACCCGGAAGTTCTGCACGAAGATGTCGCTTTGCGCGGCCAGGGCCATGGCGGCGTCACGGTCCTCGGGCTTTTTCAGGTCGAGGATCATGTCCTTCTTGTTGACGTTCATGGCCATGAAGTTGGTGCCCATGCCATGCTGGGTCGGCTCGACCCAGCGCGTGCCGTCCCCGTCGGGTGGCTCGACTTTAGTGACTTCCGCGCCGAGCATGCCGAGCAGGGCCGCGGTCCACGGGCCGGCGGCCATGATGCTGACGTCGAGCACCCGGATGCCGGCCAGCGGACCCCAAGAGTTCTGTTGCTGCATGTGAATCTCCAAATGAATGGCTGCTGCTGAATGACTGCTGCTGAATGACTGCTACGGTTGGCTACGGCTTACTGCAGGGGCGCCGCTTCCTGGCGGATGCCCGACGAGCGGATCAGATCCGACCACATTTTCATTTCGTAACGCATGATCTGGTCGAACGCGGCCGGCGTGTTCAGGCCGGTGACCGGCTCGGCGCCCTGCTCAATCATTTTTTCGCGCACCGCCGGTTCCTGCAGGATCTTGACGATGTCGCGATTGAGGCGGTCGATGATGGCGCGTGGTGTTTTGGCGTGCACGGTGAGGCCAAACCAGGAGGTGACATCAAAGCCCGGCAGGCCCGACTCGGCCACGCTGGGCACGTCGGGCGCGATGACCGAACGTATTGCACCGGTGACGGCGAGGGCCTTGAGTTTGCCGCCCTTGATGAGCGGCATGCTCGAGATGATGTTGTTCGACAGGATCTGCACCTGACCACCCATGACATCCGAGTACGCCGGCGCGCTGCCTTTGTAGGGGATGTGGGTCATGTCGATGCCGGCCTGTTTTTTGAGTAATTCCATCGACAGGTGCGCAGCACCACCAGCGCCGGTCGAGGCAAAATTCACCGTACCCGGCTTGGCCTTGGCGAGCGCGATCAGCTCGCGGACGTTGTTGGGACCAAAGCCCGGCGCCGAGACGATGATCAGTTGCAGCCGGTTCATCAGGGCGACCGCGGTAAAATCGTTGAGCGGATCAAACGGCAGCTTGGTATACAGGCTGGGGTTGATGACATTCACCGGCGTGATGACGTTCAGGGTGTAACCATCAGGCGGCGCATTGGCGACCAGTTGCGAGGCGATGATGCCGCCCGTGCCCGGCTTGTTTTCCACCACCACCGGCTTGCCCCAGGTGTCGGAGAGACGCTGTGCGACGATGCGCGTGATGATGTCGGTGCCGCCGCCCGGGGTGAAGGGCACAATGAAGCGCACGGGCTTGGAGGGGTAGTCCTGTTGTGCAACAGCAGGCTGGACAAATACGGCCAGCGCGGCGCAGCAGAAGCTCGCGAGCACGCTGCGGCGGTGTGACTGGGTTTGACGGTTCAGCATGTAATTCTCCCCGTGGGATACAGCGGCCTTAGCGCAGCACGGCATTGATTGCCGCGGCCAGCACCGTGCCATTGGTTTGCTCCAGATCCAGCACCAGATCAGCGACGTGCGCAGCGCGGGCCGCGGCACCGAGTGGCGCGACCAGTTTTTCGAATTTATGGCGCGTTTCGTCCCAGCTGAGCGGATTGCCCGGATCGCCCTTGGGCGAGTCCATACCGACGCTGTCGCTGCTGCCATCTTTGAAGCGGATGGTGACGACCGTGCCGTAGCGCGGCATGCTGGTGTCGGTGTCAAATTTGACGCGACCCATCAGGCTGCGCAGAGTCGGGTTCCACAGATCGCTGTCGTCCACGTCGCCCACCAGCACATCACCGCGCATCACCACCAGCGCGAGGTTGAACTCCATGCTCAGGCGCGCGGCCAGCAGGGTTTGGGGCGCGTTGTTGCCCACTTCCTCAACGACGATGGGATGACAGCGCACCGTGATCGATTCGATGTTTTCGGGTTGCGGGTTGGGTGCACGCTTGAGGATCGCGGCGGTCGAGCCCGAGCCGGTGATGGTCAGCGTGCAGCCGTAGTAGGGACGAAAGCTCGTGTCATCGACTTCAAAACGCTGGCCGAGGGCGGCGCTGATTTCTTCCATGCGGTATTCATCCGAGGTGGCGCGCACGAAACCGCGCTCGTCCTCGAACACGCTATGCGGCCCGGAGAAGCCGGCCTGTGCCAGCAGGGCGGCTTCAACGCCGTTCTGCGCGGCGCGTCCGGCATGGAAAATCATGGTCAGTGAACCGTCGGCCACATAGGCCTTCAGGCCGGCGGCCTGGCTGCCGGCAATGCCGAAGGCATCGCTGGTCCGGTCCTGATCGAGGTTCAGCAGGCGGGCGATCGCGGCGGTGGAGCCGAAGGTGCCAAAGGTGCCGGTCGGATGAAAACCGCGTTCGCGATGGCTCGGGATGGTGGCCCGTCCGAGCCGGCCCATGACGTCGTATCCGGCGACCATGGCGGTCAGCATATCTGCCCCCGGCGTGCCGAGCCACTCGCTGGTGCCAAGCAGGGCCGAGATGATGGCACCACCCGGGTGCGAACCGGAAGCCTTGTGGATGTCGTTGACGCCAACGCTGTAGAGCGTGATGCCATTGACGAAGGCGGCGTCGCGCGCCGACGAGCGTTTGCCATTGTAGAAAATGGTCGAGTGCCCGGCCGTACCGCCGAGTAGATGATCGGTGGCGCGCGCCGCAATGGCGCCCGGCGCACCGCGTGTGCCAGCGAGCAGGCAGCCAATGCCGTCGAGCAGCAGGCGCTTGGTAGTCAGCACGGTCGCGGCCGGCAGGTCGGCATGGCGCGTCGCCGCGACGTAGCCGGCGACCTGGCGGGTGATGCCTGTCGGGTTCAATGTCGCCGTATTCAATGTTGCCGTATTCAATGTCGAGGCGTTCATGCAGGGTCCTTGATCAGTCCGGGCGCACGCCAACCGACTTGACGAGCCTGGCGTAGCGCGTCAGTTCGTTGTTGACGAAGCGTGCGGTTTCTTCCAGCGAGGTGGGAGTCGAGTCGTAACCCTGGGCGCGCAGGCCCTCGCGCACTTCGGGTGCATTGAGCGTGTCGATCACGGCCTGGTTGAGGCGGCGCGCCACGGCTGGCGGCAGTTTGGCCGGTGCCATGATGCCTTGCCATGAGGTCAGTTCATATCCGGGCACGCCCGACTCAGCGACGGTCGGCACCTCGGGCAACACGTTCGAGCGTTTGGCAGTGGTCACGGCAATGGCGCGCAGTTTGCCGGCCTTGATGTGCGGCAACACCACGCCCATGCTCGAGAAGGTCATCTGCACCTGCCCGCCGAGCAGGTCGGTGGTGGCCGGGCCCGCGCCCTTGTAGGGGATGTGCATGATGTCGATGCCGGCGAGACTCTTGAGCAGTTCGGCCGACAGGTGGGCCGGACTGCCATTACCCGGCGAGGCGTAGTTGAGTGCGCCCGGTTTGGCTTTGGCCAGCGCGACTAGTTCGGCAACCGTCTTCACCGGCACTGTCGGGTTGGTTACCAGCAGCATGGGCGCCGCGGTGACCAGCGAGATCGGCGTGAAGTCACGCGCTGTGTCGTAGGGCATCTCGGTATAGAGCGCCGGATTGACGGCATGCGCGATGGTAACGATCATGAAGGTATTGCCGTCCGGTGCCGACTTGGCCACCAGATTGGCCGCCAGCGTGATGCCGCCACCCGGGCGGTTTTCGATGACCACCGGCTGGCCAAGCACGGCCGACAGTTTGGTCTGCATGGCGCGCGCCACCAGATCCGATCCACCGCCCGGCGTGAAGGGCACCAGAAAGCGCGCCACCTTGGCATCGCTGATCTGGGCCGATACCGTGCCCGGCGCAAGCAGCAGCGTACTCAGCAGTACAGGCGCGGCAGACAGCAGGGCGCGCCTGCCCGGGTTGATCAAGCGGTAAACATCCTTGCTGGCCATGCTGTTCCCCTGGTGAAGAGTCGGTTCTTATCGGTGGGCGTGATCGCCTGGCATTAGCCGCGCAACAGATTGGCGAAGTCGCGCGCCGACGGACAGGTTTCGATGTTGAGGATCAGGTCGTGCAGTGCTTGCGCACGCGCCTTGGACATGACCGTGCCGGTGTTGTCCATGAACTTGGCGCTGATTTCATCGTGCGTCATGGGCCGGTCGGGCGAACCCATGAGCTTGACGACCTTGTGCGACAGCGTGCGTCCGTCCTTGGTTTTGACGACCAGTTCGGCCGGCCGGCTGGTCTTGAACTGCTCCACCGTGAAATTGGTGTCGACCTGGTAGCTGACCTTTTGCGCTAGTTCGAGTGTGCGCGTATCGCGCAGCGCGGCGTCGGCAATCTGCAGCAGGCCGAAACGGCCGTTGATCAGGCTGCAGGCTGCGGTGTAGGGAATGCTGAACTGCGCGCCGTACATGCTGTCCGGGCGGCGCTTGCGTTCAATCGGTTCGCACACCAGCTTTACATAATGCGGCGGGATGATGGCGAGGACCGATTCAATGTCCTCGGCCTGCACGCCTGTTTCCTGCGAGATGGTGATTGCTGCCTGAATCACCGCCTGCGTGGCGTGACAGGCCGGGAAGGGCTTGAGCGCCACCAGTGGAATATTCCAGGTGGACCCGAGGCCGCGCGTGGCGATGCTGAAGTCGCATTCGGAAACGCGCGCGCCCATGTGCGCCGGATAGAGGCCAAACTTGCCCTCGTAGGCCGCACGCGAACCGATGAAACCCTGGCGCGCCAGCCTTGCCGCCGTGATGCCGCCCGTTGCTGCCCAGCCCGGCTGGATGCGTTTGGTCCACGAACCATCGACCAGCGATTCCAGCGTGCCGGCTGCCGTGCCGATGGTGATGCCCTGCGCCATGGTGAGCTGTTCGGCGGTCAGGTCCATCAGCCAGCCGGCGATGATGGTGCCGGCAAAGCCGCCGAGCATGCTGCTTGGGTGCAGCCCGCCCTGATTGAGCGCGCCCTGTGCCACGCCGGCCAGGCGCGTGACGGTTTCCATGCCCAGCACGTAAGCGGTCAGCAGGTCGGTGCCGCTGGCGTTGAGGTTTTCGGCCACGCCGAGCGCGCTCGACAGGCAACTTGATGTCGGGTGAATGCCGCCGGCAAAAAAGGTGTCGTCGAAATCCAGGCCATGCATGAGCATGCCGTTCATCATGACCGCATCACGCATCGGCAGCTTGCCGGCGATGCCGATGACGCTGCCGCTGGCGCCGTCTTCCTGGCCCGAGAGCGCCGAGAAGGCGCGCTGCGCGAAATCAAAATTGGTCGAGGCAAAGGCGATGCCAATGCCGTCGAGCATGATGTAGCGCGCTTGTTCGAGTACATGCGCGGGAATGTCTTCGTAGCGGAAACTGGCCGCGTAGGCGCCAACGGTCTCGGCGATGGTGTTCGGGGTTTCGGCTTGCACGGCTGCGTTCATGTGGGGTTCCCTTTGCTGTGAATGTGATGGCCTGTGGCGCTCAAAGCGCGCGCAGCGAATCCACCACCTTGACGTCGAACACGAGGCCTTCCTTGCGGCGCCGGTCGCGCTCGCGGTAGGCCCTTTCCGATGGAATACGGATTTCATCAACGCCCTCACGGCGCGGCGTGGCTTTGATTTTTTCGACCAGATCGGTCATGTTGGCTTCGAAGTCGCCACCGGGCAGCATGAGCTTGGGATCAAGGGCCAGGAACAGGAAACCATAGTCCTGCGACTGGCCGCGCGGAATTGCCGCGCCGGCCAGCAGGCCGAGCGCCTGCACAGCGATCGACAGGCCATACCCCTTGTGTTCACCGAAGGGCACGACACCGCCCTCCTGCACTTTGTGTGCGTCGGTCGTGGCATTGCCCTCGCCATCAAAACCAATCCCTTCCGGAATCGGCAGGCCGAGGTGGGCGTGCAGCAGCACGTCGCCCCACATCAGCGAGGCGGTGCCCAGGTCAACGATGACCGGGCCCTTGGTCGAGGGGAAACCAAAACAGATCGGGTTGGTGCCGAGCGCCGGTTTGAGGCCGCCGATGGGCAGCACGCGCGGCTTGGCACTGGCGATGTGTATGCACACCAGACCCGCCTTGACGATCATCTCGGCGAAGTAGGCATTGCGGCCACTGTAATAACTGTCGTGTGCGCCCACCGAGGCAAAGCCGCTTTTTTTGGCTTTTTCGATGGCGATGTTGGCGGCGTGGTAGCAGGCCACATAGCCGACGTTGTTGCCGGCATCGACCAGGGCCGACAGCGGTGTTTCATGAATGATCTTGACGGGCCGGCGCGGTTCTTTGGTTTTCGGATCGCCGGCAATGGCCAGAATGCGTGGCAGGCTGGCAAAACGGTAACCGCACAAGGCGTTGTCAATCAGCTGATCGACGATGATTTTTGCTTCTTCTTCGGTGCTGCCGATGCGTTTGAGGGCCTGCATGCCGAGTGCCGTGGCTTCCTCGATCGACATGCGAATGCCATCGGGGCGATCGGCATCAAGGGGCCCGGTCGGGTCGGTTCTGGAAGCGGTGGTCTCGGACATGAAGGCTCCTGTCTGTTTCAGTAAAGGCTGCGGTGATGCAGTGGCTAAGCTCAGGCGGGCCGGAACTGCACCAGCGTGATTTCGTCGGTAATGTCCTGATAGTCGGCCTTGACCGGCATGCCGATCTCGATTTTGTCGAGCGGGCAATCGAGGATGTTGGTGGTCAGGCGTGGGCCTTCTTCGAGTTCAACGTTGATGACCGCGTAGGGCACCTTGTCCTTGAACCAGGGTGTCCAGGGCTTGTGATAAATCACGAAGTTGTGCAGCGTGCCCTTGCCGGACATCTTGGTCCAGGTGAAGTCCATGGCAAAGCAATGCATACAGGCCGGCCCGATCGGGTACCAGGATTTGCCACAGCAGTTGCATTTCTGCAGCCACAGTTCGCGCTTCTTGGCGCCTTCCCAGAACGGCAATTCCTCCGGGTAGATCACGGGGAGATAACGACCGGTCTGCTCGTCGATCATTTTGGTGGATGGTTTCATGTGCTTATCTCCGGAAGATGATGGATTCGCCGAGGAAGCTGCCGTACTGGATGATCTCGGCATCCTTGACCTGACCCGCGCCGCGTTCGTGGCGCAATTGATTGATGGCTTCGATGAACAGGTTCCAGCCGACCACGTGGCCTTCGGACAGCAGGCCGCCCGAGGTGTTGACCGGAAGTTCGCCGCCGAGCTCGATGCGGCCGTTCTTGATGAAGTCCAGGGCCTCGCCGGGTCCGCAGAAACCAAAACGCTCGAGGCCAAACAGCACCAGCGGCGAAAAGGCGTCATAGGTGATCAGCGCGTCGACATCCTTGTGCGTGATGCCTGCCATCTGGTAGGCATACAGGTCGTCTTCGGAGGGCTTGTAATTGAACACCTTCTGCTGCGCCACACCCAGGCCCGGCAGGGTCAGGTTGTGGAACTGCGGGCCGGCGTGCACGCCTTGCATGCCGGAGATATACACCGGCGGCTTTTTCATGTCACGGGCGCGTTCGGCCGAGGTGATGATGATGCAGGCGCCGCCGTCATTGTTCTGGCAGCAGTCAAACAGGCGCAATGGTTCGGCGATCCAGCGCGAGTTGACGTAGTCGTCATAACTCATCGGATCCTTGCGCACGGCCAGCGGGTTGAGCTGGGCGTGTTTGCGGAAGGCCATGGCGATTGGCGCCAGGTCTTCCGATTTGCCACCGTACATATGCATGTAGCGGCGCATGGCCACGGCCGCGCCGTAGGCCGGGCTGAAGGCGCCGTAGGCCGGGCTTTCGCCGTGCGGCCCGAGGCCCTGACGCCACATTTCGTGGTCAGCCAGCTGTCCGAATGCGCGGCCCTTGCGGCCATGCACCACGGCCACGGCCTTGGCCATGCCTGAAGCGACCACCATGGCAGCCTGCTGCAGCATCGGCGCGATGAAACGGCCGTGGGTCCAGCCCTGGTTGGCGTAACGCACATCGCTGCCGATGGCTTCCAGGAAACGGTCGTAATCCGAACCGTAAGACAACTGGATGATGCCATCGACGTCCTCGCGCTTGAGGCCGGCGTCGTCGAGTGCGCGCTGGTAAGCGTCGACAGCCAGCGACAGGGACGTCCGTTCTGGAAACGATCCTATCGTCAGGCCGACGCCGCACACCGCGGTCTTGTCGCGTAGTTCTAGTCCCATTCGGGTGACTGCCATCATTTCTCCTGTCTGTCGTGTTGGATAATTTTGCTGGTTGTGTTGCGGAGCGTCTGTTGTTGTTGTTGTTGTTGGCGTGATGTCTGTCGTCGCTGATCAGAGGACGATGCAGTTGTGGCCGGGCAGTTCAACGCCGACGCGCGCGCCTGCGCTGCCCTGTTCGCCCTCGGGCAATACCTCTGCGACCAGAGAGCAGTTCGGGCCGAGTTCGATCGTGTAGCGCAACCGGTCACCGAGGTAGATGACGTCGCGCACCACGCCGGCAAAGGTATTGGGACGCGCACCGATCTGGTCGATACCATGGACCTTCACCTGGTGGTGACGCACGATCAGCTGGCGCGGTGCGCTGCTGGTGCCGCGGCGGTTGTCCTCGGGCACCTGTACGACCACGCCTTCGGCCAGTTTGACCGCCGCGTTGCCCGGTTCCGCACTGATCACCGCCAGCACATTGGCCTGGCCGATGAATTCGGCGACAAACACATCGTTGGGGCGTTCATACAGATCACGCGGGCGGCCCTGCTGGATGATGCGGCCGTTGTTCATGACACACACCTGATCCGACAACACCATCGCCTCGACCTGATCGTGCGTCACGTAGAGCGAGGTCACCCCCAGCTGGTCGTGAATCGAGCGCATCAGCACGCGCATCGAATCGCGCAGGCGTGCGTCCAGGTTGGACAGCGGCTCGTCATACAGCAATACCTGCGGGTCGCCGACCAGCGCGCGCGCCAGCGCAACACGCTGCTGCTGCCCGCCCGACAACTGCGCCGGATAGCGTTCGCCAAATTCCTCGTAGGGCAGGCCGACCAGACCAAGCATGCGCTCGACCCGTTCACGTTCATCCTTGCCACGCGTCGTGCCGCGCATGCGCAGCGGGAACACGACGTTTTCATAAATCGTCTTGTGCGGCCAGACTGCGTAACTCTGAAACACCATGCCCATCCTGCGCTGATGCGCCGGCATGCTGACACCCGGGCCGTTGAGCACCCGGCCATCGATTTCGATGAGTCCGCTTTCCGGCTGTTCGAGGCCGGCCACCATGCGCAATGTTGTTGTTTTGCCCGAGCCGCTAGGCCCGAGCAGGGTCATGAACTGGCCGTGTTCGATCGACAGGTCGATGCCCTGCACGGCGTGCACCTTGCCGTAGTACTTGTTCAATGCCTTGATGTGAATTCCGCTCATGCTTTTCCTTGATTGATCAGGCGACCGCGCGTGATTTGACGTCGCTGCCAAAAGCCCAGCGGAACAGAATGACGATGGTGCCAACGATCAGCAACTGCACCACGGCCAGGGCGCTGGCCATGCCATAAAAACCGTCGAGGAGATAACCCCAGGTCAGGATCGGCATGGTCACCGAATCAACGCCGTAGAGAATCACCGAGGCGCTGATTTCGCGCATGACGATCATGAAAATTAACAGCCACACCGAGGTGATGACCGGCTTGAGCAGCGGCACATTGACAAACAGGAAGGTGCGCGCCGGCGTCGCGCCAGCCACCGTGGCTGCTTCTTCGAGCGCCTTGTCGATCTGCATGACGCCGTTGCCGAGCGTGCGCACGCCGTACACCAGATAACGGGTGACGAAAGCGAGCAGCAGGATCCACACCGTCAGGTAGAGCGGCGAGCCGACAAAGGCCCACAGCATGCCGAGGCCAAACACCGTGCCGGGTATGCCGATCGGCATGGCGACCAGATAATCGATGGCGCTCATGGCCGGGCTTTTCAGGCGCACCATGCGGTAGCTCAGGATCAGGCCGATGAGCACGCAGATGGTCGCTGTGCCGGCCGCCAGATAGACCGAGTTTTTCAGGCCGAGCAGGATATCCTGGGCCTGGAACAGGGTGGCGAAATTGAGAAAACTGAGCGAGGCCAGATCGAGGCCCGTAGTGCGCACCGGCATCAGGGCGCGCAGGACCACGGCTGCCAGCGGCAGGGCGGTGCTGACAAAAAAGATCAGCACCAGAATCGCCGTCAGCACGGGCCGCATTTTACCCAGCGGCATGAGCGCCGGCTTGAAACCGCGCGCCGTCACCGTGATGAAGCGTTCCGAATGACGCGTCAGGCGCCGGTACAGATACAGGCCCACTGCCGCCAGCAACATCAGCAGCGTACCCGCCGCGGCCGCGCCCGGAAGGTCGATCGGGTAGGCGTTGGTGCGCAGGTAGATGGCGTGCGCCAGCGAATCAAAATGGATGTGCGAGCCGAGAAAGCCGGGAATGGCAAACTGCTCGAGCGCGAGCGTGAAAATGAACAGTGCCGCCGCTGCCGTGCTGCCAAGCATGATCGGCAGGGTGATCTGCGTGAGGCGCCGCCACAGGTTGGCCCCCGACATCGACGCCGCTTCTTCGAGCGAGGGATCCATCTGCCGGAAGGTGCCGACGTTGAGCACAAAGGCATAGGGCACGAAATAAAACACCATCACCCAGATGATGCCGCCGTAGGAATAGACATTCACCAGCGGATCGCTCAGGCCGGTGATGGTGCTCCAGAGGGTGTTGATCAGCCCGGCGCGCGGATCGGCCAGCACTGACCAGCCGATCACGCCAACCAGCGGCGAATACAACATCGGCAGCAGGAAGGCGCCTTCAAAAATGCGCCGTCCCGGCAGGTCGGTGCGCGCGATCGCCCAGGCCAGAAACACGCCGATGGCACAGGAAATGATCATCACCGGCACGGCCAGCGCGATCGAGTTGAGCGTCGCCACCTGGGTCCAGCCGCCGGTGAACAGGCCGCCGTAGACCGCGTCAATATTGGCGAAGGTGAACACGCCCTTGCGCGAACCCGGGCTGTGACTGCGCACGGCGCCGTAAAACAGCGCGCCGAGCGGCGTGAGCACGAGCGCGGCAACGGCGACCAGCAGACCCCAGGATGCGAGGCGGCTGCTGCGCGTCATCGACGGGCCGGCATTGCGGCCGATGGCTTGCTCGGCCATCAGCGTCGCCATCCCAGCAGCTGGCGCATTTCCGGCATGAGCTTCTCGTAGTTGGCGTCCCAATCGTCCATGTCGGGAATCCAGCGCGCGCTTTCCGGATACGGCTTCCACCAGCTGGTCTGCTTGAGCTTGGCAATCGCGGTGCGCTCATCGGCCACGCCCTTGAGGGTAGGTCGTGCCTGGGCGGTGTGCATTACGCGCGCGCCTTCCTGGGTAAAGTACCAGGCCGTCCACAGGCGCGAGGCGGCCGGATGCGGCGCGCGCTTGGAGATGGTGAAGTAGGTATTGGTGAAGGCTGGTGCGACTTCCGGGTAGGTCCAGGCGGTTTTGTCGCCCTTGAGGAAGTTGAGCATGGCGATCGATTCCCAGTTGGGCATGAACACCGAGATGGCTCCGGCGGCCAGGTCTTCGCGTCCCGGCGCCGAACCCGGGTAGAGGCGGGGTGATTGCGCGGCCAGTTGCTCGAGGAATTTTTTGCCATATTCGGGACGGCGGTAAAACAGCAGGAAGTTGGCAAAAGGCACGCCGCCGCCGGCCGGTTCGTTGATGCCGATCTTGCCCTTGAGGCTCGGGTCCAGCAGGCCGCGCCAGGTCTTGAACATGGCTTGCGCCTTGGCGTGCGGGATGTGTTCCGGGTTGTAGGAGATGACGATGTCGGTCCACTTCGGGCTGTAGCCCAGGCCCGGCAGGTAGCTGCCCCGGTCGAGTTTTTTGTCGAGATCGGCGAGCGTGAAGCGCAGGAACATGTCTTCGTCGGCCAGGTCACGCGTGCCGGCCGGATCGGCCGTGTAATTGATGTCCATGATGTGCCGGCCGGCGCGTTCCTCGGCGGCAAACTGCTGCGTGCCGACCACACCGACCTTGCGGTCGAGCTGGCATTTGATGCCGAATTTGGCGGTGAAGGCATCGGCCATGATGGTCATTTCATCGACCGGCGAGCTGTAGCGGATGGTCAGCGTGCCTTCTTTTTTTGCGGCATCGATCAGACGCTGATTGATGTCGAGGGTTTCGATGTTGGCCGGCACGGCCGCGTTGGCCTCGATGGCGGGCAGTCCGAGCCCGGCCATCAGGGCGGCGCCCTCAAGCAGGAAATTGCGGCGCGAGTCGCTGGGTGATCCGTGACCTTGCTGGCCGTCTTTCTTGTTCTTCAACATGTTTGACTCCTGGTGTGGATGGTGTCTGGTGGTATTCGATGTCGCTATTGCCTGACTGCTTGTTGCTGGCCTCTGCTGTGATTCGGTGCTTGCGGACTGCTGACGCTTCAATGCGGCGTTTCCCTACTTTACTCAGGGCTGAGGTCGCGTCCGGCCCTGCGGATCTTCATCGATCAGCATATTCAGGCGTGCCCGATAGGCGGCCTGAATATGCTGGCGCGTCAGAGACTCTGCCAGCACCGCGTCACGCTGTTCGAACGCATGCACAATGGCGAGGTGTTCCTGATGCGAGGTCTGGGCGCGGCCGCGCACCGACAGCGTGGTGCGGCCCAGCAGCACCAGCGCCTCCTGGACCGCACTGACGGTCTTGAGCAGGTAGCGGTTGTGGGCGCAGCGGTACATGTAGGTATGAAAGCGCCGGTTGTTGGCGGCCAGTCCCTCAAAATCGCCCTCGAGTTCGAGGTCGCGCTTGGCGATGTCGCGCAGCACGGCGATCTCAACGTCCGAGGCGTGCTGCGCCGCCAGCCGCGCTGCCGTACCCTCGAGTACATCGCGCATGACGTACAGCTCGCTGACCATGCCGTGATCGAGTTCGGTGACCACCATGCCGCGCACCGGGTCGTTGATCACCAGGCCTTCGGCTTCGAGGCGCGCCAGGGCAGCACGCACGGGCGTGCGGCTCAGGCCGATCGAGGCTGCCAGATCGAGTTCGCGCAGGCGCGTGCCGGGCCGCAACTGGCTGCTGCCGATCAGGTCACGCAAATGCGAGTACGCCTGCTCGGAGCGCGGCATGCTGTTTGCAGGCTGGGCGTTGTCGACGGGCGGTTTGCGCGGACGGCGGGCGTGGGCGTTGGGGGTTAGCATGCGTGATTGTTGGTGGGGCCGCTTCGTGAATACCCGTGGGCCGCAACCGTTTATTTTCCGGGGTCTTTCCAAGTGTCTGAGGGAATTGTATCCGAATGTATACCGGCGTACAACGGCAGCCTCAGGGTTTTTACCGAGCTGGCGCGCCGCGGCTGAGCGGCGGGCGCACAGTGCTAAACTTTGCACCCTTGTCCGTGCTTTCCTCTACCCACCCCGGCGCGAGCGCATGAAGACCGCATGAAGACCGCATGAATACCCCATGAATACCATCGCCCACAATTCTGAATCGCTCAAAGAGTCCAAAGTGCCCCTGTCCGCGTCCGTCCTTGCGGCCCTGCAAGTCGTCAAGCGGGGTTGCGACGAGCTGCTGATCGAAGCCGATTTCGCCACCAAGCTGGCCCGTTCAGAACAAACCGGCACGCCGCTGCGCATCAAGCTCGGTCTTGATCCTACCGCCCCCGACCTGCATCTTGGTCATACCGTGGTGCTCAACAAGCTGCGCCAGTTGCAGGACCTGGGTCACACTGTGATCTTCCTGATCGGTGACTTCACCTCGATGATCGGCGACCCGTCCGGTCGCAATACCACGCGCCCGCCGCTGACGCGCGAGCAGATCGGGCAGAACGCCAAGACCTACTTCGAGCAGGCCAGTCTGGTGCTGGACGCCGCACGCACCGAAATCCGTTACAACTCCGAGTGGTGCGACCCGCTCGGCGCGCGCGGCATGATCGAGCTGGCTTCGCATTACACCGTCGCGCGCATGATGGAGCGCGACGACTTTACCAAGCGGTACAAGGCGGGCACGCCGATTTCGGTGCACGAATTCCTGTATCCGCTGATGCAGGGTTACGACTCGGTGGCCCTCAAGGCCGACCTCGAGCTTGGCGGCACCGATCAGAAGTTCAATCTGCTGATGGGCCGTGAGTTGCAGAAGGCCTATGGTCAGGAGCCGCAGTGCATCCTCACCATGCCCTTGCTGGTGGGTCTTGATGGCGTCGAAAAGATGTCCAAGTCGAAGGGCAACTACATCGGCATCACCGAAAAGCCCAACGACATGCATGGCAAGCTGATGTCGATTTCCGACGATTTGATGTGGTCGTATTTTGAGCTGCTGTCGCGCCGCAGTCTTGAGGATATCGCCGGGTTCAAGGCCGACATCGCCGCCGGCCGCAATCCGCGTGACATCAAGGTGCTGCTGGCGCAGGAGATTGTCACGCGCTTTCACAGCGAGGCGGCTGCACTCGAGGCTACCGCCGAGTTTGACCGCCGCGCGCGTGGCGGCCTGCCCGAGGACATGCCTGAGCAATCCCTCAGTGGCGCGCCGCTCGGCATCGGTCAGCTGCTCAAGCAGGCCGATCTGTGCGCCTCCACCTCGGATGCCTTGCGCAATGTGGATCAGGGCGGCGTGCGCATTGATGGCGCTACCGTTACCGATCGCGGGCTGAAGTTGCCGGCCGGCGTGTATGTGGTGCAGGTCGGTAAACGCAAGTTTGCACGCATCACCCTGAGCTGAGCCGCTGTTGCTACAATCGTTGAAGGCAGTAATATTTGTGCAGCAAGGTTCGTGCAGCAAGGTTTGCGCAGCACCGCTCATGGCGCCATCGCGCCGCTTTATTTCCGCGGTTTGAGGAGATCTGGCATGAAACTCTGGATTGCCGTGTGTGCCCTGCCTGTGGCGCGTCTGGACACTGCGGCCCTGCAGGTTAGGGTGCTTGCCGGGGCCGCGATCACCGGCCTGTATTCCCTTCATCCGGCGGTGCCGGTCTGATGCAAACCATCGGCGATCTGCCTCCCGAGCTGCCTCCCGGGCCGCAGACCACGCCGCAGCCGGCGCTGCTGACGGCATCGGTGGCGCAGGCCGTGCGCATCGCTACCGGGTTTTTCGAGGCCGGCAACCGTGCCGAGGCCGAGGGTGTGTGCCTGCAGATTCTTGCCGTCGAGCCGGAACAGGCTGATGCCCTGCATATCTGCGGCGCTCTGGCACATCTGGCCGGCAAGCACGGCATTGCCCTGCCGCTGCTCGAAAAAGCGGCACGCCTGCAGCCCGCCAATGCCCAGATCCAATACAACCTGGGGGTGGTGTTCGGCGCACTGCGCATGCACACCAAGGCGGCGCAGTGTTACCGCGCCACGCTGGCGGCCCAGCCCACGCATGTCAATGCGATGCAGAACCTGGGCAACGTCCATCTCGAGAATGAAGAATTCACCGAGGCCCAGCGCTGGTATGAGGCTGCGCTGCCGCTGATGCCGCGCAATGCCATCATTTACCTGTCGCTCGGTCTGCTGTTCAACGCGCAGCGTCAGGTCGAGCGGGCGCGCTGGTTTTTCGAACGCGCCCTCGAGCTGGATCCGGGCAATGCCCGCATCCGCTGGGAGGCCGCTCAGGCGTTTTTGCTGCTGGATGATTTCGAGCGCGGCTGGGCGCTCTACGAGGCACGTTTTCCGGCGGGCAATGACTGCAAGGTCTGGTGTTACCCCTATCCCTTTCCGCGCTGGCAGGGCGAGCCGCTGGCCGGCAAACATATCCTCATCCATGGCGAGCAGGGCCTGGGCGACGAGATGATGTTCCTGTCCATCGTGCCGGAGTTGCTGGCCGAGGGCGCGCGTATCACGCTGGCGGGTCAGCCGCACCTGCATGAGCTGTGGCGGGATGCCCTGCCGCACTGCAAGGCGTATGTGCAGCTGCGCGTCAGTGAAGACGCCTGGACGCGCATCGAACCCGACTGGCTGGCGCAACTGGAGCATGTCGATTATCAGATACCCTTCGGTAGCCTGGCACTGATCCGCCGGCGACGGGTGGGCGATTTCGCGCGCCAGCGTCCCTACATCCGTCCTGCGGGCAGCAAGGCGGCGGACTGGCGCGCATGGCTCGACAGCCGCCTGCCGCCAGGTGCGGGACGTTTGCGCGTCGGACTGGTGTGGGCGGGTAACCCGGCGCCCAACAACGTTGTCGCCAGCCGCAAGGACGCCAAGCGCAGTCTCGCTCTGGCGGAATTTTTTGCTTTGTCCGATATCACCGGTGTCGACTGGGTCAGCCTGCAGACCTGGCAGGCCGCCAGCCAGGTCAGCGACGTGCCGGCGCATTTTCGCCTGCTCGACTGTTCCGAGCGGCTGACCGACTTCAGCCAGACCGCTGCGCTGGTGGACAATCTCGATCTGGTCATCTCGGTTGACACCTCGGTGTGCCACCTCAGTGCAGCCATGGGCAAGCCGGTGTGGATCCTGCTGCCCTTCATCGGTGAATGGCGCTGGGGTCTGGATGCGCAACGCTCGTACTGGTGGCCCAATGCGCGGCTGTTCCGGCAACAGAGTCCGGGCGCCTGGGACGCCGTGGTGGAGCGTGTCGGCCGCGAGTTGCGCACGCTGTGCGCCATCCGCGCGGCCGATGTGGGCGACGTGTCCGACGTGGCCGATCGCGGCGAAGCCGACCTGAGCGTACTGAAAGCCGACCATGTCTGATCAGGCCGACGTCGCCGTGGTTATCCTGACGGTATTGCGGCCAACCCTGGTGCAGGCGGTCGAATCGGTCTATGCCCAGGATGTTGCCGGCCGCATCCATCTGCTTATCGGCATTGACGTGGCACTCGGTGAGCGCGCCATGCTCGACGATTTGCGCGCGCGCTGCCCGGCCCATGTGGAACTGACCGTGCTGGAGTTGCCGTATTCCACTTCGGT